>CP128433.1:2699500-3011500 GCA_032615215.1 Microbulbifer sp. MKSA007 | reverse complement strand
TAAGAATGCTGGCCAAGTCAACGCTGTATAATGTAATTGTCCTTTTGGTATTTATGGCTCCCTTTTTTCTGGTACGGATGTGCTTTAAATAGAGCAATCAGTTTAGTGGTGCGTTGTCCTGGGGAAAAGTTTGATCTCAAGGTCTTCCATGAGGAGTTTCTAAGTTTTGGTAATGCGCCAGTGCCAATTATCCGAGAGTTAATGCTGGCAAGATTACAGGAAGAAGATCAAGATCAAAGGCAGAACCTAGTGCGTAATAAGGTACAAGTAATCTACAAACTATCAGTCGCGAAAATCGTCAAAGGAATCCTGCGGCTCCCAATAGAAAGTGCCTAATAAAAGATCGAATAGCGGAAAAGTTAAATTGAAATTATAAATTTTCATTAGTTTACGGTGATGATGAATTCTGTGTAAGTGGGCTAACTCACGAAACACTGGCACTTTATGAAACCAGTGACTCTTGGGCTGGTGATAACCGATATGCATTAGCTCATAAGCCAGGTGATTTAATATCATGGTTGCTGCTGTGATATATCCCATATTACCTGAAGCCACCCAGGATAGAAAAAAACCACAAAGTGGTGCCAGAATAAAAGTGATAACAGCTGTTAGATAGATTGGAAACAGTACTATACGCCAATCACGAGTTGATTCAAAAGACAGCAAAGGTGCAGAAAAGAAACTGTGGTGATCGCCAGTATGCCTCTTGTAAAACAGTTTGGTAAATCTCAACTTATTATGCCCAGACCAGCGATGGGCGGCATACTCTACAGCGTTGTAAGCAAGAATTCCCAGTGGAATTATTAGCAGTTCATGCGCCCTCAGCTCACTTATCTGAAAACTACAGTAAATAGCACCGATTAGGCTGATCAGTAGAATACTCCCTAAATGGAACCAGCCGCTATAGCGGCTTTGGGCATAGGCTCTATATTGCTCTCTGAAAGCCGCCGTATCATGCATGTTCGACATATTTCACCTGACTTTTTATAGTATTTACGGTTTTTCATGCTATTGACGATAAATATAATCAGGGACATCATGTATCGTCTAATAAATAATTATTAAATGCATTATTCATCAGGTTGATAATGTCTACGCACCTTAGATCACTGGATTTAAATCTGCTTCCCGTTTTTGAAGCACTTATGATTGAGCGAAACCTGACCAGAGCTGCAGTAAAACTGCATATGAGCCAACCGGCCGTTAGTGCTGCCCTCAAGCGGTTGAGAGCTACTTATGAAGATGAGCTTTTTATACGGACCGCTAGGGGATTGCGCCCCACTGAACGCGCACTGGTACTGCACCCCTCTATTCACCAGGCACTCAACACCGTCCGTTCAGGCTTCCAGCAAACGTCTTTTGATTACCGGAAAGCAGAGCAGGAATTCTCCGTCGTTATGCCCGATGTGGTGGAAACTCTGATGATCCCCGGCTTCTGTAAATGGCTTCGAGAATTTGCACCCGGCATAAGGCTTACTGTACTCCCCGATGAGTCAGAAATGACAGCCAGAATGGTGAGTAATGGGGAAGTAGACCTAATCATTGACTACCTACCAGTCAATTCCCCCAGCTATGTTAACCAGCCTATCGCAGAAGAAGAGCTTGTGATTATTGTCAGCAAACATAATAAAAATGTGGGTGAGACAATCAGTGAAAAAAAATTCCAATCGCTGCCACAAGTATCCCTATTAAGAGGAAACCCTATGGGCTCTCCAATGGAAAGGCTAGCCAGGCCCAGAAAGTTACAGCGTAATATTTGTTTACGAGTCCCACACCTCTCGTCTTTCCCCTATGTGGTTTGCACAACCGATTTAATTGGCGTTGTACCAGCAAGAATGATGATTTCAAGCTATTATAAAGAGCTTCCCATACGTATGCTCAAACTGCCAATGGCATTTCCAAAGGTAGTACTTCAGCTCACCTGGCATAAGTCGCAGACAACAAATCCAGCTCATCGCTGGCTAAGGGAAAAGATTTTGGAGCTTTATCCGAGTTTATAAACACCGTGTAATACGAGTGCCCTTTGATATTTATGGCTCCCTTTTTTGGTACGGATGTGCTGCAAATAGGGTGATCCTTTTCGAACGTTCTGATAAGGGTAATGTCCCACCTAATGAAATCTAAAGGCTGATTTTTTAGTTTTCAGAGGTTCTGTTACTTCTGAGTGATCAGTTTTAAGTGGTGCGTTACCCTGGGAAAGGAGTTTAGGGAATGAGCAGGTATAGTTTTAAGAGTGCGGTAAGAAACAACCGCGGTGCAATATTGTTTCTATTTCTTATGTACTTTTTCAAGTCAGCGTATGCCGACTGGTCTCCAGTACCAAGTGGGTCTATGGAGCCTACTATTCATCCTGGTGACTTTTTGTGGGTAGATAAGACGAGTTATGGGCCAACTTTATTTTTCTTCAATAAGCAGGTTGCTCAATGGGGGAATCCTTCCAGAGGAGATGTTATTACCTTTTTGCCACCTCACACTGATCAACTATATGTTAAGCGTGTAATAGGCGTCCCTGATGATAGCTTACGTATTGAAGGGGCGAATGTGTTTGTTAATGGAGCTCAGCTTGAGTATCGCCTGGAAAGTGGGGTGGGCTCGGACATCCTGGGTAGGGAAGTCATTGATGGCAGGGAGCATCAGTTCAAGCTTAGTGGTAATAAGACATTGCCATACATTGGGAAGACTATTGAGATCCCTGAAGGTAAGTACTTTGTCATGGGAGATCATCGCAACGATAGCTTGGATTCGAGATATTGGGGCTTGGTTGACCGTGATAGGGTTATGGGCAAAGTTACCTCTTTAGCGTTTTCCTTCTCTAAGGAAAGAGATTTCTTTAGTAGTGTGGCGATGCCTCTCAAGTAGGTAGTCAATAACACTTCTTTAAAAGGGTGTAGCTGTTCACTGGCAATACTTGTGTTACCAGAGAATAGAGGGGGGATAAGTGCTTCTCCTTCCCGGTTAAGGATTTCAATAGCAGGGAGTTGCTAGCATGAAAGTGATTGATGTTTGGGCCCAGCATCCTACAGAACGTTTTCTTGCTGAACCTTTCTTTGATACTTTGAAGCGCTGGATGGGGCAGGATTTTAAAGAAGTGCCCCTTGAGTGGACCCTGTCAGCTATGGATATGGCAGATGTGTCCAAGGCATTGATTTCTGCTTGGCATGGGCCGAGCGGGGCCTTGATTAGCAACGATGAAGTACTGGATCTTACTTTAACTCATCCTGACAGGTTTTGCGGTCTGGCATCAGTGGACTTGCGAAAGCCAGTAGAGGCTGTGCAAACCCTGCGCAAGTACGTTTTGGAACATGACTTTAAAGGGCTGCGCATTGTGCAGTGGCTCTGGGAGTTGCCTTGTACTCACCCTTTGTATTATCCGCTATATGCGGCTTGTGTTGAGCTGGGTGTGCCAGTTTGTTTGCAAGTGGGCCTTACCGGGCCGTTGCGTAGCTCTGATTCTGGCCGTCCTGCCCATATTGAGCGGATTGCTCTCGATTTTCCCGATCTAAAGATTGTCTGCGGCCATATTGGGTATCCTTGGCACAATGAAATGATTGCTTTTGCGACCAAGTTTCCCAATGTCTACATAGATACTTCTGCTTATAAGCCAAAAAGATACCCCCGAGAGTTGGTTTCATTTATCAAGTCTCACGGTAAGAATAAGGTGATGTTCGGGACTAATTATCCCATGCTGACACCGGAGATGTGCTTAAAGGAAATGCACCTTCTGGATTTGGATGATGAGGTTGCGGAACTCTTCTTGTATAAGAATGCAGAGAGAGTGTTTAAGCTTTGATCGACTGTTTGTCACTGTGGTTGATTCTGGTGGTTAACTTAACTGCTCTATTGGAAGAGGCTAAGAGGTTTAGTCTCTTCTCAGCTCATCCTTGATTGCAATGGGGTTGGGAAAGTTCATCACAACAATGTAAGACGACACCAGGAATGTAAGAATCGCGGTTGCCTGGATTAAATGTGATGCTGCGCTGCCAATCAGGTTTTGCGTATAAGCGAGCAGAGCGATTAACAGGGAAAATTCACTAATTTGCCCAAGTCGAAATCCAATATCCCACGAGAGCACTTTGTGCTCACTGCGATTTCCAAGCAGGAAGTGAAATACAACGGGTTTTATTACCAGAACTGCGGCGGCTGTGACCAGGGCAGGAAGTAGAATTTCGGGCAGCATGGCCAGCTTGAATTGCGCTCCGAGGCTGAAAAAGAACAGGATCAGGAAGAAGTCTCGCAGAGGTTTAAGGCTGAGGGCGATGTACTGTGAAATCCGGCTGGCAGCCAGCGTGATACCACCAATAAATGCGCCGATCTCTCTTGAAAGGCCAACAACTTCCGCCAGCTCTGCCATTCCCATGCACCATCCAAGTGCCATTAAGAATACGTATTCGTGGAAGCGGTCAAAGCGGGTAAAAAGTGGCAATAAAATATATTTTACTATTAGCCAAGCAAAAAGTATTAGCAGTGGCAGCGATCCAAAGGAGAGAGCCAATTGCCAGATCTGTTCGTCACCGGTGTTATCACTCAGCAGTACCATTAGGCAGACTATTGCCACAAAGTCCTGAAAAAGAAGAAGTCCCACCATAAGTTCACCCAGGTGCTTGTGGTGAAGTACGGTCGTGGGAAGCAGTTTGATACCGATAATGGTGCTAGAGAACATCAGCGCCATGCCAATTACCCAGGATTCAACGGTAGTAAATCCAAACAGCAAGCCTATGCCAAAGCCAAGGCCGAGGAAGATTGCACAGCTTACAACCCCCACAAATGTAGCTTTGCGCAATACAGCTACCAGCGCTTGAGGTTGCATGTCCAGCCCCAACAGGAAGAGCAGGAAGATAATCCCAACGCTGGACATATCAGATAGAAGTCGCAGGTTGTCGATTACTGCAAAGCCGGATGGGCCGAGTAAAACACCGAGAGCGATGTAAGCGACCAGAAGCGGTTGTCGTCCAAAAAGAGCCAGTGAGGCAACAATTGCTGCGCCACTAAAGATCAAGAAGAATGATTGGAAAAGGGAGCTGTCCGCCACAGGCCATCCTTGTGTGTGAGCGAGATTTAACCATTATCCATAGATGTGCGAACAGCTGAAAGGTCTATGTGCCTACCAAGTGGTTGCGCTGAGACTTTACTCACCGGATGGAATCGGTAACTCGGTAGTGCTTTTGATCTGTTCCAAGGCAAAGTTGGAGACAATATCGCTAATGCCGACATGCCGGATTAACTCCTTGTAAAAGCGGTCATAGGCAGTGATATCGCTAACTACCACTCGCAACAGGTAATCGTAGTCGCCTGCCATACGGTAGCAAGCCACTACCTCTGGCAACTGTGCCATATGTTCGGCAAAGTTGTCGGCCCACTCCGGTGTGTGCTGGTCAGTTTTAACCTGGGCAAACACTGAGACCGGAAGTCCTAAAATCTCGGCATTAAGCAAGGCGACTTTGCGTCGAATGATGCCGCTCTTTTCCAGTTTCTGCACCCTGCGCCAGCATGGGGTTTTTGTCAGGCCCACACGCTCCGCCAGCTCCTCGATCGAAAGGCTGACGTCAGATTGCAGAATCGCAAGAAGTTTTCTATCAATCGCGTCAAGTGAGGACATAGTGCTATGCGCTCCCTATAAGGTAGGGGTTTTGTGTCCTTGCGCTGATTGCATTGCCTCCCTGGCTACCCCTAACGGTATTTGGGCGAGTGGGTGTGGGGGCTATTGGATGAAAGTCATCGAACTACCATCACACCTACTGCAGATACGATAGGCTCAGGGGGAGAGTGCTGGTAGTGGAATTTCCCTAGATGTGCAACGCTTCTGGGGGAGCTTTTTAGCAGAGGTGAGATTGGGCGGAAGTTGGCCGCCCAATCTTGAATGCAGATCAGGCTGCGTCTTTGGGTGGGAAGCGGGGTTCGAATAGTCCCAGCTCAATGGCCTCGCGGACCTTGGCCATCAGGTCAATTTCTGTCAGTTCCTGCAGCTGTTGCAAGCTGTTGAGAACATAGTAAATGGGTTGAACAATATCGATGCGATATGGGGTGCGCAGTGCGGTAACCGCGTCTAAATCGTAGCGCTCTGGTTGGTGACTCAGTGCGTAGAGTGTCTCTTTCGGGGAAGACAGAATGCCGCCACCGTAAATGCGCAAACCATCGTCGGTGTTCAGCAGGCCGAACTCCACTGTAAACCAATAGAGGCGGGCTAAATAGGCGCGCTCTTTAGGCGAGGCTTTAAGGCCCAGTTGTCCGTATTTTTGCGTGAAGTTTGCAAATGCTGGGTTGGTGAGCATGGCGCAGTGGCCAAAAATTTCGTGGAAGATGTCCGGTTCCTGCAGATAATCAAACTCTTCGGGAGTGCGTATAAAGGTAGCAACTGGGAATTTGCGATCCGCTAGAAGACCGAAAAAGGTTTCGAAGCCGATAAGGGCGGGAACCCGGGCGACTTCCCAGCCAGTTTCCCTGCGCAGCACGCTGGAGATTTCCTCGAGCTGGGGGATACGGTCTTTCGGTAGGTCCAACAGCTCCAGGCCGTGCATATATTCATCGCAGGCGCGGCCAGGTAAGACATCCAGTTGGCGTTCAATCAGACGCTGCCAAGTTTGGTGTTCAAGGTCGGTATACTCGATAAAGCCGTCTTCATTGGGCTCACGGGCAACGTACTTGCTTGCCTTCTTTGCTTCTTTCTTCATGAATGTCTCTCCTGCGGCTCGGTAGCTCTCGCTGATTCCCAGTGCCCAGCACCTGCCGCTGAACCTGTTGTTGTTATGTTTCGACCTCTATTTTTAGCTAGGCGTGCCCTTGGTGGGGAGAGGTAGCGGCGAGCTATTGCGTCTTCCGGGTAGTTCAAATTACACTTTCTGTAAACATTTCTTTACAGGTGAGGCTGTGCGGGTAGAGATTACTTGTGCAAATCGTGTCGGCATTTTGCACGAAATAATGCAAATTTTCGGAAAATATCGGATAAATGTGACCTCTGGTGAGCTCGGGGGTGACAGTGGAGATAAGGTCTATCTGATAGCGCCCGGGATGCTTGCCACTCAATACCAGACTATCGAGAAGTCCCTGCACCAGGTTCCTGGAGTTAAGCGGGTGCGGAGGATCTCTCTATTGCCTCTGGAGCGACGTCATTTCGAGTTGGACACTTTGCTGAGTCATGTGACTGATCCGGTTCTTAGTGTGGATCGCGAGGGCAGGGTGGTCGCTGCCAATCTGGCAGCGGCAAGGGCTTTCGGTGTGAGCTTGGACAAGGTGCCTGGTCTACAGCTGCAGAGATTCCTGCCGCTTATGCAGGTCGCAGAATTGCTGCGGGATTTTGCAGTGCCTCGCTACGGACTGCCTCTGGTGGTAAGGGGGCAGAGTTTTCGTGTGGACTGGTCCCCGATCACTCTGGAGGGAAATCCCGGAGCGGTTGACTCACTGGCTGGGGCGGTACTGCGTTTACAGCCTTGGGATAGCAGCGAGTTTGTCACTGAGCTGCCAAGACCGATGGTGTTGTGGGATTTTGATTTGCGTCGAAGGAGTTGCCTCCAGTTACAGGACTTATCTGAACTCAGTGCACCTCTGTTGATACTGGGTGAGCGGGGCACAGGAAAGACAACGTTTGCCTGTGCGGTGCATTACCTCTCCCCATCGGCCTCAAGGGCTGATTGCTATCGAATTATCCCCCGTGACAGCACTATGCAGCTGCCTTCACATCTTCGTCGAACGGGTACTTTGATTCTTGAGGATATACATACTCTCAAAACAGAAGCTCAAGTTGATTTATTGAGAAAACTCCGCAATTTGCCGGCATCGCTGAGATTGGTGGCCACCGCTATTGATAGGGAATCTATTGCGCCGCCACTTGCGCAGCTCTTTTCGTCGTTAGCGATGTCCTTGCCCCCGTTGCGAAATATGCGACCGGTTCTGCCGCGCTATGCCAGTACTTTGATGCGCCAGGAGTCTCCAGAGGCTAGTGAGCTCAATTTTGATAGCGAGGTGATGGAGTTGATCAAACTCCATGACTGGCCGGATAACTTCAACGGCCTCAGGGACTATTTAATGGCCGCATCCAGTCAATGCTTGATTAGAGGGGCGGCGTCGATCAGTTGTGCGGATGTGCCGGATTTAATGGTTAAGGCGGAACTTCCCTGGCGGGACTGGAGCCGTGGACTTACCTATAAGGAAATCATGGAGCAACTGGAGAGGGCGTTGCTGTCGGACATTATCAAAGGTCACTCCTCAACCAGGGAGCTGGCTAAGGAGCTGGGTATTTCTCATACCGCTGTGGCCAACAAATTGCGGAAATACGGTTTGTCGGCCAATAAAAAATAGTTTGTTTAGCGGTCGATTCGCCCGATCAGCATATCTTTAAACATAACAAAGTCCCCGATAAAACTGTAGAACGGATACTTAAAGGTTGCCGGGCGGTTGTTTTCAAAGAAAAAGTGCCCGATCCATGCAAACCCGTAGCCCGCGACAGGAGTAACTGCCAGCCACAACATATTGGAAGTTACTACAGCCGCAATTATTGTCGCGAACACCAGACTGGTACCAAAGAAGTGCAGCCGACGACAGGTGAGGTTGCTATGTTCCTGTAAGTAGAATGGATAAAACTCGCGAAAAGATTCAAATTTTTGCGCTTCTATTGCGGCCATGCTGTGCCTCCTTATTTTTATTGCGCAGTAAAGTATATGACGAATACCTAACCCGGCCAATCAAAGCACGGGCACAAATTATCTGTTAGGCTGCCGCAAAAATATGCGGTTAACCCGCAAGTAAGCGATATGAGGAAGTTATGGCAGGTCCACTCGCACACTTAAAGGTACTCGATTTAAGTCGTATTCTCGCCGGACCCTGGGCTGGGCAGGTATTTGCTGATTTTGGGGCTGAGGTTATTAAAGTAGAGCGCCCGGAACGAGGGGATGACACTCGCCACTGGGGTCCTCCCTACCTAAAGGATGAGAAGGGAAATGACACTGCTGATGCCGCTTACTACCTAAGTGCCAATCGCGGAAAAAAATCAGTTACCGTAGATATCACTACTGAAGATGGCCAGGCCTTGATCAAGGAGATGGCAGCCCGATGCGATATTCTTCTTGAAAACTACAAAGTAGATGGGTTGAAAAAGTACGGCCTGGATTATGAGTCCATCAAGGCGATCAATCCTGGTGTTATCTACTGCTCGATTACAGGTTTTGGACAAACTGGCCCGTACAAAAATCGAGCAGGCTATGATGCGATGATCCAGGGAATGGGTGGTCTGATGAGTATTACCGGTGTGCCGGAAGGGCAACCGGGTGCGGGCCCGCAAAAGGTGGGGGTGGCCGTAGCCGACCTGATGACAGGGATGTACGCGGTATCTTCTGTATTGGCAGCTATTGTTCACCGGCAGCATACGGGTGTTGGCCAGCATATTGACCTCGCCTTATTGGATACCCAGGTTTCATGGTTGGCTAACCAAGCCCAAAATTACCTTACCTCTGGTAAAAGCCCTGAGCGACAGGGTACCGGCCATCCCAATATAGTCCCCTACCAGGCAGTCCCTTCAAAAGATGGCTATTTTATGTTGGCAGTGGGTAATGATGACCAGTTTAAACGCTTCTGCGGAATCGCGGGCGTAGAAGAACTGGCAGAAAATCCTGCCTACGGGACTAACTCAGCGCGGGTAATGGCCCGTGAAGAATTGGTGCCTCAGATTGAAGCTGCGACTCGTAAGCGCGATTCCGCTTGGTGGCTCCAGCATCTTAGTGATGCTCATGTTCCCTGTGGGCCTATTAATACATTGGAGGAGGTTTTTGCTGATCCTCAAGTACAGGCCCGGGGTATGGTGGTTGAGCAGGATCATCCGGAAGCTGGAAAGGTGAAGACCGTGCGCAACCCTGTAATCTTCTCCGAGTCCGCACTCGACTACACCCAGGCGCCGCCAGTATTGGGTGAGCACACTGAGGAAGTGATTGCGACTATGCTTGGCAAAAGTGACGAGCAAGTAGAAGAGTTGCGGAACAAGAGTATTGTGTAAGTTATAGATAGATGACTTGCTGATAATCAGGCACAAGGATGTGCCTTGTAAATTAGGGAAAACAGATGGAACTCGACCACGTCAATATTACTGCTCCTATGGAAACCCTAAAGCGGGTACGGGACTTCTATGCCCAGGTTCTCGGTCTGACCGAGGGTGAGAGGCCAAATTTCAAGCGTAATGGATTTTGGCTCTATGGCAGTGGTAGGGCTATTTTGCATTTAATAGACGGTGAGGTGAGTGGTGACCAGCCTGAGAAACCCTACCTGGATCACATAGCTTTCCGTACAGATGCGCTTGAGCCGGTTAAGCAGCGTCTGGATGCGTTGGGAGTCGCCAATCACCTAATGGATGTGCCCGGACGCAATGTACGGCAATTGGTATTTTTTGATCCAGTAGGGAATAAGGTGGAAGTTAACGCGGTGGTGTAACAACTTCTTGAGAGGTCTAGACATTCCTGCGAAGCAGCGCCTTGACTGTACCGCTCTGCATGCCAGAGGTATCACGAAGTTGTTCAGTGGCTCCTTAAGTTGTTTTATTCCTTTCTGAGGCTTTTGAGTCTCTTAGGTTTAGAAGATTCTTTGTAGAGCATGTTCTTTATAGTCCCTGGATTTAACTTGGTCCCCTGTCAGAGAAGCTATGGCAATCACTTCTGATTGGTCGTTTTCTCTGATTGAAAAGTTGATATGCTTCATGTTTTATTGCAAATGACTAGGTCCCTGATAAAGATAATAATTTATGCCAGATAGTGAAGAATCAGTTGTATTTAAAATACAAGGGAAAATGGTAATTGGTCAGCGTAAATTCAGGGCACCGTTAAGTTATCAAGACCGTTTGGTTGATGAGGCAAGGTTGGTTTACGTTATCAGTGGCTGTTCAACCCTGGTTTGCGGTGATGAAACCCTTACCTTGAGCCCAGGTGCCACTGTGCTAATGAAGACAGATAATTTTATTAATCAGTGGCATGAAGATGGACTAAACAATGAAATTAATTTCATCGGTTTTCGGCTAACGTCAGAGCTATTACAGCGACTCTACCCAAGTGGTATGCCTGATGCCTTTGGTAATAATGGCGAAAGTAGGGCTTCTGTTAAGGCGGATAATAAGTCCAATAATCAGCCCCCTCGGCTGAGCGCCTGCAGGAATCTGTACTGTTCTCCAATTATATGCGTAGCATAATTGACTATATCCAGCAGCCAGAAGTATTCAGTGAGCCACTGGTGGTATTAAAGGTTCGAGAATTAGTAGAGCTTATCCCCAGACTTGATCGTAGTGGAAGAGTTGCGAAGATGTTGGGGCAGTTGTTCATCAGGCAACAACCTAAACTACAGGAAGTGGTGCAAGCTCACTTATACACCCCTCTGAAACTGGCGGATCTAGCTTTTCTATGCCATATGAGCGAGTCAACATTTACTCGTAAATTTAAGCAAGTCTATGGCATTAGTGCTACGAAATATATTACCGCAAAACGGATGGAGAAAGCACAACAGTTGATTCTCAATAGCGATCTTAGCCTGACTGAGGTTGCTTTGGAGTGTGGTTTTGACGAGCTCAGTTACTTCTCCCGGGTGTTCAAACAGCACTATCAAGTAGCCCCTTCCCAAATGCGTAAAAAGGCGATTTGACGGATTTGTACAAATCCTTGACTGGATGTTCCAAGTAAAGTGTTGGCTTGCTGGTTAATCTAGTCCTTGTCTTAACAGCGTACTTTTCTCACGATATGTCGTTATATTTAAACCCTCTTGTTACTGAGGGGCTAAAGAATGAATACATGCTCATTGCTGGTGCTAATGGTGATGTTGGTTTTGCGTTTAGCCCGACGAGCATTAGTTATCGTCCTGGTGGTTTGATTAGAACCCTCCTAGGGCGAACTATAGCTGATACCGCTGAAGACTATAAACCAGTCACTTTTCATTACTTGCTGATGTTTGCTGGAAGCCTGAAGGCTAATCACTCTGCCCCCTGTGCAATCAAAAATAGTGAAACTTGATACAGTCAATTAGTAGCACTGCCTTGGTCTGTTATCCGAGCTAAGGGCCTGTTGAGGTCTCGCAGAGATGATAAGGAATTTCTTAGAGATCTTTGAGTTCTCATTCTGTTCATTTAATCAACCAAATGGAATATTTAATATGATTCGTTTCGCACAATTACTTTCCGGTATATTTGTACTTATATTGGGTTCGGCTGGCTTAGTGACCATGCTTTTCCCTGAAGTTATTAATGGTCCAGCAGGGTTTGATGCCACAACTAACTACGGTTTCACTAACCTACGTACTCTCGGTGCCCCCACGCTTAGCTTAGCGATCATTACGGCAATTGGTGCCTTTCGCAAAGAGTGGTTATTAATACTTCCTGCCTCGATGTACTTTCTATTTAATGGTTCTTCGCGGCTTATTTCTGTATTGGTTGAGGGCTACGAGCCAGTAATGCTGACTGGCTTGGTAGTGACATTTACACTATTTATTCTGTCTCAGGTGGCTGTGTACAACTTCCGTCGTGCAGCTTTGACGTAGGTTTAGAAAATGTAGGGTGTTGGCGGTGTTTACTGTAAATGTCACACCGCCTCTCTTTCAGAACGTCGCTGAAATGAGGTTGACGCTATGGCTGTGTTTTATACACATCATTTAAGTCCATTTAAAGCCTCTGCTGCCTCCATATAATGGAGAAGTTTAGTGTACCCCTGCCAAACGGTTTTAACTCCAGGCTCACCATCGCCGCTCCGCCCCAGAAAGCCTCCAAGTCCTGCCAGCATACGCGTTATAGCTCTCATACTTGGAGCTTCATTTGGTGGGGAGGTTTTAGCTTGCATTATCCATATCATACGCCACTCTTTTTCAGAGTAGATTTCCGTACACGACGTATCAGGAAGCGTTCGTGCCCGTGTTGTCATGGAGTGTAGACGCCACCCAATAATCATATAGATTGCAATACAGTTCAGCATTCGCTGCTCGGTTCTAAAGCGATTACTTTCTATCTGGCATCCGCCTTTCACCACTCGGAAATAGGTTTCAATTTCCCATCGACTTCGATACCACTCAATAATGATCCTCGCTTGCTTAAAGTCCTCAACTGCAAGATCGGTCAGCAGCATCCATTCAATACCTTTTTCCCCTTCTGGTGGGCTTAATTCCTTAGCAAAGACTGCGTAGAGAGAAAGAGGTCGCTTTGATTTTCCTTTTCCCTGCAATCTTACTTCTGCAATGGATACACTGACCTTAGCTTCCCTTTCTGGCTGTCCATTCCTTTTGGGGATACCTACTGAGTATTTCCCGATGGACTTCTGCTTGGTCATATAGTCCCAAAGTAAAGTCGTATCTTCTCCTTCGATCTCTAAACTACGATTAGCCTTGGCTCGAACAATATAGCTTGCACGCCGCTGTTCATTTTGATCTTCAGCTAATTGAAACCACTCATGAATATCCCCCTCTCTATCCGCGATGCTCACAATCGTGGTTTCAGGGCAGCGCTCTTGTATCTCACAAGCTGATTCATAATGGTCTAACCAGCGTCGACTCTCTTTATCTTGTATCGACTTGGTATAGCGAGAATTAGCACTAGATTCTTTATCTCGCTGCCACATGCTACCCTCAATAATGCCCAGATTATCTCTGGATGGTGTTATAGCGATAGACGTATGTAGGAGCTGCTGATTAGTCTCTTTGCGTCGGAGTGTTCCCATTTCTTTGCTTTCTAAATCGGTAGCAAAATTTAGGAAAGTGGTATCCTGAGGGATAAGAACAACTGGCTGAACCTTGATTCTTTCAAGAGTGGCTGATTTATGGCCACTCATAATGGAGTCAAAGCTGACTTTATCATTTTCGATAAATCGATAGGCTGCAAAGGTTTCTGCCCAAGACTTGTTTGCACAGGGAATGCTACCCTTTGGGTCGGAACTTAAATTACTGAGAATATTGGACAAGCGCTTATTCAATCGTGTATCACCCATAACCTGATTTTTCACTTCGTCCCTGACCCAGTCCTGCATAATTATCCAGCCAAATTTGTAGCCCCTATAACGTACAAACTGTAACTCATTGATTTTTATAATAAAACTGAAAAAACTTGTGTATAAAACTTAGCGCTATGGTAATTGTGTACTTGATTGATGGTGAGGTAAGTGGTGTGTTGCTCCCGCAGGTTTTGTATTCTATTTCCTGAAACGAAAGCAACCAGTTTTAAATTGAAAAATGTTTCTAGTTTTTAGGGGCTTTGTCTGAAAACAGCTTTCCAAACGCATCGTAAACAGCAAGATGCAGAGTGTCACCATGGTCTAGTTGTTCAAAGTAGCCGAAGTGTATTTTTGTGTTGCTCTTCTTATTATCTAGCTTGTTGTATAGTGTTCGCGCTAGGCGCTCCATCACTTCCCCCTCTTTTCCAACTCCAATATAGATCTGTTTGTCCTCACAGCAGTCTTCAGGGATGCTTGTCAGAAGAGATTCTCCACTCCACCATAAGCTTGGGCTGATAATAATATAGTTGTCGAAAAGGTCCGTATGTTTTAACAGAATTTCTGTAGCTACAAGTCCTCCAAGAGACTGACCTATCAGTGTGGACTTTTCTTTTGTACGGAAATTGCTCGCAATAATGGGTTGAACCTCTTTATCCAAAAAATCAATAAATTCCTTTGATCCGCCTGATGATGGAAATTCTTTTTGATCTAAAGCTATTTTGGATGGAAATGTATAGTCGCGTTTTCTATCAATATTTTCTATGCCTACAAGAATTGATTCTGGAAGCATATTAATCCAAGAGAATGAGCCGAATTGGAGCACTCCCGCTATATGGATAAAGTCTTCGGATAAGGAGCCATCTAAAAGAAAGATTACAGGGTAGTTTCTTTTAGGTTCACGATGGTAGCTCTCGGGTAAGTAGACATTTAAGGTGCGCTTCTCCTTTAATATCTTTGATTGAAAACTAATTGAGTCGCCAATTACCAGGGGAGAACTCTTAAGGTCTGTAGCCTTTGCGAAAGTAGCCATAAGAAAAAATGAGATGAGAGCCAAATACTTGACCATAAGTTATATGCCCTTTGAAGGTTAAATTATTCTTGAAATAGATAGGGTCTGTAGAAGATTCATATTGAAACGGCCTAATACTAGCACCGGGAAGGGTGGTGGTTGTAGTAATGCTTTATCTAAAGGTTAAAATTATTCATCACTCATCATTTATACATAAAGTCTTGTTGGGATTGGCGTTTGGACATGGAAGGGGATGAGATTGCGACGTTTTTCTTCTGCTCTAGCTGAATGGCTTTCCTGGTTTCGCATTCAGGCCGCTTTAAGTAGAAATTTGGATATTTGGCCTGAAAATGTACCAATCTAAGTGGTTGGAATTTTCCCGGTAAGTACTGCTGAATTTAGTAAAGGTGGCCACTTGCAGGAGGTCAATTTTACAACCTATTTTGCTAGCCCCGTCAAACCCTTGATCATTGGCACGTATTGCGTCCCGAGATGCTTAGCTTGTGAATCAGAAATTAACCCGGCACAACCTGACTGACTGGTCGGATTTTGGGGTTGTTGCATGGGTGTAATTCCTATTTAATTAATCAACTGATTAATTAAGGATAAATGCCTGTGACTGACAATCCATCCACTCGAGGCCGCGGGCGCCCAAAAGATCCTGAGCGTGAATCCCAGGTGCGTGAGGCACTTATGCACTCAGCCTACTCTCTACTTCGGAATAAGGCCTTCCGTGATATTTCGATTCGGGAGATTGCTCAGGGAGCAGGGGTGAATTCTGCGATGATCAGTTACCACTTTGGCGGTAAGGAGGGGCTAATTATCGAGGTGGTTCGGAGCCAAATCATGCAGTATGGCCCCGCGTTTGTTAGTGCAGGGCTGGATGGAGGGGAGCCCTCTTTAGAGTTGCTGAAAGAAGCAATGAGTCGAATGATACGCCTATACATCAAGGAGCCCTGGATTCCGCGCCTGATTGCTGATGAAGTGGCTTCCAAATCTGGTCGAATGCGCGAACTCTTTGTTGACAGGTTAGCCTCACAACTGGTGCCAAAGCTGCGCGGGTTGCTGGGAATTCTCCAATCCAGCGGCCAGTTGCGAGAGGACCTGGATATTGACCTGATGCCAGTCTCTTTTATCAGTCTGATTGCCTTTCCCTTCATCGCTGGCGACCCCTTGAAGGAAGGGTTCGGTTTTGCTCTGGGGGAGGAAAACCGGGAGAGATGGATTAACCATACCGTTCAACTCTTACTCCGTGGCGTTTCCAATAAATCTGTGACCAAAGGCGAGGAAGTCGGCAATGGAAATTAAGACTCATTTGAAAGCGCTGATGAATCGCCGGCTGGCATTACCAGCTTTGATAGCGGCGGGGGTGTTTATATCTATGGCATTGGTCGTCACTAAAGGTGAGCCTAAACACGATGCTATTGAGGCTCCTATAACGGTGGTAGACGCAATTAAAGTGCAGGAGTTACCGCTGCGAGCTCAAGCCATTGCATATGGTGAGGTGAAACCCAGTACTTTCCTGGAAGCCAATGCAGAAGTCAGTGGTAGGGTGGTGTATACAGCTCCGGAATTGGAGCGGGGAAATATTATCTCTGCCGGTACACTGGTGTTGAAGATCGATGATACCAGCTACCAGCTTGCCCTGGCGCAGGCTGAAAGTGACTTGGCTGCAAATCGCGCTAATTTGCAAGAGCTGGATGTGGAAGAAGCTAATAGTAAACGCTCTTTGGGCATCGCCGAGCGCACTCTCAAATTGGGTGAGAAAGAACTCGCTCGCAAACAAAAGTTAGTTGCTAAGGGAACCGTCTCCCGCTCGACCGTAGATACTGAAGAACAAAATATGCTGCGCTTGCGCCAGGAAGTGCAGAACCAGAGCAGCCAGCTTTCCCTTTTCCCGACCCGCCGCAAAGTGATTGAAGCCCAGATAGCTCGCTCAGAAGCTCAGGTACGAGACAGTAAATACAATCTGGAGCGCACCCAGGTGATCCTGCCATTTAATGCTCGTATTGGCGAAGTTCATGTTGAAGAAAACCAATATGTTGCTGGCAATGCCCGTTTATTTGATGCAAGCGGCCTTGCACAAGTAGAAATTGCAGCAGAGCTTCCTATGGTTCATGTGGCTCCACTTTTGCGCAATTTAAGGCCTGACATAGATTCCAATCCGACTCCTGATGATCTACCCAAGATGCTATTGGGGCTGGAAGCTCGGATCACCCTGGTGGGTGGCCCGGGGAATAGTGAGTGGCAGGGGAGGGTAGTGCGCTTGGGTGGAACCCTGGATAGCACCAGTCGAACACTCTCCGTTGTTGTAGCTGTGGATGACCCCTATGGCAAAGCGGTGACCGGTGAAAAACCACCGCTATTTCGCGGTATGTATGCCCGTGTAGAGTTATTGGCTCCCGCCGCACCAGCACTCGCTATACCCCGCCGCGCCCTCCATGAAGGCAAGGTCTATCTGGTACAAAATGGTCAACTAAGAGTGCGCCCTGTACAGATTGACTACCACCAAGGCGACACCACTGTGATCCGCGAGGGATTGAATCCCGGTGAGCAGGTTATTGTGACTGATGTAATTCCTGCGATTAATGGAATGGCAGTTTCCGTCGTCAGTGATGAGCAATCCGTTGCGGCGAGTGCTAGAGGTACCCAGCAGTGATACGTTATTTTGCCGGTCACCCAACGGCGGCCAATTTATTGATGGTTGCGCTGATGCTAAGCGGGCTTTTTGTTCTGCCCAGCATGAAGCGTGAAACGATGCCGGAAATCGATAAGTTTGAGGTTCAGGTTTCGGTACCTTATGCCGGCGCTGCGGCAGCCGAAGTGGAAGATAGTATTTGTCTTCCCTTGGAGGAGGCCACCGATGGAATCAGCTTTATTGATGAGCGATTGTGTGAGGCAAAAGATAATCTGGGCCTGATGACCCTCAAGATGCAAGAAGCGGGTGATATGGACCAGTTTGTTGCTGATGTGGAGTCCGCAGTAGACAGTATCGATTCGCTTCCTGCAGAAAGCGAGCGCCCGGTGATCGAAGAACTGGGCCGCACTCAGGGGGTGGTTAGTATTGCTATCAGTGCTGACCTTCCTTTGCCCCAATTAAACCAGCTGGCGGAGCACTACCGCCGCGAATTACTCCGCGATCCCGCTATTCCTATTGTGCGCATTTCCGGTTTTTCTGACCACCAGCTTCAGATTGAAGTTTCAGATTATAACTTGCGCCAGTACGGACTCAGCGTGATGGACCTGGCCAATATTATTGACCAGCAAGCGATCGACATGCCCGCCGGCAAGGTATCCACGCCGGATCGAGAATACCAGGTGCGTTTTACCGAAGAGCGCCGCACGGTTGCAGAATTGGAAAACCTGGTGGTGATTAAAGGTGGTGATGGAGCGGAAGTTCGACTTGGGGATATTGCAAAAATTTACGATGACTTTGAGCTGGCTGAAGACAAAATTACTTTTGACGGCCATCGTGCAGCGCTTCTCAATGTCGAGAAGAATAGTGTGGATGATAGCTTGCGTGTGCTTGAAGCCGTACGCGACTTTGTCGACCGTGAAAATGAAAATCTGCCTGAGGGTATGCAACTCACGCTAACCCAAGACAGCGCCTCTATCGTTGCGGATCGCTTGCAGATGATTATGGCTAACGCCTGGCAGGGCCTGATTTTGGTAGCGCTGGCTCTCTATCTGTTTTTCAGTGGCCGCTATGTCTTTTGGGTGGTCATGGGCTTGCCGGTTTCATTCCTGGGTTCGTTTGCACTGATCACGGCCATGGGCGTGTCCATTAATATGATCAGTCTGGTAGGACTGCTGATTGCCATTGGTATCCTGATGGATGATGCCATTGTGTTATCGGAGAGTATTGCCAGTGAACACCGTGAGGGAAGGTCGCCGTTGGAAGCGGTTATCAATGGCACCAAGCGAGTGGCTCGTGGAGTACTGTCTTCATTCGCAACTACGGTAATGGTGTTTGGGGGGTTGATCTTTATTAAGGGGGATATGGGGCAGGTCCTCAAGGTGCTCCCCATTGTATTGATTTCTGTATTGCTCATTAGTCTGATCGAAGCTTTCCTGATTTTGCCGGCACACTTGCGGCATGCCCTTGAGCATAAAAGTCGCACCCCTGCCTGGAAGCAGGCTTTTGCCAAACGTTTTGATGGTTGGCGAGAAAATATGGGGCGCGCAGCGGATTGGGCTGTTAAATATCGCTATGCCTTTGTCGGGGGTGTATTTGGCTTGTTCCTAGTCACTATTAGTTTGATGACATCGGGGATCGTCAAGTTTCAGGGGTTTCCCACCTTGGAGGGCGATTTATTGCAAGCTCGGATCTTAATGCCTCAAGGCACTTCTTTGGTCGATATGGAGAAATTAGTCGATAAGCAGTTGAAGACGTTGGATCAAGTTGCCTCAGAGTTTTCTGAAAATGAAAGAGCACCTTTGGTAAACCATACGAGTGTCACTTTTGGAGTTAACGGAGATGCCTTTGAATCGGGGCCCCATGTGGCCACAATTAATGTCGATCTGCTTGCCGCTGAAGGCCGCAATACCAGCATGGATGAATTGCGCCATGCTTGGCGTGAGGCCGCCGGCGACACACCAGGGGCAATCGCTATTCTTTACAAAGAACCGGCCTTAGGCCCTGCCGGCCGTGCTATCCACTTGCGACTTGCCGGTTTGGAGTTGGATCAGCTAAAGGCAGCGTCCATTCGCTTGCAGAATTGGTTGCGTGGATACGACGGCGTAGTGAATGTGGTGGATGACTTGCGTCCCGGCAAGCCACAACTCACCGTCAAAATGCGTGAAGGCTCCTATGCCTCCGGCCTGGATGCCAGCAATGTCGCCAATCAGTTGCGAGCTGCTTACCAGGGGATGGAGATAGATGAAATTCAATATCGGGGGGAAACCTACGAGATTCAGGTTCGTATGGATGCAAATTCCCGCGGTGCACTGAGCCGTTTCGATGAATTAGTCATTATCCATCCAGCTACCAAGCAACGAGTTCCGCTGATTGCCGTTGCCGATATAGAAATGAATCGGGAGTATGCGCGAATTCAACGTATTGACGGCGAGCGGGTAGTGAGTGTGTTTGCTGATGTCTTCACTGAGAAAGCGAATGCTGGACAGGTACTAGGTGACACCCAGGAGAAGTTCCTGTCTGAGCTTACCCGTGAGTTCCCAGGATTGCGCGTTGATATGCAAGGGGAAATGAAAAATAGTGAGGTTACCGGTAAGTCCATTGGTCGGGCCCTGTTAATAGGTGCCATTGGTATCTACCTTCTCCTATCCATGCAATTCCGCAGCTATGTGGAGCCGTTGATTGTATTGGTGGCTATTCCTTTGGCGCTGATTGGTGTTATCTGGGGGCATCTGATCATGGGGCAGAATATGTCTATGCCAAGCATGATGGGTTTTGTCTCTCTCGCCGGAATTGTGGTCAATGACTCAATATTGTTAGTGGAGTTTGTGAAGCGGCGAGTGCGTGAAGGAATGGATGTGCATAGCGCGGCAAGTCAAGCCAGCCGCGATCGTTTCCGAGCCATCTTCCTTACCTCACTGACCACAGTTGCAGGCCTGTTGCCACTGTTATTTGAAACCAGTCTGCAGGCACAGGTGTTGGTGCCGCTTGTTACCAGTATTGTATTTGGTATCAGCAGTTCTACTATTCTGATCCTTTTGGTGCTACCGGCACTATACGGAATACTGGAGGACTTTGGGTTTACTGAACCTCAAGAAGATAGTGATGGCGAAGACGTATTAGTACCGGCGCCTATGGCAACTGCGCCAAGTAGTTGATCGTTTTATACGAAGGGAAGCTGGTTTCCTGGGATATACCTAGCTTATTACACCTAATAATGGTGCTAATAAGTTGGGCAGTCAGTGTTTTGGGCTAATCAATCCACAGATCTACGATCTATCGTTTTGCCAATACTAGTATAGAAAAAATAATAACTCATAGCCTCCAAAATAGTTTTGGGGGCATCGTCATTTCGGCTTTGCTTCACTGAACTCTTGTAATCCCGTTTTACCGATTTCTTTAATTTCTCTCTGTGTAGAATCGACAAGCGTATTTCCACCTGGTCCCAAATAATAATGAACTATCTTCTCGACGAGATTGGAAGTGCTAAAAGCCCATACTGCTTCGGTGGGTTCCAATATTTCTCGCTTATGTCTCTTAACCGCTTAATGGACATTAGTACTTTTGAGTGTTAATTGCGCACCTTCATAAACATCTCAACCCATAGTCATTCACTATGCCATCTTAGGTGTATAAATATACAGTTTTGTATATTAAAATGGAAAACCGATAAGTAGCACTTTAGACTCCCTTAGAGCCTAAGTTGTTACTGGTAAAGCCAGACACGTACTACTTCAATCTAAATTCGCAAAGGAGCAAATATGAAAATTTCAGGAAAGTTCGAGGTTACTGTAAAGCCGATGGATCCGTATGCGAAAGGTAGTGAAGGAAACAGCTTGGGGCGTATGTCAATTAATAAAGTCTTTTACGGTGATCTTTCAGGAGAAAGTCGAGGAGAAATGCTAAGTGCAATGACTCCTGTAAAAGGATCTGCGGGGTATGTAGCCATAGAGCAAGTTGCCGGTACTCTAGGTGGTAAGCGAGGCACGTTTGTTTTACAGCACTTTGGGACCATGAAGAAGGGAGAGGACTTCCTTATTTTAGAGGTTGTGCCTGATTCTGGCACTGGAGAACTAGTGGGACTCTCTGGGAAAATGTCTATTCAGATGGATGGTGGAGTTCATTACTACGACCTTGAATACCAACTTGATTAATCGTAGTTTTTGCCTGTATAGCGTCAGGGAAAGATTGTTCGATCGAAATTTATACGGCCTGTGCTCGTCTTGATTGAAGGTGCTACCTCGGATTGAATATTTGCCAATAGAAATTCAATCTGGGGGATCAGTGTCGTTTTCATAATATCTAAGTTTAGAAGAGGGGCTGAACAGGTGGGTAAATCTGCGGGGATATATTGGTGAGTGTATCGTCAAAGAACTTCCTTCCTGTATAAAACAAGATGATATCGCCAGTGGAAATCCGCTGACGATAAATTACTAGGTTGCTAAAAGTCATAGGAAAGCTGGGCGATCAGCTCTCGTGGTTGGCCGGGAAAATGTCCTTGCCGCTCATTAAAACCGCTCACTGCATACGTTTTATTCAAAAGGTTGTTTACGTTAATACTCAGCTGAATATCATCCCAGCGAGTTGCCCAGCTGGCATCGAGTACAGTGTAGGCCTTTATTTTTTGATCATCGAAGCTTATTTGATCGCTCACATAGTCGGCACCAATGGCAAACGCTGAGTCCCAGATGCTGAGGTCATAGCGGGCCCACAAGCCTGCTTGGTGTTTGGGTGCATTTACGAACTGACCTGAGTCTGACACATTGCGTGAGTCACCCTCAGCGATATACGTATCGTTGTACGCATAATTAGCTGTTATGCTTAGCCTCTCAGTTATGTCACCGACTAAGGTGAACTCGCTTCCACCACTTTGAACCTGCCCGAGGTTGATAATTTCGGCTTCATTCGGGGTCTCATCGGCACTGATATAGGCGGGGTTACTTTGGGCCATATTTGCTTTTTTTATCTGATAGAAGGCTAGAGTGGTCAGGATACGCCCATCCAGCCATTCCTTCTTTACACCAACCTCCACTTGACTGCCAGTACTGGGTTCAAGCTCCTCAGCGCCGCCCTCAAAGTCGTCTGCGCTCACCGGATTAAAGCTCTGGGAGTAATTTGCATAGAGGGATAGTGTATCTACGGGCTTATAAGTGATGCCTGTACGGTAGCTTGCATCATTATCTTTGTAGCTATTGCCGCTTTCTTTTTCAGTTTCATCGAACTGATCAAGGCGCGCACCTAGCATCCAGAACCACTGATTGGTCAATTCCACAGTATCCTGGATATAAATGCTGGTACGGATGCTGGCCGTACCATCCTTATTCATATTGATAAGGTTGTAAGTTGACGGGTCAGTTATGCCGTAGTTGAGTTCGTAGATGTTGAGGTTTGTAACACCGTCTGCTCCAGGGCGCGCTCGCCAATAGTCATATTTTGTATCAACATCATGATAGTCACCACCAAGCAAAATCTGATGATTCATACCTGAAATGTCTGTGTCATACACAAAGTCCAAAGTAAGGCTCAGCTCTTCATTTGCCCGGTACTGATCGCGGTACTCACGGCGGATGGTTCCATCTTCAGCATTGGCCATTCCATCACCATTGATGTCTACCCAACCGCGTGATTCGTGATAAGCCTGCTCCCTTTCATTTTCCATGTAACGCAATGTTGCGTTAAAGTTCAGGCTATCTGTCACCTTATGCTTGACTTTAGTTCGAAGAACCAAGGCTTTTAGGTTTTGATAATCAGATTTTTCGTTGGTGTTGTAGGAGGGATCTACCAGGAATTTGCCGTCATCATTAACGGGTACGCCGCGCAAGCGGTTACCGCCTAGGTTTTGTTCTATGTGCTCGAAGGTGGTCGTCAGGTGAGTGTCTGCTGAGAGGTCAAATAGTAGTCCCCCGGCAAGTTCAATGTTCTCGCTGTTCGCATTATTGCGAAAGCTATCTTGAGATTCATAGAAGCCTCCTAAACGATAGGCGATATTTCCAATTACACCGCCTGTTAGCTCGACAGAAGCTCCTTTTAGCGATTCGCTTCCGGAGGTGACTGTTAATTCACGGCGCTCATCGAAGGTTGGCCTCTTGGAGGTGTAGTTAATCATCCCTCCGGGCTCACCGCCGCCATAGAGGGCGGAGGATGGCCCTTTTAGTACCTCGATGCGCGCTACATTTGATACTTGAGGAACACTAAACCCCGAATAGGGATCGCCGCGGACTCCATCGTAAAATATATTTTTATTGTCTCGAAATCCCCGAAATGTGACTCCGGAATAGCTGAATTCACTAACTCCTGCGATGGAACGGTACAAGTCAGTGATATCCCGGGCAGCCTGGTCTTCAATAAGCTGTTCACTTAGTACTTGAGCAGACATTGCAATATTCAATAAGTCTGCGTCAGTTTTAGTTCCAACTTGTGTATGAGAGTCCAGATAAAATTGTTGGGCTCTACCAATAACTTCAACTTCTTCTACCGTTTGAGTTACTTCCTGGGCAGACACCAACGCAGCAGGGGCTAGTGAGGCCCATACTGCCAAGTTGAGTTGTTGAGGGTACATATTGATAGCATTCCGTACAAATAGGGTCGATTATAATTGATAATGGCTGAAATTTTTGAGATGTAGTAATAATTGTGAGGCAGTCGCAGGAAGATAAAAAGCTATTGTGCTGATTGGAGAGTAGGTAGGAAGAGTTGATAGCTGAGAACCCTAGCTTTCAAAAGCATTGATTTTCATTGAAAGGGTGTCAGTAATAGGTTAGGGAATTGATGGTTTGTTCGAATGATTGAATTAAGAAACATTGAAAAGAATGATGAAGCACTACTGGTTGAGTACTTAAATGATGAGTCTGTGCTTAAGTATTTGTCATCGAGAATTCCTCACCCTTATACATTGGAAGATGCTGCTTGGTGGGTTGATAAAGGTTGTAAGAAGGAAGGGGTTGTAAAGGCAATAGAGTACAGAGGGGCCTTTTGCGGGATTATAAGTATGCGCGAGCAGCTGTTTGAGCATTCTCACTCCGGTGAGGTTGGATATTGGGTTGCGCGAGAATTTTGGGGGAGAGGAATTGCTACTATTGCTTTGACTCAGTTTACTCGTGAGATTTTTTCTTCACAAAATATTGTCAGGCTTTATGCCTCTGTCTTTTCCGGAAATGTCGGATCAATGAAGGTTTTACAGAAGGCGGGGTATAAGCATGAAGGGACTTTAAGCTGCTCAGTAAAAAAAAGGGGGTTTTTATTTTGATGAGTACATTTTCGCCAAGGTGAATGTCCCATCATAAAATTTCGAGTTATATTCTTAGTTGTGGAATATTAGAATTGAATAGAGATACTGAATTCAGTAGAGAGCTGAGCAGGATATCAAAATACTTCAGCTACCTGCTCAGGCATAAGCCTGAAGCCATCGGCTTGTTTATGGATGAGAATGGATGGGTGGCAGTTGATGAGTTGATTCAGAAAACTGTAGACTTTGAGCTAAACAGGGATTTGGTTTCTGTCGTTGTGGAAACCAATGATAAGCAGCGGTTTTCTATAAGTGATGATGGTCTTTCTATCAGAGCCAATCAGGGACATTCTGTAGATATTAATTTACATTTAAGCCCCCTTGAGCCACCAGGTGCGCTTCTCCATGGCACTGCAGAGCGTTTTGTTGAAGATATCCTCGCGCAAGGACTGAAGAAAATGCAAAGGCATCATGTTCACCTGTCAGAATCCGAGGCAGTTGCTCGATCTGTTGGGGCCAGGTATGGCAAGCCCGTACTGTTAAGGGTGGAGGCTAAATCCATGCATCGAGATGGTTTTGATTTTTATCGCTCTGCTAATAATGTGTGGCTGGTTGATCATGTGCCAGTCAAGTATATGAAGTTACTTTAAAGGTAGGGATTATCAGTATTGTTATATGGGTACTGTTAGTGGAGGGATACTCTAGAGTCAGCTTATTTATAAAGGAAGAGCCATTGATCAAGATACACCCCTTGAATGGATAGGCCTATTGGGGGTGAAGATCGCTTTATAAATTTTTATGCCATAATAAGGAATAATTATAATTTTTCTGTATACCAAATTTTTGGAGTTACAAGCACGCCAGCCTTTTTTCTAGATTCTTCAAGCTCACTACTATTGACAAACTTGATAGCATGCTCCTTCGAAGGAAACTCATGGATCACTGTTACATTGTGATGGTTGTCAATTTCTCGGTATACAGATGTAGCTGTAGCGCCCATTTGCTTCACTATAGGCATAAACTCTTCTAGCACTCTGTGCCATTCGTTGAAGTCCTTAACATTCGCGTGCATAAATAGATGTATCATATGGATACCAGTTGGTCAGTAGATGCTGCGTGTTATACAACCTTGTGAATAGTTATAGTAGTTAGCTATTCAGGGTCAAGTTTTAAAAAGGTTCCCAATAGTAGCCTTTGGGTCGCAAAGGAGATGTTTGGCGGGTAGTTGGGGGTCGGTTGTTATAATAGGCCTTTAAGGAGCCTCTGAATAACTCCGTGATACCTCTGGCATGCAGAGCGGTTCACAATCAAGGCGCGGCTTCGCAGGAATGTCTAGACCTTTCAAGAAGTTGCAACGCGGAGTGTGAATCGCTCTGCAAGCCCCGAAGGGCGGGCCTTGAAGGCCACAGCTGCTGCGTTGCAGCTCTTGCAAAGGGCTAGGCCATTCGCGGCGAGCTGCGCCTAACATCTGCAGCCTTCAAGACCCGCAGAGGCATTATGGAGTTATTCAGAGGCTCCTTAAATTTATTAATTGTATGGAGTCAGGGGATTTGACTTAAATAGTATAGTTAGTAAAGCGCTATCTTGTGAGTCAACCTTAGCCCCTTATTGCGCTGCCTACTTTCTAATTAAATCCACAGGAAAAGTACAAGCTCCGTATATTGCTATTTAATTCTGTGCGATGAGGTGAATTCAAATGGGTACGATTGTTTTGTTTTGGGTTTCTTATAAGGCTCCAGTCTAAAAATAGTAATTTTAACTTATTGATTAGCTTTTCTGAGTAAGTGTATCTTTCTATTTGTTCCTGCCCATTAATGAAAATAGATAGTTTGGCGGTGATTTTCGCAATGTGGCGTGTATCTACTGTGTTGAAATTTTCTGGTATCGGTAGATAGTGATACCAAGATTTGATTTTTAGTGCATATTGAAATTTGAGCTTTTTCTGGGAGAGCTTATGGATCTGACTATTTCTATTTTAGGGCATGCACTTACAGCTATCGCGGCTCTTTTGGCAATTCATGGGAAGACATGGGATGAAACCCAAATTGGCCTGAAAAGGGTAACCAGGATAGGCGGTGTTGCAGCCGGGGTGGCAGTTGTTGGTCTGGCGCTTTCAATCTTTCAGACTATCGATAAGTATCAGGAAAAAGCTGCTTATAAGGAATATGCAATTTCAAAAATTGAAAAGGGGTGGAGCAATCTTTTTGTTCCCTTTGAGGCGCTCCACTACCAGGTGACAGGCTTGAAACCCAAAAAGGGGGAGCACCTGGAGTTTGCCGAGTTGGTATTGAAGGAAAATCTATTGGCCAGCTTTGATAAGGTGGACTTTAAAGAAGTTCATCGATTCCCCAAGTTTGGGACAGTTGGGAATATGGTTTGTGCACAAACACTTTCAGGTATGGGGACGGTTTCCAGATATATTGAAGAGTACTCAGATCATTTGGATTTAGAAATCAAGGCTTCGGTAGAGGAGTTGCAGTTAATGCCTGCTTTTTCCACACTAATACGATTTGGTGGCTGTCCCGGTATTAAGGGGCGCTCAGTCAACGATCCTGATCGTTATCAGGGGAAATTTGATACTCCGGAAATGCGAGCTTACATCAGGAAGTTAATCGCATTTCAGAAATTAATAGGCTAGGGGGTAAGTACTTAGTGGAGAGATAGCAAAACGGCAGCTCAATAGCATACCGTTTTGCAGTCGGCTGTGATCATGGTCATATATCAGACGGCTCGACCTTGCTTCTTGAATATTGTGATGGCGCTGATAGTGAGTTCCTTGACTAAAGCCTCAAATTTTTGCAACGGCATATTTCTAGCCGGAGCAATATTCAATAGGTGCTCGCTGACTTGAACGAGTTTCAACCCTTTGGGGGGTGAATGTGGGCGGGAAATCTACAAACCCATCCTGTTAGTGGTAGTTTGTTGATAGCTTCTCTATCGAGAGCTTGAATTCCTTTGCCGTTAGCAATGATTACTTCGATATCATCAAGGTGGGTGGTATCAATGTTTTGGGGTTTTCTTGGTGTTGAGTTAGGTTTTCTAAAACTCTCGAGTTTTAAAAGTTCTTCGTAGGTGATATAGAGCTCTTTTCCAGACATTCTGATCTCCTTCTCACGGTCATCAACTAAAACTTGTGTCCGATGCTCCTGAGGATTTTGGGTTGAATCGGATCGCTTTTATTTTTTAGTGTTTATTAATCTAGTTGTTATTCCAAGAATCGCAATCAAATTCGATGATTGCATCATATAGACAGATTGATACTTTGGGCAATGTTTTAAGCTCTCAATAGGGGGGCTAAGAATATTCCAGCGACTGATTGTGTAGAAAATTCACGAAAACCGCCGTTGTGATCTGAGTTTGTTACTTGCCGGACTGGGGGTTATTATTTTAAGCGTTGGCGTAATGCTTAAAATAATAAACTGCCTTGCAGTTATTCAAATTTATTTATGTTTCCTTTTTGAGGTGGTGTTTGAAGGTTTATCTGGCTGATTGAATTTTGAAGCGTGACCTTTGATTTTGGCTAGCTTAAAAACTCGTTTTCCTTTTATTTGATGCCTCACAGGTGCTTCTCTTCTGGGGTCTCCAGGTGGAATGGGAGAGGTTTATTTAATTTCATTTAAGAAGTCTTGCGTCGATATATCTTTTAGGCATGTGATACATCCTCGCGCTGGTAAGTAGGTCGAGTTTTAGATTAAAGCAATCCCTGTAAGACAGAATTGCAAAAGCTGGCGTGCATAATGCTTATCTCGGATACAACGTATAAAAATGGATAAGCACTATGGAAGAGAAGGATTCGATTGACAAGAAAGTGTCGAGCAAAAAAATTAGCCGTAGAAATTTTACTAAAGGAGCGGTGCAACTGGGTATTGCTGCCAGCGCGGCTTCGACAGGATTGGTTTCCGCTCTCTCAATGTTGGATCGGAATTTCTATGATCAATATGACTACGTGATTGTTGGGTCGGGTGCGGGTGGGGGGCCATTAGCGGTAAATTTAGCAAAGGCGGGATTTTCTGTTTTGGTGTTGGAAGCTGGTGCTGACGATCCCAGTGATGACACCCATAATATTCCAGCATGGCACCCCTTCGCGTCTGAAGACCCCAAATTGAGCTGGGACTTTTTTGTTAAGCATTATGCAGATATCAATCAGCAGAAACTGGACGAAAAATACGTTTCCGGGAAGGGAATCCTCTACCCACGGGCGAGTACTATCGGTGGTTGTACCACGCACCACGCACTGATTACGGTCTATCCACATAACAATGATTTTGACCGCATAGCACGGGATACAGGGGATATTTCCTGGGATAGCGCAAACATGCGGCGATATTTTGAGCGTTTAGAGCGTTGTGAATATGTGCCCCGCCCAATTTTCTCCAATCCATCTCGCCACGGTTTTGATGGTTGGCTGCCCACGAATCGCGGCAACCCCGCGTTGTTGCTGGAAGACCCGGCGATCTTGAAAGTTGCGCAGGCTGCGCTGGCCAAGTATGGGCTCGAAGGGGCCCTGGAAAAAATTATCAGCGGCAATCTTCGCCTGGATATCAATCATTGGGACGTGGCCAGTGGCCAGGAAGGGCCTTTTATCGCCCCTATGGCAGCAGATAGTCGAAACCGCCGTACCAGTGTGCGCGAATACCTCTTAGATACCCAGTCAGTTTACCCAAACTTGCTTCATATTCGTACAAATTCACTGGCAACTCGTGTGTTGTTTGAGGGGAATACTGCTGTTGGAGTGGAGTTTTTAGAAGGGGCGAGCCTGTATAAGGCAGACCCTTACCATGACGAAAGCGGTACTGCCGGAGTCTTGAGGCAAGTGCGGGCAAATCGCGAGGTTATCTTGTCTGGAGGGGCCTTCAATAGCCCGCAACTTCTCAAATTGTCGGGAATTGGTCCCGCCCATGAGCTCCGAGATCACGGCATAGAGCCCTTGGTAGATCTGCCTGGGGTAGGAGAGAACCTCCAGGATCGCTACGAGGTCGGAATCGTTAGTGAGATGAGTGAGGATCTTGCCCTTCTTAAAGATTGCACTTGGGGGAGGGGAATGATCCCTGCTTAAATCGCTATCGCTATGGCTGGTTCAATCAGGGGCCCTACAGTGGAAATGGTCCGGTATTGTCTCTAGTCAAACGTTCCAAACCGGAGCTGGAAGATCCCGACTTGTTTATTTTCGGAGTGCCCTCCGATTTCCACGGATACTTTCCCGGGTACTCCCAGGCGTTGCGGGACTACAAAGACCGTTTCTCCTGGATTGTACTGAAAGGCCATACGAACAATACCGCCGGGCGTGTGACCCTGCAATCTGCTGATCCCAGGGATACGCCGGAAATCAACTTCCACTATTTTGGTGAGGGTAATGATGCTCTGGGAGAAGACCTTCAGGCAGTTGTTGAGGGGGTAAAAATTTCCAGGGATATTATGTCGGGCCCTATTGTGAACAAGCAGGTCTCCAGGGAATTATTGCCCGGTAATGAGGTTCAATCAGATCAGCAAATTGGCGATTTTGTTAAGAACCAAGCTTGGGGGCATCACGCTTCCTGTTCCAATAAAATGGGGCCTGCCAGTGATCCTATGGCAGTTGTCGACAGTAAATTCCGGGTTCACGGCACCAATAATTTAAGGGTAGTGGATGCTTCGGTGTTCCCCCGAATCCCCGGTTTCTTCATTGTGGTGCCGGTCTATATGATCAGTGAAAAGGCGAGCGATGACATCATTGCTACAGCAACTGGGCAGAGCGCTTGAGGATTTGTATGTGAAATAAAAAGCCCCGCAACGCGGGGCTTTTTATTTAGAACGAGATGTTCTTCGGTGTGCGCGGGAAGGGGATTACATCGCGGATGTTGCCCATGCCGGTCACGTAGGACACGATGCGATCAAAGCCCAGGCCAAAGCCCGCATGAGGCACGGTGCCGTAGCGGCGGAGGTCGCGATACCAGTCCAGGTGTTCCTTGGGTACATTCATTTCATCCATACGCTCATCGAGCTTCTCCAAACGCTCTTCACGTTGGGCGCCGCCGATAATTTCGCCGATTCCCGGTGCCAGAACGTCCATTGCGGCAACAGTTTTACCATCGTCGTTCATGCGCATGTAGAAGGCTTTAATATCCTTCGGATAGTTCATCACGATAACTGGCTTTTTGAAGTGCTTCTCTGCCAGGTAACGCTCATGCTCAGAGGCCAGATCAATACCCCAGGATACGGGGAACTCGAACTTCTCTTTGCAGCTTTCCAGGATTTCAATCGCTTCGGAGTAGTTGATGCGGGCGAAATCGTTGTCGACGATATTCTCCAGGCGACTGATAGCCTCCTTGTCGATGCGCTGGGCAAAGAAGGCCATATCATCGGCGCGCTCTTCCAGTACCGCCTTGGATACATACTTCAGCATTTGCTCGGAGAGATCGGCTACATCTGCCAGGTCTGCAAAGGCAACTTCCGGCTCAACCATCCAGAACTCTGCCAGGTGGCGAGTGGTATTGGAGTTTTCTGCACGGAAGGTGGGGCCGAAGGTGTACACCTTGGACATGGCCAGGCAGTAGCTCTCAACATTCAGCTGGCCGGATACAGTGAGGAAGCTCTCTTCGCCGAAGAAGTCCTTGCTGTAGTCCACCGCACCTTTATCTGTGCGCGGCAAGTTCTCCATATCCAGGGTGCTAACCCGGAACATCTCCCCGGCACCTTCACAGTCAGAAGCGGTGAGAATTGGGGTGTGCACGTAGAGGAAGCCGTTCTCGTGATAAAAACGGTGGATCGCTTGTGCGATACAGTTACGTACGCGGGCCACGGCACCACTGACATTGGTGCGCGGGCGCAGGTGAGCGTGTTCGCGCAAGTGCTCCATAGTGTGGCGCTTGGGGGACATGGGATAGGTATCCGGGTCTTCCACCCAGCCGACAACCTGGACTTCGGTGGCGAGCAGTTCGATAGACTGACCCTTGCCTTCGGATGGTTTGATGGTACCGAGGATATCTACCGCGCAGCCGGTAGTCAGGCGCTGCACTTCTGACTGGTAATTGTGCAGGTGATTCTCAGCAACCACCTGGATCGGATCAAAGCAGCTGCCGTCGTGTACGGCCAGGAAAGAGAGGCCGGCTTTGGAGTCGCGGCGGGTTCTGATCCAGCCTTGAACGCGGACTTCTTCGCCCTCGCGACCGCTGGATTTCAATAGGCTATCTACGGATTCGACTTTTACTGTCATTTTCTATCGGTTTCTCATTAGTCCGGAAGGTGGTGTTCTGTCAGCTTGCCTAAAAGTTGACCACCCCACCAAGGTGAAGTTACGGCGGGCATATTGACTGGTTGTAGAGGGGAAATCCAGTCCCTTGGCTATCGGGCAGCTCTTCAAAATCTCCCTAAGGACTTTGAAGAGCTGTTATGGCCTCTATATTGGTGATGTCTCACCAGCGGATTGCAATGGGGGTGCCGATTTTTACGAGAGCCATAAACTCATCCATCTCGTCATTGGTAAGGGCAATACAACCATCGGTCCAGTTAAAACGTTGGGTGATTGGAGCGAACCAGCCCAGTCGATTGCGCTGGCCATGGATCATAATGAAGCCACCTGGAGAGACTCCCCGAGCCTCAGCTTGAGCGCGGTCTTCGGCATTGGGGTAGGAGATATGCATTGCCCGATAATAAGAGGAGTCTTCTTTTTTGTAATCCAGCGTGTAGTGTCCCTCAGGGGTTTTTTCATCGCCTTCCTGCTGCTTGTGTCCTTGGGGTTGCCCGCCGAAGGCTACATGGTAGCTCTTTATAACCTTGTCGCCATCGAGCAAGTGCATTTTGTTTTCGGACTTAATCACTTCCACCAGGGTGACTTCAGCCTGGGCAATAGTGGTTAATGCAAAAAACAGAATGGCGATATAGCGCACGGCTTGTAACACCGGTTGGAGGTGGTTGCTTCAGGTTGCTGTGATCTTAAATTTCCGAATCAGCAAAAGGGTGGGGCTGAATTATCTTGCAGCTGCAGCTAGAGTGGGGTGCTTCACTTTGGGTGAGGCAGGCAGATTCAGTTGAGCGCCTGCCAGGATGTGCTAGATCAGCCGCTGGGTTTTTTCACTGTGTGTAGGACGGTGTCCTGTTCAAAGAAAACGTAGAACTCGCCGTATTCCCAGCGCGTGATAGCGGGTTCGCCAATTGGCCCTTCAATACCAAGGGGTTCTCCCAGGCGTGAGGTCACATCATGTTTTTTAAGCCCACGGACTTCTTCAATGGTGAGCTCCCCACCCTGGGTGCCTACGGGTACTTCAATGGTTGTCGCCTGGGCGCCAAAAGTAAGAAGTAGAGCCATTGAGCCAGCGAGACAATTCAATCCGCTGCGGAGTCTGCTGAACATTTTTTGTTCTCCGATGTAGATGTTCCATTAGCCGTCCCATTAAAACAGAATTTCCGCCAATGCTCCTGTTATTCTTCACGTTTTCGCGCCAAGAATAGAAATAAATGCGCCTCTTTGGAATGTTAGGTGCCATGAGTTGATGGCTAAATTCTTGCAGCGCTACTACTTCGAATTTTGATGCGATTTAACAGAAGACGGCTTGGCTGGCTGTATCGGCGCCTATGCTAGGCTGTTAATTATGCTTGGCTTGTCGAGCGGACAAGAATGAGGCTGGTTAAAACCTTTTCAATTCTCGGCCTTCTGATCGGTTCCATCTGCTTTGCGCTTTCCCTTACCCCTTCCCTTGTTCCTCGCAGTGACTTTATGCAGGGAATATTGGCCGGCGTTGCGTTCTTTGTAGGCTATGTCTTCGGGGTCATTCTTAGTTGGCTCTGGAAATACCTGGGTATTCCAAATCTGGCGGTTTCTCCATGGCAGAGGCGCTTATTTGATCGGAGCGTATTGGCTGTATGTCTCTTGGTTATCCTTTTATCTCTTTGGCAGGGAGTGAGGTGGCAGAACTCGATCCGTGCTCTTATGAGCATGGAGCAGGTGGGGTCCGTAGGACCGATTACTGTAGCTATGACCGCACTACTCATGTTCCTGGTTTTGTGGTGCCTGGGAAAAGGGTTTCAGCGAATAGTCCTCCTGGTGGCCTGCTATGTGGAGCAGCATGTGCCCGAGCGAGTGGCGATGCTTGTGGGTGTATTAGCGGCTGTGCTTCTTTACTGGGCTGTTTTTAATGGTGTGCTGTTAAAAGCAGGATTGCATGTAATTTCATCGACCTATCAGCGGCTAGATAATTCATATGCAAAAAGTATTTCTCCACCGGCCGACCCCAACCTTCCTGGCGGCGCCAATTCGCTGATCAAGTGGGATGACATTGGCAATCAGGGGCGCCGGTTCTTAACGCTGGGGCCGACAGAAGAAGAAATAAAAGAGGTGGCTGGCTCTGCAGTACAGCCCATCAGGGTTTTCGTTGGGCTTGATAGTGCTTCGACGCCCATGAAGAGCGCTCAGTTGGCGCTGGAGGAATTAAAGCGGGTTGGTGCATTCAGGCGTGAGATCTTGTTAGTGGCAACTCCAACCGGCGCCGGCTGGGTTGATCCCGGTGCTGTAAATTCTTTAGAGTTTTTGTATCGAGGTAATACCGCCACTGTTGCGGCGCAGTATTCCTATTTATCCAGCCCGATAGCGCTGATGGCGGATGATTCTGAGGGGCTTGAGTCGGCGCGAGCATTGTTTAAGGTCATTTATGATTATTGGGCTGAGTTGCCAGAAGATGAGCGGCCCCGAGTTTACTTGTTTGGCCTCAGTCTTGGCGCTCAACTTTCCGAAGACTCCTTCGACTTTTATGACATTATCGATGACCCGATTGATGGAGCCCTTTGGGCTGGGCCGCCCCTCGGTGTAGGCATGTGGAGCCGGATTGTCAGAAATCGAGATCCGGGCACTCCCGCCTGGTTGCCAGAGTTCAAAGGGGGAGAGGTGGTGCGCTTTGGTAATCAGTACGGAGGCTATATTGGCCGTGAGCCATGGGGTGAGTTCAGGATTGCATTTTTGCAGCACGCCAGTGACCCGATAGTATTCTTTAGTGTGCGCTGGGCGCTGGAAAGGCCCGACTGGTTGAACCATCCCAGAGGACCTGATGTATCGCCGGATCTCCAGTGGTACCCTCTAGTTACCGGCTTGCAGCTGCTGGCAGACTTAAATGTAGGGCTCGCTCCGTTATCTTTTGGCCATCGGTATACCCCGTGGGGATACACCTTAGCGTGGCTCGCCCTTACAGAGCCAGAGGAGTGGGATGAGGAGGCGTTGAAGCGCCTGAAGGCCCAGCTCAAGACTTACAACGTTCGGTAAACTTGCCTAAATCTTTGGATTTCCTGACGTTTTTCCGTTTAAATCGACCCTATGTTAAAACCTGTTCCCCTATTTATTGGTCTGCGCTACGTGGCTGCCCGCCGCAGGCAGCAGTTTATTTCCTTTATCAATGGCTTTTCTCTACTGGGAATGGCCCTTGGTGTTTTTGCGTTGATTGTTGTCGCTTCTGTTATGAACGGCTTCGATCGTGAGCTTAAAACCCGAATACTAAGTGTTGTACCTCACGGCTTTGTCGAGCGGGAAGGCGGCCTTGTGGACTGGGAGACACCTGCACGGCAGTTGGAAGCTCAGCCACATGTCGAAGCGACCAGCCCTTTTGTGAATGGCTATGCCCTCTTGAGTGCTCATGGCAGCAGTCACGGTGCCCAGTTCCAAGGTGTGGAACCGCAAGCGCTGCGCAAGGTGTCTACCGTCGGTGAGCATATGGTGATGGGTAACCTGGATTTGCTCGAGCCTCGCAGCTATGGGGTGGTTCTGGGGCGAATCCTTGCCCATCAGCTCAATGTGATTCCCGGAGATTCGGTAATACTGACCCTGCCAGAAGTCAGCGTTACCCCCGCTGGTATATTCCCGAGAACAAAGCGTTTCACGGTTGCCGGTGTTTTCTCTGTGGGTGCGCAGGTGGATCAGAATGTCGCGCTGATCAATATTGAAGATGCTGCGCGTCTGACCCGGATGACGGGTAAGGTCCAGGGGCTGCAGTTGCGCTTTGACGATATGGACAATGCGCTGGGGCTTGTTTCTGTTTATGCAAATGAGCTGGGCGAGGGTTTTCAGGGTGAAGATTGGGGGATTCCCAGGGAAGTCTTTTCCAGGCAGTTAAAATGGAAAAGACCGTTGTCACGTTGATGCTGATGATCATTGTCGCCGTGGCCGCATTCAATATTGTCTCCGCATTAGTACTGATGGTTGCGGATAAGCGCTCCGATATTGCAGTGTTGCGAACATTGGGGCTGACCTCCCGTCAGATTATGGCGGTATTTGTGATTCAGGGCAGTGCCATTGGCATTATCGGCGCTTTTGCCGGTGCTGTTTTAGGCATCGTGATAGCGATGAACCTGACTGAAATGGTGAGCTGGATTGAGTCGGTAGTAGGCGCCAAGATATTTGATCCCCGTGTTTTCTTTGTTAGTTACCTGCCTTCTGAATTCCGTGTCGGCGATGCAGTGGTGGTGTTAACGGCGGCAATTTGTATGAGCCTGCTGGCAACGATATTTCCTGCCTGGCGAGCGGCACAGATTGAGCCGGCGGAAGCTTTGCGTTACGAATAATTTATATAAGTCGGCCTGTTTTGGTGTGATTTATAGATGTTGAGAGACAGCGAATAATTTGATGAACAGTCGAGTGGAAATAGATACGGAAAAAGCGCAGCCAGCTCCGGCCCCGGATGGTGCTGTTTTGGCTTGTCGGCAATTGCGCAAACATTATCGCCAGGGAGGCCGGGACCTGGAGGTTCTGAGTGGTGTTGAGCTTGAGGTAAAGCGGGGCGAGAAATTGGCCATCGTCGGCGCTTCTGGCTCTGGTAAATCGACACTGCTCAACTTGCTTGGTGGCCTCGATACTCCAAGCTCCGGTGAGGTCTGGGTTGCAGGTAAGAATCTCGCTGAACTCAACGCCAATGAGCGGGGCTGGTTGAGAAATAGCAGTCTCGGTTTTGTATACCAGTTTCACCATTTGCTTAACGAGTTTTCCGCCCTGGAAAATGTTGCCATGCCACTACTGATCGGCAAGCGTTCAGTTGCCGAAGCCCGCAAAGAGGCCGAGGCGATGCTCACGGCGGTAGGCCTGGGTGAGCGCATGGGGCACAAGCCATCACAGCTTTCTGGCGGTGAACGGCAGCGGGTGGCCATTGCCCGGGCACTGGTGACAAGGCCTGCCTGTGTTTTGATGGATGAACCCACCGGCAATCTGGATCGGGCTACGGCGGCAGAGATCCACAAGTTGATGGATCGCTTGAATCAGGAGATGGGAATTAGCTTTGTGATCGTTACCCATGACCCGGATCTGGCGGCGGCCCTGGATCGCTGTCTGCATCTGATCGATGGGCGGCTGACCGCTGACTGGCACCAGGGTGATCATGTTTAAGCCTCTTCCCGCCTATATTGGGCTTCGCTATGCCGGTGCCCAGCGCAGAAATGACGATTCGGCCGGTTTGGTCTCATTCATTTCCGGTTTATCGATGATTGGTTTGATCCTCGGTGTCGCCCTGATGATTGTGGTGATGTCGGTGATGAATGGTTTTGACCGGGAGTTGCGCGAGCGAATCCTGGGAATCATGCCCCATGTCACTATTTACAACGGGAGCCCTGATGTGGATTGGGCCCAGTTGCGCCAACAATTGGTTTCTGACCCTGCGGTTCTCTCTGCGGCAGAAGTGTGGCAGGTCAATGCGCTTGCCAGGCGTGGGGCTGAAGTGACGCCGCTGTTGGTGCAGGGGGTCAACCCGGAGACAATTACTGAAGTTTCCAATATCGGGGACTTCCTTGAATCCTCATCCTTCGATGCCTTGCTTGACCCATCTGAACCGGGTGTGGTTCTGGGTAAAGGGCTCGCTGAGAAGTTGGGGGTTGAGGCGGGTGATTACCTTTCCCTGATTGTACCAAATAACGATAGTGCCACCGGTGCACGCAAGGCAGCCAGGGTTGCTGGATTTAAAGTGGCGCAGGTTTTTCACTCTGGCACTGTATTGGATCAATCTCTCGCCCTGGTTGCCTGGCAGCAGGCCAGGACTCTGGCTGGAGGTAGCGGTGGGGCAGGGGTCCAGTTACGGGTCAATGAAATGCTCGAGGCCAACTGGATTATGCGGCGTCTTCTGCAAGACCTGCCTCGGGGCAATTTCTACGGCACTGATTGGAGCCGAACCCACGGCAACCTCTACCAGGCTATTCAGATGTCCCGCAACCTGGTGGGGTTACTGGTTTTCCTGATTATTGCGATTGCCGCTTTTAATGTGGTTTCCACTTTGGTAATGGTGGTTATCGATAAGCATGCTGATATCGCCATCCTCCGTACCATGGGTGCCAGTACCCGACAGATTTTGCTGACTTTTGTGAGTCAGGGGGCGCTGGTCGGGCTTGTGGGGGCTGTAGTTGGCGGTGCGTTGGGGGTGTTAGGCTCGCTGACGGTGACCAAATTGGTAGCGGGGCTGGAGTCAATGCTCGGCATTCAGTTCCTAAAGTCTGATGTCTATCCCGTGGATTATTTGCCGTCCCAGTTGGTATGGGCAGACGTGGCACTGGTTGTGGCGGCGGGCTTTCTACTTAGCTTGCTGGCAACTTTGTATCCGGCCTTTAAGGCCAGTCGGGTTCAGCCGGCAGCGGCCTTGCGCAATGAATAAGTCGGGCCGGGCTTTTGGGTAGGGTATCAATTATTAGAAGATATCTACCGGTGCCCGCCGCAATTTTGGCTTGGGTGCTGGCTGCCTGTTTTACCTTGATGCTGGATGGGTGGTACCTAAGGGTTTTTTGTCCGCCTGATATGCGTAGTGGTTCCGTTTGCTACGCAGAGGGGTGGGAGATCTGGCCCATTTGGATTGTTTCACTGGGAGCGGTACTTTCAGCGTTTATGGTAGTGTGGGCGGCAGCGTTGGCTGCGGCTACCGCCAAAATTAAGGTGGCCCGCAAGGCTTTATTTGTTGGAGCTATTGCAGCTCTGGTGCTAGGTGCTCTTACCGAGTATTACCTGCAGGCATTGCTGGCAATTGCTTCAGGGGCTTTTGCCTGTTGGTGCCTGCAGAGGGTTTACAGTGGGAAAAGTTAACTGACCGCTGATCGCCTTTGGATTCGCAATTTCCATCTTTTCACAACGTGCCAGCGCCAGAGGGCACGCATGGCAAAATAGGCCACTGTCGCAAAGAATGCCCCGGCAATCAGAGAGCCGGTAAATAGTGGCAGCCAGATCTTCCCGACTTCACTGGTCAACCATTCCCACGACAGTTCGATGCTGAAATCCACCGGTGGCGCCCCCAGAACCCAGGCGCCGAGCTTGTAAGTGCTAAAGAAAATAGCCGGCATGGTGATCGGGTTACTGATCCATACAAGAATCATCGACAAAGGTAGATTGCAGCGCAGCCAAAGTGCGAGCAGAGCGGCAATAACCATTTGCCCTGGCAAAGGGAGGAAGCTGGTAAATACGCCAACCGCAAATGCGACCGAGACTGAGTGTCGGTTCAAATGAAAAAGGTTGGGGTCGTGGAGAAGAGTCCCCAGAAATTTGAGGCCATTGTTGGCTCTAACTTCTTCGGGGCTTGGCAGCCATCGCCTGATAATACTCTTCGGCATAACTCTGTCTGTAACCTGGGTGGTGGCAGCCTAAAACAAGCGCTGTTCCGAGGCCTGGATATTCTTTCTGTGGGATTTTCCCTAAGCCCCAAATAAAGCATAGAGCGCTCGCGTTAGTCGAACAGGCTCATCTGGCGCGGGCGCTATTATGCCCACTTAAACATGGCAAGACTACTGCTCTGTTGAAAGTCACCTATTTTGCCCTATTGTCAACAATCCTTAATGTTTAATCGGGGATGCCTGCAGTTGACGAGAGAATGCTGGTGATTTAATGTCATGCCCCATTAAGATTGTCGACAATCTAGGTCTTGCATGACTGTAGTTGGTACTGCCGGTTCAGCTTCAGAGGAGCGTCAAAGCCTTGCTGAACGCTTATTTCTGACTTTGCGCGCTGAAATTGTGGAGGGGCAAATCGCCTCTGGCAGCAAAATTAGCGAGCCGGAACTGGCGCGCCGATTTAATGCCAGTCGCGGGAGTTTGCGCGAAGCAGTGATGCGCCTGGAGTCTTTGGGGCTGCTGGAACGCAAGGTCAATATTGGAGCAAGGGTTGTAGAGTTAAGTGAGCGCGGCTTACTGGAACTCTATGAAGTTCGTGAAGCCCTTGAGGGTATGGCTTGCCGTCTGGCAGCGGAACAGCGCACCGAGGAAGACCTGGTTGAGCTGCGCCAAATGCTCTACCACCATGAGCAGCAGGAAGAGCTGCAGGCCGGTAAGGCGTACTTCCAGCCGGAAGGGGATTTTGATTTTCATTTCCGTATCGTGCAGGCATCAAAGAATGATCTTCTGATCGATACCCTGTGCAATCGACTTTATTACCGTGTTCGTATGTATCGCTACCAATTGGGGATGGCCAGTCCCCGGGCCCAGCGGGCTTTCCGCGAGCACAACCATATTATTGAGGCCATTGAGGCCGGGGATGGTGAGCTGGCGGAGCTATTAATGCGCCGGCATATCCGCGCCTCGAGAATAAACATTGAAAAGAAACTGAGGTAGAGCATGAGCCAAAAGCCTTCTGCTGGCGCGCGTTTCCGCGCTGCACTCGCCGAGAATCAACCGCTGCAAGTGGTTGGTACCATCAACGCCTATTCCGCCATTATGGCCGAACGTATTGGTCACAAGGCGATTTACCTTTCTGGCGCCGGTGTTGCCAACGCCTCCTACGGTCTGCCGGACTTGGGTATGACCAGTCTCGATAATGTACTGGAGGATGTGCGCCGCATAACTGCTGCCAGTGAGTTGCCGCTTTTAGTGGATATCGATACTGGTTGGGGTGGCGCTTTCAACATTTCCCGCACCATTAAAGATATGATCCGCGCTGGTGCCGCTGCGGTACACATCGAAGATCAGGTAGCGCAGAAGCGCTGTGGCCATCGCCCGAATAAAGAGATTGTTTCCAAGCAGGAGATGGTCGACCGTATCAAAGCGGCGGTAGATGCCCGTACCGATGACGATTTCTTTGTAATGGCTCGCACCGACGCCTTTGCACAGGAAGGGCTCGATGCGGCTATTGAACGCGCCCAGGCTTGTATTGAGGCTGGCGCCGACGGCATTTTCGCGGAAGCAGTTACTGAACTTGAGCACTATCGTGCCTTTAAGGACGCGCTAAATGTGCCGATTTTGGCGAATATTACCGAGTTTGGTAAAACCAAGCTGTATAACGCCAAAGATTTGGGCGAAGCGGGCGCAGATATCGTACTGTATCCACTGTCGGCGTTCCGTGCGATGAACCGCGCGGCGGAAAATGTTTATACCAGTATCCTGCAAAATGGCGATCAGCAAGCGGTTGTCGACACCATGCAGACTCGTGAGGAGCTGTACGATTACCTGAATTATCACGAGTTTGAACAGAAGCTGGACGAACTTTTCAATAAGTAGGCATTACGGAGTTATTCATAGGCTCCCAAGCAGCCCGGTGCGAAAGCCGGGCGCTGCGCTTTCAATTGGATGAACACAGCAAATGTGTATACAACAGGGGAAATAAGAAGATGGTAGAGAAAGCATTGGGCGGTGCTGGTCTGCGCGGCCAGGTAGCAGGTAAAACTGCACTTTCTACAGTGGGCAAATCCGGTTCCGGCCTGACTTACCGCGGTTACGATATTAAAGATCTGGCCCAGCACTGTGAGTTTGAAGAAGTTGCCTACCTGATTTTCTATGGGGAATTACCCACTGAGGGAGAGCTGGCGGAGTACAAGGCGCTGCTGAAAGCCAAGCGTGGCCTGCCGCAAGCATTAAAAGAAGTGCTTGAGCGCATTCCGGCTGATGCCCATCCTATGGATGTAATGCGCACCGGTTGTTCCATGTTGGGTAACCTGGAAGGTGAAGAATCCTTCGCCCAGCAGTTGGATAAAGCCAATCGCCTGCTGGCCGCATTCCCCTCCATAATCTGCTATTGGTACCGTTTCACCCACGACAATGTGCGCATCGAAACTGAAACCGATGACGACAGCATTGGCGGCCACTTCCTGCATATGCTGCGCGATGAGAAGCCCAATGAACTGCACGAGCAGGTCATGAACGTTTCCCTGATTCTGTATGCAGAGCACGAATTTAACGCATCTACTTTTACCGCTCGCGTTTGTGCCTCCACTTTGTCCGATCTGTTCAGCTGCATCACCGGTGCTATCGGCACTCTGCGTGGTCCTCTGCATGGTGGTGCCAACGAAGCGGCAATGGAACTGATCGAGCGTTTCTCCAATCCAGACGAAGCAGAGAAAGAACTGCTGGGCATGCTGGAGCGCAAAGAGAAGATTATGGGTTTCGGCCACGCCATTTACCGCGAGTCCGACCCGCGCAATGAGATTATCAAAGGCTGGTCTGAAAAGTTGGCTGAAGATGTTGGTGATACCGTGTTGTACCCGGTATCTGTTCGCTGTGAAGAAGTGATGTGGCGTGAGAAAAAATTGTTCTGTAATGCAGACTTCTTCCACGCTTCCGCGTATCACTTTATGGGTATTCCCACAAAATTGTTTACCCCGATTTTTGTAATGTCCCGCGTTACCGGCTGGGCTGCACATGTTTTCGAGCAGCGCGCTGATAACCGCATTATTCGCCCGAGTGCAGAGTACGTAGGTGTTGAGCCTCGTACAGTAACTCCAATCGCTGAGCGCGGTTAATTTTCATTTCACTTTTGAAATGAGGCACACCCGGTGTGCCGGCTCCAGGTCGCCTTTGGTGAGCGGCCTGGAGCCACCCTCAGAAGAGACACGATTTTAAAAAAAGATTCGACTGATTTACCTGCTATGAATACTGATTACCGCAAATCACTGCCCGGTACAGACCTCGATTATTTCGATACCCGAGCCGCTGTTGACGCGATCCAGCCCGGAGCCTATGCCAAACTGCCGTATACCTCACGTATTCTGGCGGAAAACCTGGTGCGTCGCTGCGAGCCGGCAAAACTGACCGACTCCCTGAAACAGATTATTGAGCGCAAGCGCGAGTTGGACTTCCCTTGGTTTCCAGCCCGAGTGGTGTGCCACGACATCCTCGGCCAAACCGCGCTGGTAGACCTGGCTGGTCTGCGCGATGCCATTGCCGATAAAGGCGGTGATCCCGCCAAGGTAAATCCAGTTGTTCCCACCCAGTTGATTGTGGATCACTCCCTCGCGGTAGAGCACCCCGGATTTGAGAAGGATGCTTTTGAAAAAAATCGTGCGGTAGAGGAGCGTCGTAACGAAGATCGCTTCCACTTTATCAATTGGACCAAAACCGCATTTGAAAACGTCGATGTGATTCCCCCCGGTAACGGCATCATGCACCAGATCAATCTGGAGAAAATGTCTCCGGTGGTGCAGGTGCGCGAGGGCGTGGCCTTCCCGGATACCTGTGTCGGTACCGATAGCCACACGCCGATGGTAGACGCTCTGGGTGTGATTTCTGTGGGTGTTGGCGGCCTGGAAGCTGAGAGCGTGATGCTTGGCCGCGCCTCTTATATGCGTCTGCCGCATATTGTTGGAGTGGAACTCACCGGAAAGTTGCAGCCGGGTATTACTGGTACCGACTTGGTATTGGCTCTCACTGAATTCCTGCGCCGCGAGCGCGTGGTCGGCGCCTACCTGGAGTTTTACGGTGAGGGGGCTTCCAACCTGACCCTGGGCGATCGCGCCACTATTTCCAATATGACTCCAGAGTATGGCGCTACTGCGGCCATGTTCTCTATCGATGAGCAAACCATCGACTACCTCAAACTCACCGGCCGTGATGATGGGCAGGTAGCTTTGGTAGAGAAGTTTGCCAAGGAAACGGGCCTTTGGTCCGACACCTTGAAGGATGCCGAATACGAGCGGGTACTGAAGTTTGACCTGGACACAGTGGGTCGCAACCTTGCTGGCCCCTCCAACCCCCACGCGCTTCTGCCGGCTTCGGAATTGGCTAATCGTGGAATCGCTAAAGCCTGGGAAGAGAAAGCTGGTGAGATGCCCGATGGTGCTGTGATTATTGCCGCGATTACCAGCTGCACCAATACCAGCAACCCGCGCAATATGATTGCCGCAGGCCTGATTGCCCGCAATGCGAACAAGCTCGGCCTAACCCGTAAGCCCTGGGTCAAGTCATCCCTGGCTCCAGGATCCAAAACGGTAAAAATGTATCTGGAAGAGGCCGACCTGCTACCGGATCTGGAGCAGATGGGTTTCGGCGTAGTGGCTTTCGCCTGCACCACCTGTAACGGTATGAGCGGTGCCCTGGACCCGAAAATTCAGCAGGAAGTGATTGATCGCGACCTGTATGCTACTGCGGTCCTGTCCGGAAACCGCAACTTCGACGGTCGTATCCACCCCTATGCCAAGCAGGCTTTCCTGGCTTCACCGCCGCTGGTCGTTGCCTACGCTATTGCCGGCACCATCCGGTTCGATATTGAAAAAGATGCGCTGGGATACGATGCCGATGGCAACCCGATTACCCTGAAAGACATCTGGCCCAGCGATGAAGAGATCGATGCGATCGTACGTCAGAGCGTGAAGCCACAGCAGTTCCGCGATGTGTATATTCCGATGTTCGAAGAGCGGGATGCCGCAGAAGAGCAGGGCCACGCACTCTACGACTGGCGTCCGATGAGCACCTATATCCGCCGTCCACCTTATTGGGAAGGTGCCCTTGCAGGCGAGCGCAGCTTGAAGGGGATGCGCCCGCTGGCGGTGCTGGGTGATAATATCACCACCGATCACCTGTCTCCGTCCAATGCCATTCTGGCCAGCAGTGCTGCCGGTGAATACCTGGCGAAGATGGGCTTGCCGGAGGAGGACTTTAACTCCTACGCGACCCACCGCGGCGACCACCTCACTGCCCAGCGTGCAACTTTCGCCAATCCGAAGCTACTCAACGAAATGGTGCGCGATGATAACGGCGAGGTCCGTCAGGGCTCCCTGGCTCGTGTCGAGCCGGAAGGACAGGTTACCCGTATGTGGGAAGCCATCGAGACCTATATGGATCGCAAGCAGCCGCTGATTATCATTGCGGGTGCCGATTATGGGCAGGGCTCCTCCCGTGACTGGGCTGCGAAAGGTGTGCGCCTTGCGGGTGTGGAAGCGATTGTGGCCGAAGGCTTCGAGCGAATTCACCGCACCAACCTGATCGGTATGGGTGTACTGCCGCTGGAGTTTAAGCCGGGCACTACCCGTGAAACCCTGGGTATCGACGGTACCGAGAGTTTCGACGTAATCGGTGAGCGCACTCCCCATGCCACGCTGACCTTGCTTGTCCACCGTGCCAATGGTGAGACGATTGAGGCTCCTGTTACCTGTCGTTTGGATACCGCAGAAGAAGTTTCCATTTATGAGGCTGGGGGTGTTTTGCAGCGCTTTGCCAAAGACTTCCTCGAAGCAGAAGCGACGGTCTGAGTTATGAAGTTTGCTCCTCAAATAAAAATCCCCGCGACTTATATGCGCGGGGGAACCAGCAAGGGCGTTTTCTTCCGCTTGCAAGATCTGCCCGAAGTTGCACAAGTGCCGGGGCAGGCCCGTGACAACTTGCTGCTGCGCGTGATTGGCAGCCCGGATCCCTACGGTAAGCAGACCGACGGTATGGGTGGCGCTACTTCAAGCACCAGCAAAACGGTAATTTTATCGCCCAGCGATAAAGCCGATCACGATGTGAACTACCTGTTTGGTCAGGTTTCCATCGATAAGCCGTTTGTTGATTGGAGTGGTAACTGCGGCAATCTCACCGCCGCCGTGGGTGCCTTTGCCATCAATAGCGGTTTTGTAGAGCCCGACAGAGTGCCAGAAAATGGCATCTGCACCGTGCGCATCTGGCAGGCCAATATTGGTAAGACCATTGTTGCCCATGTACCTATGACCAATGGTGAAGTTCAGGAAACCGGAGACTTTGAGCTGGACGGAGTGACGTTTCCGGCGGCTGAAGTGGAAGTGGAATTTATGGACCCTGCCGACGGTGAGGGTGCCATGTTTCCTACCGGTAACGTAGTCGATGATCTGGAAGTGCCCGATGTAGGTGTGCTCAAGGCCACCATGATCAATGCTGGCATTCCGACGATTTTCGTCAATGCAGAAGATATTGGCTACACCGGCACTGAATTGCAGGATGCCATTAATGGTGACAGCAAAGTGCTGGCGATGTTTGAGAGTATTCGCGTTCACGGTGCGGTAAAGATGGGGTTGGTTTCTACCATTGAAGAAGCTGCCAATCGTCATCACACCCCTAAGGTTGCTTTTGTCGCTAAACCGCAGGATTACACTGCATCCAGTGGTAAGGCAGTGGCATCTTCCGAGGTTGATCTCCTCGTGCGCGCCTTATCTATGGGCAAGTTGCACCACGCCATGATGGGCACGGCAGCAGTAGCTATTGGCACCGCTGCGGCGATCCCGGGCACTTTGGTTAACCTTGCAGCTGGCGGGGGAGAACGCAGCTCTGTTTGCTTCGGTCACCCATCGGGTACCTTACGTGTGGGTGCTCAAGCCAAAGAGGTCGATGGTCAGTGGACTGCTACCAAGGCCATTATGAGTCGCAGCGCCCGAATCCTAATGGAAGGTTGGGTGCGAATACCTGGCAATAGCTTTTAGGACTTTGGTGATTTCTTTACAGGGGGCCTTTTGGCCCCTTTTTATTTCCTACTGTAAAAATGATTAGGAATCGGTTTTACATTTTTACTCCAATCAAATTTAATATTCCGTATATATTTAAATTAATAGGCGAATATTAATCTCAGTAATCCTGACAATAACTTTTTTTCCGGTTTTCCTGTGTTTTCCGGTAGGTTTTTATCTGAGAAAAAAGGCTGTGTTTTTATCATTGTGAGACAGGGCTTGCCTTAATAGTCACATCTAGGTCTGTTTAGATATAGCCTTTATTGCTCAGCGTACGTATATTTAAGGCCTGCTGTTGGGATGCGAGGCTTTGGGTGAGCAAGCAGATAGACTCTAAAAAATCCCCAATATTCGTAGACAGCTGGTGTATGAATCCTACGGTTTCAGTACTTATTTGACTTACTGGTCGCAGCTAGTGGCAACAAATTGTGAACTAGTCCTCTTTGTCCTAGTCTCGATCCGCTCTATCGTATCTGAGTTTCTTACGTCCCTTCTTTTTGAGATTTTAGCCTAGCCGCCGTACTGCCGACGGCCCTATGGGATGGCCATTCATTAAAAAATAAATGTGGCTTTCCTTTTGCAGCAGATTGGAGAGACATCAATGAGAATTAAAAAACCACTTACCTTTGCAATTGCAATGGCAAATGTCGCGGTAGTGTCGGCTTGGGCTCAGGAAGATAGTCAACAGGATGACGATTGGGCGCTGGAAGAAGTAACGGTTACCGCAACCAAGCGCGAAACCAATTTGATGGACACCCCCGTAGCGATCAGTGCATTTACGCAAGAAGAGCTCGATCGCCAGGGTATTAAGAATGTAAAAGATCTGGGCAACACTATCCCCAATGTGGATATTGGCTACGATGCCTCCCAGTCTTCACCAGTAATTTCTATGCGCGGCGTGCGCTCCACCAATACCAGTGAACTTGGCGATCCGGCAGTAGGCCTGCACTTCGATGGTATTTACTCTTCACGCCCCCAGTCTGCTATGGCAATGATGTTTGACTCTGAAAGGGTTGAAGCCATGCGAGGGCCTCAGGGTACCCTTTATGGACGAAACTCTACAGTAGGCGCGATCAATGTTATCTCAAAGCGACCGGTAATCGATGAGTTTGAAGGTTCCGTAGGTGTTGAACTTGGCCGCTGGAATCAAGAATTGGTCAAGGGTGTTATTAATATCCCGGTTTCTGACACCTTTGCTCTTCGCGCATCCTTTTTGGATGAGACTCGGGATTCCTATCTGACTGGATACTACGACGCTAACCAATATGACAACCGTTATGTTAGTGCAGATAGTCTCGGGGCGACTACCCTTTCTGACGATGCAGATCGCACTTTCACCCAAAACGGAAACTGGTGGGCATCTGAGGATGTATCCCTGGTAAGGGCTGATGCTGATGATTTCTACGGGAATGTTGACCAGCAGGCAGTACGTATTGGCGCCTTGTGGGAACCAACCGAAGATATTTCCTGGTATGCCGTTGCTGAGCATTATCAGGACAGCAGTGCCGGTGGTATTAATACCATTGACTGTGATAAAGCTGATGAGCGCGATGATGGCGTAAACTGCGAAACCTACTACGGTTCTGGAGCCGATCAGTATACGGTAGCGGTTAATGTTCCTGGTGAACTTGACCTTACGATGACTTCATTCCGATCCAACTTCCGCTGGGACTTTAGCGACAGCATGGCGTTTGTGTACAACACTGGCTATGCGGTACAAAACCGCAGTAACCTGATCGATGTTGACGCCGGCCGCAATACTTGGGATATGAGCATGAGCATCACAGATGCAGAGAATGTTTCATATTCCCATGAGCTTCAGCTCCAATCTACTGATGATGCTCCGCTTCAATGGATCACCGGTCTCTTCTACTTCCATGAGTCCAATGACCTCAATGGTTACTTCTTGGCTTCGCTGGATAATGCCGTTTTCTGGCGTCAGCCAGAGAGAAATGTTGATGCACTGGGGGCATTTGCCCAGGCAACTTATAGCCTCACCGATACTCTGCACCTGACACTTGGTGGCCGCTATACATATGATGAGAAAAGTGATGAGGGCGGTAATAACTTAAGCTGTACACGTGATTGGTCACTTGATACTGATGCAACTGGCGAGTACGGCTGTTTCCCTGCATACAGTCAGGCGCTCTTTAATGAATTGTCTACCGGTTACTTTGCTGATGATTCAATCTATTCCGTAGACACTTACAATGATGTTAGTGACGATTGGGAAAATGCGGATTTCCGTATTGGTCTTGATTACGATCTGACAGATGATGTGATGCTGTACTCTTACGTTGCATCCGGCTTTAAATCTGGCGGTCTAGGCGATGTAATTACTCAGTATGAGCAGGACCCTGATACTGCCGACTACATTTATGATGATGATGGCAACCGTGTTGTAGCTGCAACTTTTGATACCAACTACGATGAAGAGACTGTGGTCACTTTGGAGCTTGGTGCCAAAGGGACTTTCCTGGATGGTCGCTTGAACCTTGCCAATACTTTCTTCTTCTCCAAGTATAAAGATATGCAGCTGGCTGCGCCGGATACTGCCTATACTTTTTATGTTAAAGAGGTTGATGATGAAGGCAATTTGACGGGAGAAGTTACGACAGAGCCTGCCGTAATTTATCTCACAAAAAATGCCGCCAGAGCCGAAATAATGGGAATGGAGTTTGAGTTTGACTGGGCTCCATATCCAAATGGCCGAATTAGTGGTTTCGCCACTTGGATGAAAACAGAAATTACCTCTGATTTCTGGAACCGCTGGAACTTTAACAACCAGTCTTTGTTTGAGATTGATGACTGGGGCGCAGCTCACGATAACAGCAATGAAGAACTCTATCGCAACCTGAAAGGAAATGAGCTGCCTGCATCACCTGAATTCAGCTTTACTATCAATTATGACCACACCTTTGAGTTAGCCCACGGTGGAGCGATTATTCCATTTGTCGGTATTCACTGGGAAGATGAGTCTTACCTGACCTACTGGAATGTTGACAAGCACGATTTCCCCACTGGTGATACTTCTGCTTTTGATGACAGCCGTGATTCTTTCTGGATGGTAAATGCTTCCGTGAAGTATGTAAGCCCGGACGATCAGTGGAATGTTGAAGCCTTTGGCAACAACCTGACTGACGAAGTTGTTCCGTACTATGCAGATGGAAGTGATGGCCTGGTATCTGGTCCATTCTCTACCCCAATGAGCTACGGTGTGCGCTTTAACTACAACTTCTAAGTAGTTACTAAGCGAGTATGATAAAAGCCGGACTGTATTATGCAGTCCGGCTTTTTTATTGCCTAATGAACCTCTCACTGATCAATATACTATCGGCATGATGTCGCAGATCTAATGATGTAATTAATTCAGCTGTTCTGGAAAAATATTATTGTGAGCTATCTAGAGCAATAAATAATCTGTTGCTGTAATTACCCCAAAACATGTGTTGTAAGCTATTTGGAAGTAACTGCGAGTGTAAATACTTGCAGGGGAATTTTAGCTTTCCATTGGAATAGGATCTCACGTTTTTAAAGGGCGTTTAGCCTTAACCTGTTTGTCATCATCGTTTGCTTCACTTGCGCGTCAACATTCATACCGTAGCAAGGGCAAGGCTGCTTACAATGAACAGATTTGATCGACGGACGCTTTTAAAATGGGGTGGGCTGTTAACCGTTAGCGCTATGGCGCCATCGCTGAGGGCCAGTAGTGATGTGCTCGATTATGAGTATGATGGGCTCGCTAGTACCTCGAGCCACTTTATGCATGGTGTAGCCTCCGGAGACCCAACAGCCAATTCGGTTATTATTTGGACAAGGGTAACCACTGAGGAGGTTTCTCCCCTTGTCTATTGGGAAGTTGCTCTCGACGATACATTTGGCCAGGTTGTTTCATCCGGGTATCTGCAAACGGATGAATCAAAAGACTTTACGGTTAAGCTGGATGTTACAGAGCTAAACTACGGTCGGGATTATACCTACCGATTTAAGTACCGGGATCAGACTTCTTCTGTCGGTCGCATAAAATTGGCTCCAGCGACTAGCGAGGATGTTTCTTTTCTTAAGTTTGTTGTCACTTCCTGCTCACATTTTGAGCATGGGGAGTTTGTAGGCTACCGGGATATGGTGGAGCGGGAGCAGAATATTGATGCTGTTATCCACCTGGGGGACTACTCCTATGCATCCTCAAATTCTGGTGACTACCGTAAGTTTGAGTACTCTGACTTCAAATTTGATCGGGAGAGTTACCGAGCTAGATACTCTGAAATTAGAAGGGATGCATTTCTACAGCAAGCACATCAAATGCACACCTGGATGGTGATTTGGGATGATGGCGACCTGAGAAATGGTGTTTGGCGAGAGGGGCCGGAAATCAACGGAGCTGACTTCGAAGAAGTGATGGAAGCTGCAATGGAAACCTTCTTCCTTTGGATGCCAATCCGTTTTATTGCGCCGAGGCGAGTATGGCGCTCTGTTCCTTATGGTGAAATGGCTGATATCTTTTTCCTGGATATGTGCTTCTATGATCGGGATGAGCCAATCAATGATATGCCGGATAACTTCAAGAAACGGCAACCTATATTTTCTGAATTTGATTACCCTGGCCGCAGTATTATTGGTCAGGAACAGGCGACATGGTTTGAGCAGGCCATTAAGCAATCCAGTGCGCGCTGGCGAATAGTTTGCTCTGGGGCACCGGTTTTTGAATGGTGGAACAATTACTCCCCGAGTGCCTGGCGAGGATACCCCCAATCCCATAACTGGTTATTGAATTTATTTGGTGAGCTTGAAGACAATATCGTGGTCTTGTCCGGGGGGTTACATAAAGCAATGGCCTCAGGGCTCGCCTTAGATCCCTTTGCGGATGATTACAATGCGGGTAGAGATAATGTCGCGATTGAAATAACGGCTCCATCCCTGACCCGCGGGGATGGTGGTGCTATTTGGTACGAAATCGCAGATAACCGTAGCACCGAGACTACGTTAAAGAAAAATCCTCATATGAAGTTCCGCAAAGGGAATAGAGCAGGTTACTTGATTAGTAAATTTGAAAGTGATCAGTTTACAGGTCGATGGCGGCTCTATGAAACAGTAAGATCTATAAATGGTCCGAGTGCTGATACTTACGGAGATATTGTCAGTGAGTATGGGACATCAAAAATTAAAGTAGTGGATTAGGTATTATCGCAACAAATAATCGATAGAGATTTGAATTTGGATACCTCTCCCCTGAGATATATTGTAGAAGATTCTATAATTGCTTGGGGGCGCCACGATTAATATATTTGTGTCATACTTGCATGCTTTCTTTAATACAAGGTAGAAGTATGTCCGAAATACAATTGGAAGAGAGACGGAAATTAGAGCTAATCGAGAAGGTCAGGGGCTATCTGTCTAAAGAATTTGAGCTGGAAATTGGCGGTTTTGAAGCGGAGTTCTTTATTGATTTCCTTGCAAAGGAGATGGGGGCCGAATTTTATAATCAGGGCTTACATGATGCTCAGGTAATAGTGTCCTCTAAGTTGGAGGATATTTCTGATGCAATTTATGAGATAGAAAAGCCTGTAGACTAGAAATATTGCACTTATTGATAGCAGCACCATTCTATCTCTTATAAGCTGTTCAGAGATATTATTCCTTAGGTTTTTCCGCCTGGATAAATAGCATGGCTGCAAAGACCAACACTATTCCAGGTATGAAGCTGATATTAAAGTTTGCCATTTCCAATACTATGGCCACTATTAGTACAAATATCGGATTCAAGAAACTATATGCTGCTACTTTAGTTGCCCCGATCCTTAATGTACTGAATTGCAGCAGAAAAAAACTAATTAAAGTTGAGAATAAGGCTAAATAGAATAGCCCGCCGTAAGTCTCGGTGGGTATATTTCGCCATTCTATCTGGTTTAAGTTTGGAAAAGAGAGCAATAGTAACCAGAGCGCACCAAATAGAATAACCCAGAATGTCATGACCTCTGTAGGCTCCCCTGAGTGAACCTTCTTGATAAGCGGGTTATATAAACTGAGTGATATAGCACCTAGGGTGAATATCCAATCCCCTTTGTTTAGGTCTAGCGTTATCGCTGTTGTGATACTCCCCTTGAATACAATCCAGGCTGCACCCAGAGTCCCAAGGGTTAGGCCGATAACTTTACGGGTGCTGCTCCGCTCGCCATTGATGATCAAAGTAAAGATGGCTGTCATCGCCGGAACGGTTGTAAAAAGAGCGCCGGTATTTACTGCGGTGGTGTATTTGAGTGCTTCAAACATACACCAGAAAAAGACAACCAATGGGATACTGAGTAGTGCATACCCCAGTAGTTTTTTTGGCTCTGGAAGCTGAATCCCGTGCTTTAAAAATATGAAGGGTGCAAATAGTCCCGCCGCAATTAAGAATCGAATCAACATCATGGAATCCGCCGGGAGTGAATCGGCGATTAACTCCCCAATAGGAAATGATCCTGCAACCAGTAGTGTACAAAGTATCATCAGGCAGTGAACCCACCAGAGCGAGGTGTTGGGGCTTGTAGTTGATGGGCTTAACCCCCTGGTAACTTCACTCATGCTTCTTCCCTCTATTAGCGAGAGATAAGTGTATGTCGTTTCTGGTAAACTGATAATCCAGCATTATAGACACTCACTGTTGAGGAGAAGGAAACAGTCGCTTATGGAGACAATTGCATCGATTCCAATATTTGTGACTGTGGCTGAAACCGGTGGCTTTTCCCCGGCGGCAAAGTTACTCGGCATCTCAAAATCAGCGGTAAGTAAGCGGGTTACCCAGTTGGAGCTGCAACTTGGGGTGAAGCTTTTGCACAGAACTACGCGAAAATTGAGCCTGACGGAGGCCGGGGAGCATTTTTATGAGCACGCACGCATTGCTTATAAATCGGCCAAAGATGCTCAAGACGCAGTTCTGCAGCTACAGGGGGAGCCTCGGGGGCGCTTGCGGATCAATGCTCCTATGTCCTTTGGTAGATTGCATTTGGCTCCGTTAATTCCCGTATTTATGAAGCGTTACCCCGAGATTAGTATCGACATGGTACTGGACGATAAAGTTGTCGATTTAGTGGGGGAGGGCTTTGATATAGCCATTCGCGGAGGGGACCTTCCCGATACCAGCCTGATTGCCCGCAAACTTGCACCTCTGAAAAGTGTACTCTGTGCGTCACCTTCCTACTTGAAGGCATTCGGAGAGCCCACAGAACTGGAGCAGTTGAGCGCCCATAATTGCCTGATTTTTACTTATTCCAGGGATGTGAAAGAGTGGGGTTTTATCAAAGACAATCACTTAAATACCATCGAGGTGAAGGGTAACTACCAGGTAAATAATAGTGAGGCACTGAGGGAAGCTCTTCTTCAGGGTGTAGGGATAGGCCGCTTACCCACCTTCGTGGCAGGACCAGACATTGAGGCTGGAAAGCTAACTCCTCTATTCGAGGAGTACCAGATGCCTGCCAAGTCTATCTACGCGGTTTTCCCTGAGCGGCAGTTTATGCCAGCCAAAGTCCGCGCCTTTATAGACTTTGCAATAGAGTACTTTGGCGGCGATACACCTTATTGGGATCAGTAAACTGTTAACCTTTCGTCAACAGTAAGTCTCCGCCGAACCCCATTATCAACGATAAGGAAACCCAATAAGCTTCTTCTCATCGACATTCAATCAACGAACGATAGTCAGAGAGAAACTTATGGAATTGTTTAAAGCTGTTGAATCCCGCCGCTCGGTTAAGCATTTCGATGTCACAGCAGAGATGCCTGCCGAGGACTTCACCCGTCTGGTCCAGGCGACTATGTTGTCGCCGACTTCTTACAATATCCAGCACTGGCGCTTCCTGCGCATCACTGACATTTCCCTCCGTAGCCAGCTTAAAGATGCAGCCTGGGGGCAACAGCAAGTAGAAGATGCTTCTGAGTTGATCATACTTTGTGCAGATATTAATGCCTGGAGCGACCGGCCGGAGCGGTACTGGGCCGAAGCGCCGAAAGAGGCTAGGGATGTGTTAGTGCCAATGCTAACTGAGTTCTACAAGGGTAAGCAGCAACTACAGCGGGACGAGGCTATTCGAAGCTGTGGATTGGCAGCACAAACCATGATGTTAGCGGCAAAGTCTATGGGATATGACACAGGTGCAATGGTTGGGTTTGACCCAGAGAGAGTCGCTGAGCTGATCAATTTGCCCGAAGGTTATTTGATCGGGATGATGATAGTGATTGGAAAAGCGGCAAAAGTTGCGAATGGGCGTGGTGGACAGCTGTCGATAAATGACGTCCTGTTCGAGAATAGCTTTTGAGGTGATGAGAAATAGAGGTGAAACGCTATTGAGGCTCTTTTTTTAGTAGGTCTCAAGGATTAATTATGTAAATTATAAAGGCAATTACAGTGTCTATTTGCTGACGTTATCAAAGTTTCGTTATGCTTGCCTACCTCAAATAATAGATGTGAGATAGAGCAACATAATAAAAGCTCCCTTAGGCTCAGAATGAATTCTTTTCATTGATATTGGAAACGTGAAGTGTGGCTTATGCCTACAATTTTCTTATATCAATGAGAGGGACCTGCTATGAACACCTATTACCACAAGTTAGTCACAGCTTTCGTCACAAGTGCTACTTTATTCTCATCACCACTTGTTATGGCTGTTGATTGTGGCGATGTAATAACAACAGCTGAAACCCTGTCGGAAATGCTGAATTGTGAACTGAGCCTGGCGAATCCCTATGCGGTAACAGTAACTGGACCCGGTGGAAGACTTACGATGGCAGAGGGCGGGGAAATTATTTGTGATAACCCAAATCTAGAAGGTATCGCTGGAATTTTAGTTAATGGATTATCTGGTGCCGTTTATGGTGGGACGATAACCGACTGTCCAGATGGTTTAAACCTGGAGGGAGATGGATTTCATACCATAGATGGAATTATGATCTTAAACTCTCCACGAGAGGGAATTGTTATTGATAGTGACTCCAATAATATTGTTGGGAATCAAATTATTGATACTGGCAATGATGATGGTATAGATGTTAGAGGCGATCGAAACCAAATTATCAATAATTATATTGAATCAGCCGGTGATCAGGGGATTACGGTAAATGGTGTATTTACACTGGTTCAGCTAAATACTGTTGTCGGCAGTACTGATGGTGATAACGGAATTGATATTAATGAAAGTAATACAGCAGTTATTCAGAACTTTGTTACCGGCAGTGCGAGTAATGGGATTGAACTCAATGTGGATGTATCAAGTACTTCTATAATACAAAATATAGTCATGGAAAATGGCACAAATGGCTCGCCTGATACAGCCGGTATCAATATCGCTGGATTCAATAATGAGAATAATGTGGTGGTAGGGAATACATCGCTTGATAATTCTGCATTTGATTTACGTGATCCTACCGATCCAACTTGCAGTGGAAGTAATACTTGGATTGCCAATACTCATGTAACAGCTGAACCTGCCTGTTTGGATTAAGATCGGAGGGGTTTTTAATCTGGGGAAAGTAGTAAGCGAGTGAGTGTTACTGCTGGAGAAGCCGGAAAGATATACTGCATTTAAGGTGTGCTGTGTATTCGCGTCTTCCCTATTTTGGGTAAGTTGGTGGAGTTACTAAAATTGAGCCCGAACTACGATGTTCCACGCCAATGCTGACACTCGATTGCCGATAGGGTGACACTAAGGGCTATGTTCTGTGAGAGAAACGACATGGCAGTCTTCTGCTTTATGAAAATCAGTTGTCGTTTCCTACAAAAATCTCAATCCGATCGACATTCCCGCTAGCATCCAGTACAGCAATTTGGTGCTTACCACTTCCCGGAAATAGTGCCAGGTTTTCGTTTCCGAGGGTTTCGCCCTTGGGCTCACCGTTTAGGAACCAATAGCGCTTTCCCTGTCCGCCAATCGCGCTCAGAGTTAAACGCGGAAGTGGGGCATTTTTGCCGGTAGGTCGATACTGGTTACCATCTCCAGCTCCGATAATCTTTAGTGGAGTCCCTGTTGTTGCAGTCGGGGTGTAACACTCGGGAGCCGTCGGAGGAATTTGTTGGGCCCGGGTCTGGTTTTCAGGTAGCCAGGATTCCAGTTCTTTTGGCCAAAGGGCTAAGCTATGCCTTTGAGTAGAAGAATCCATACAACTGGGCTTTACCCGCATACCTTGCCGGTTTGCAAAGAAACTAAAGGTTTGTGCTGCCCGCAGAGGCTCACCTTGCGGCGATAGTGTTCTGGGTGTGCGCCCTTGGATTAACCAGGCGTTGTGTTGCAGATGGCAGTGGCTGGTTTGTGTGAGCGTCTTCTGGCCCCCAAGCGGCCAACAAATAGTCTCTTGAGTTACTAAGTCGGGCTTTTTCAGGTGCTGTTGTTTGTTGTCTGGTAATGCGGCGATAACTGCGTTCAACAGAGGTGTGGCGCTAATGGAGCCATAGTAACCGGGTAGGGGAGTGCCATCCGGTCGGCCTACCCAAATGCCGACGGTGTAGCCGGGAGTTACGCCAATCGCCCAGGCATCCCGGTAGCCGTAGCTGGTGCCTGTCTTCCAGGCGATATCTGCCTTGTTTTGCCGCACCAGATTGCGCCAACGGCGGGAACCTCCGCGATTGGAAGCGAGCATTTCAAATGTAATCCAAGCTGCCTCAGGAGACATCAGATGCCTTTCACGTACGGGCTCCTCGGGTAAATAGCGGGGAGCTGCAGTCTGGCCTCCCCGTGCCAGTGCGGCATAAATGCCTGCCAGCTGGTCAAGACGAGCACCTACTCCCCCCAAAATCATGGCCAAACTGGGTCTACCGCCACTGGGAAACTCTAGTGCTAGTCCGGCATTTTCCAGGGCTGCGGCCAATCGACCGGGGCCGTAATGTTCCAGTAGCTGAACTGCAGGAACATTGAGAGATTTCTGAAGGGCGGCGGTGGCGGTGACAGGGCCGGCGAAGCCTCGATGGAAATTCTCAGGGCGGTAATCGCCGTATATACGGGGCGCATCGCTGAGCAGGGAGGCGCTGTGGATCAGGTCCTTATCAATGGCAAGTCCGTACAAAAAGGGCTTGAGCGTAGAGCCCGGTGAGCGCACAGCCCCGGCCATATCGACATAGCCATAGCGGCGTCTGTTACCAAAATGAGAAGCTCCTACGTAGGCGCGCACGGATAAATCGGAATTCTCCAAAACTACAACAGCTGCAGATGTTTTGGCTGGATAGCTATCCATATGATCGCGCAGAAAATCTTCCAATCCGCGCTGGATGTTGCCGTCGATTGTGGTGCGAATAACTTCTTGATCGCTGATGGTATTCACCAGCCTGCGGGCTAGGTGCGGGGCGTTTTGTGGGAATTCCAAGCGTTCCGCATAGACCTGCTCAAGTTGAGCGCGCTCAACATCCTTTGCGCTCCAGACGGTAAATGACTGCAGTCTATCCAGAACTTTGTCCCGGGCTTTTTGTGCCTTTAGAGGATGCCGATCTGGCCGCAGGCGGCTCGGAGCCTGAGGCAGTACAGCTAGCAGTGCAGCTTCCGCATGGGTAAGGTCGGAGGCTGATTTACGCAGGTATAGACGGCTGGCTGCTTCCACGCCTTCAATATTGCCGCCGTAAGGTGCGAGGTTCAGGTACAGATCGAGAATTTCATTCTTGCTGAAGTGCCACTCCAATTGCAATGCACGCAATATCTGCTTGGTTTTGCCCAGCAGAGTTTTGCGGTGTGGGTCCAGTAGTCGCGCTACCTGCATGGTGAGAGTGGAACCGCCGGAAACGACTCGTCCATTGCGAAGGTATTGGACTGAAGCTCGCAATAGGGCTAGCGGATTTACTCCGGGGTGCCGATAAAAGTGTCGGTCTTCGTAGGTGAGAAGAGCTTCGATAAAGCGCGGTGATACATTTTCCCGAGATATTGGGTATCTCCAAACTCCGCGACTGTCGGCAAAGAAACGTAGTGGTTTGCCGTAACGATCTGCAACGACCCGTGCAAAATCTTGAGTTTCGGGAAGAGGTGGAGGGAAAGCAAAGTCGAGCAGTAGCAGTACCGCTGTGAGGGCGGCGGGCGCAAGCAGCAGTGCGCGAACTCTGCGACTGCTGCTTTGCCAGGCTCTCCGGATAGTGGCCAACAGCTTCACTGTTTACCGATTACCCGCAATTGCGTTAGGGGATTTTCACCGATAGCGAAGCGTTCCGGTTTGTACATATCCTCTACGTAGGGTGGGGGCACCTGATAGTTGCCTGGGGTTACTGCGCGGGCGATATAGAAGAGATTGGTGGTTTTGTATCTCAGCTGATCCAGTGCCGCCACAAAGCGGTCATCGCGATATTCAGTGTGTTGGATATTGTCCTGGGTGTCCTGCCACTGGGCAATACTTTTGCCATCGAACTCGAGTTCATCCACTTTGACACTGTCGGCCAGGTTTTGATTCTCCAGCTCAAAACCTGCGGGCAATAGGTCCACTGCAAGTAGGTCGGGCAGGCGTTGGTCCGCATCAATTTGCAAACGCACCAGGTAAAGCTCGCCCTCACGAACTTGATTGGGAATGACTTCCGTGCCATCCAAATTGTGGTAGCTGCGTTTAATTCTGACACCTTTATCCATCTCCGCCTCAGGTGACTTCTTGCTGTAACCATTGATAGTGATTGCTGCATAGAGCTTTTCTATCTGTGCAGTTACCTCAAGTGCGCTGGCGGCTTCGCGCCCGCGGAATAATGCGCTGTGCGGGTTATCGCTATTGAGCTCGCGCAAGCCATCAATACTGGCCAAAGTCGCAGACCAGTTTGCGCTGCTATTGAGTTGCAACTGTGCTCCAGCCATAAACACACTATTGCGCTCCTGGGTGCTGAGATATTGGCGACCGTGGAGAAGATCGGCCAGCTCGAACACCAGGGATTCCGTTTTATCACCTGCGAAATTGTGCTCTAGGAGCAGGGAGATCATTTGGGCCGTATCCCGTAGGTCTGACCCATAATCGCCATAGTAGCTGCGGCGTTTGCGCTCGATTTTAAGCGCTTTTTGCAGGGCCTCCTGGGCCAGGGTGGCATCGCCCATGGTGTGCAAAGCGATTGCCATATGCAGGATTGGTAAGGGAGATTGGGTCAGGCTCGAGCCGCTTTCATAAAGGGTACGCAGTTGCCCGAGAGACACTTTCTGTACTCGTGAGAGCACATAGGCTGCGTAAGCTCTTGCGGCATAAGCATAGAAATCGGGACTATAGCTATAGCGTTGCTGATAGAAAGCACCGCGCTCACGGGCGTAATCCTGCAGGCGCTTGAGTGCGGATTCCAGGCGGTTATCGTCAAATACGATTCCCTGGTCCCGGGCCCGCAATATAAGATCGACTACATAGGCGGTTAGCCACTGGCTTTCGGAAGACTCGGAACTCCATAGGCCAAAGCTGCCGTTCCCTTTTTGCATGCTGAAAATGCGTTCAATACCTGCGTCGATACGTTCGGCCCGATCATTCTCATCCAGAGGTTCAAGGCCCAGTTTTTGCTGTCGTTGCGGCGTTGCCATGACTAGCGGGAAGGTCCGGCTGGAGGTTTGTTCCAGGCAGCCGTAGGGGTATTGCAGCAGGTTAGATAGGTGATCCTGTAACTGGAGTTGCGGTCGGCTGTCCAGGGATACCAGGGTTTGAACGGTTCCAGGCATTAGGGAATCCAGGAAGCTGCTATCGACACTGAAGCTCTCGCCCTGGGACAGGAGTCTGCGCTGGTTGCGTGTGGTTGCCGGCCAAGCGGGGCGCACGCCCAGGCGCCACTGCTGTTCGATATCGATATCATTTCCATCTTTATCGGCGGCACCCTGCACGACCAGTTTGAACTCTGCATCTCCGGTGGCATCTTTGGCGGTGATTGGGAAGCGCAAAGTTTTGCGTTCACCATCCGCCAGTTCCAGCAACCGCTCACCCATTTCCAAATCTACCGCGCCCACTGATTGCATATTTACAGTGAGTTTTTGGGAGCGGCCACTTAAGTTATTGAGGTCAAGGGCCAGTGTGCTGCTATCACCAGGGGCCATAAAGCGAGGCAAGGCGGCTTGGGTGACAACCGGTGAGGCGACTGTTACTTCTCCGTCGGTGCTACCGAATCGGTCTTTGCTGAAAGAAACCGCCATCAGGCGTAGCTGTCCGTTAAACTCCGGTAATTGTAGCGCGACCTTTGCTTGGCCCTGAGTATCAAATTCAACGGGTCCTGAGAATAAAGATACTATTTGAACGTCGGAGTTGGGCTCGTCGCCGCCTCGGGCCAGTTCCGCATCGCCGCCAAAACGTTGCTCCACCAGTTTGCCACTGTTGGATTCAATAATGCGATGATAAATATCCCTTACATCCACACCGTAACGGCGCTGGCCAAAAAAGGCCTCGAAGGGATCCGGGGTTTTGAAGCGGGTGATATTGAGTACACCGACATCGACGGCGGCCAGGGTGGCCCAGGCTTTGCTTCCGTTTTGTTCGATAGAATTTTCGTCGGCAGAAATGGTAACTTCAATTTCCGAGCCGGGCAGGGCATTCGTGGGCGCTTCGAGTGAAATGGGCAGGCGCCGAGGATCGCGATCCAGGGGCAGGTGGGCGAGACCAAAAGCGCGATTGGGGGCGATACGCTCATTCTTGTCCGCAGGGCGCAGAGCAGTAACAGAAATATAGGTGTCGTGGCGATCCCACTCAGGAGAGATTGGGATTTCGATATTGGTGCCCGACTTTTCTACAGGTAGTCGTTTGGACCACAATAGTTGGTCGCTCTCCACCAACACCAACGCCTCTCCGTCAGCGGGCGGTACTATGGTGAGTTGCGCCAGATCTCCAGAAGAGTACCTTGGTTTATCCAGTGACAGGGCCACGGTATCTGGACGCGCAGCCTGGCCTTTGGCTACTTGGTCCTTACGCCACCAGTAATACCAGTCCCGGCCGGCGTGGAAGCGTAAGCTGCTGGTTGCCCCCGTATTGGTATCAGTGACTTCTAAGCGGTAGTGGCCATGTTCCACTGGGACTGTGAGCTTCAGTGGTTGCTCTTCGGTGAATTGGAGCTGGCGACTGAAAGTTTCAAATTCAGCACTTGAGTATTCATAGTGCCAGCCCCGATTTGAAGAGTACTCCCAAAAGTACTGGCGGTCTTCGGAAATTAACACCGCTTTGAGATCCCGTCCGATAACAGGCTCGCCCTGTGCGTCGGCAACCACTATTTCAAATTCAGGCCTGCTGTTGGCCGATGGGTTTTCCTCTCCAAAATTTGGGCGAATACCTACCACCGGGTGTGTGGGCCATACCAGGACTGGATGTTGGCGAGTTACCGGGCGGCCGCCGGATTCGAACAGGCTGGAAACCAAGTTGATTTTCAGCGGGCTCTTTGCTCGTTTCCAACGGGAGCGCAAGGTCAGATTGCTCAACCCTTCCTCATTGAGCTCAATCGTTGGGGCATGAAACTGTCGCGTGGGCAAAGATTCATTAGTGTTCCCAAATACGAACCCTTTCCACTGGGGGAAGGGCTCGCGATAGTGGCTAATTTGCACCAGAGTTTCCAGGCGGTTCTTTGCCGCTGGCGCACCATAGAGATAACTACCTTCTACTTGAAGTTCGAAAGATTCTTTATGGCCCTCTACCAGACTGCGCTCTTCACCGTCTTGCAAAACCAGCTTCATTCGCTCTGGCAAGAATTCTTCTACCTTAAATGGATATTTCACTTTGCGCCCATCGGCTAGCTCAACATCCAGGCGCCAGTCACCGGTAGGTGCATTTTGTGGAAGTGGAATAAGCTTTTCGTAGTATCCGGGCGCGCTGGCGTGCCATGTGAATGCGCGCGCGCTGGTATTGTCCGGCTTTATGAGTTCTGCCTTGATCGGCAGGTCTTTGATATAGCGACCATCATAATTGCGCAGCAGCCCGCTCACCTGGATCGATTCATTGGGGCGATACAGATCTCGCGGGCCATACATGAAAAACTCCATCGGTCTCGAAGGGCGCTGGCCCAACTGAAAATCCGAAAGGTCCAATGCAGGTTCACGCAGGTCGAGTATGGAGAAGTGACCGGTATCAGGATCTCTTGCGATGAAGAAGCGCTGTGAGTCTTCCTGTTCCTGCGTCAGAGCAAAGCGCACCTGGCCGTCTTGGTCGGTTGTGTATTGCTGGATTAGCTCCCCTTTGTTGTTGAGCAGCTCAACCTCAATGCCCTTAAGAGCCTGCCCTTCATCCAGAGATGAAACATAGAGGTCAACACTGTTTGGATAGTACCTCGCATGAAGGCCTAAGTTGGAGATGGAGAAGTGGGTGACATCATAGAGGTTAGTGTCATACACGCCTGCCGGCTGCATAACTGCGACATAGATTCCTGGTTGTTGCAGGGGCTTTATATGCCCGATAGAGAGGTCGAAATCTCGCTGGACGTATTTCTCCTTGGTGAGATCGAACTGGGCACTATAGACAAAATCGGCCACTTGATTGAGGGACTTTAAGCGATAGTAGTATTTTAGTGACTGGCTTTTGATCAGCCTGAAGAACTCGGAATAATGCTCAGGTTTCACTCTATGGAAGTGAATCTGTGCAGCCTCAACACTGACTGCAGTAACAGGTAGGCCGGGAGTTACCGTCGTGGGAAAAATACTTCCATTGCTGGCAAAGCTGATACTGGGCTCAATCCGTCGGGTGCGAATCCTCTCCTGTTTCTCTTCCTGTAACTCCAAGCCGTTTTCGCCGGGCAGACCCGGGAGCACGGTGAGTTTATAGCGAGTATCTGGTTCAATATGAGGAAAATAGAGAATTTTCTGGTTATCGGAGAGAACCCAACCACCATCTACACGCTCGCCATCGTCACGGGATAGATTCAAGTAGGAGCCAAAATGGGCATTGCCCAGCAAAGGTTCAGAAAAGATAACTGCGATGGCCCTTGCATCTTTAAATGTCCGCTCCCCAATGTGGAGGACCTTTAGGAAGTGATCCCCGGAGATTTGAGTGCTGGCATTGACTGTGACTTGTGAAGGGGTAGCATCATTCTCTGTCAGATCAGTAGAATTTCTTTCAGAAGTGCGCTGGGCTTCATCAGCTTTCGAGATTGCTTCACTAGAAGAGGCCGCTTCTTTTTTATGCACTTTCTCAGTGGGGCTGAGAGCTTGTGCCTGGTTGTTACCCTCTTCAACGCTCCCGCCTTCCGCAAGCTTGGGGGTGTCAGCGAGTTTCTTCTCTGACTTTTCTTGTGAGCAAGCCATAGCAATAAGACAAAGAAGAATGACCGCAATCCAGCGTGGTGAGCGGTGAAGGGACATGGGTATTTCCTTATAGAATCCATTTAACGGCGCACAATTTAGTCCGTCTTTAAATATGTCTCAAGTTTCCTCCATAGTTTCCGTGCTCGGTATCTATTCCTGATGCAAGTGTGTACCAATAGTGAGGTGGGGATTACTGATGGCTGGAAAATAAATTTATAGAATGATGGGATGGCAATTAGGTGGCTTAGGGAGTAAGCGACCTTCCTGTTCTATGGTGCCAGGTTGAGGCGTGTAGTTTATTCGATAATCACTAGTTCAATTGAATCTAGCCGAAGTAACGTTGTATTACTACACCTATGTTGGCTTCTTTTTACGTTTAAATAGCTTAATCCAGAAGATTCCTTCAAAGATAATGCCAAGAGCAAGGAAGATTACTCTGATCCTACCCATCAACGATGGACACTCTCTTAAGCGATAAACTACGCAGCAGAGGTGCTCTATGACAAGATCAAATAAACCAACCAAAACCACTCGTAAACAATACTCAGAGGAGTATAGGAAGGATGCCCTAGCACTGGCGCTCAAGGTCGGGGTAAGCGTTGCCGCTAAACAGCTTGGATTGCATCCTTCCCAGATTTACGGATGGCGAAGTAAGTCTAAGTTACATCAGAGCCGAGGGGATGCGGAGAGAGAGCTGGCCACAGAAAATGCTCGACTTAAGCGGCAGCTGGCTGAGCAGGCAGAGGAGCTGGCGATCTTAAAAAAGGCCGCAGCGTACTTTGCAAAGAGCCTGAAATGAGGTACGCCTTCATGCAAAAGCACAGGCATGAATTCAGCATCAAAGCGATGGCCAAGGTATTGGGCGTATCTCGCAGTGGCTTTTATAACTGGGTTTCAAGATCGGCTGACCAATCCAAGCACCAGCAGTACCGAATGCAGCTCGATAGCTTGGTACAGCAGCGCTTTATAGCCAGCAAAGAACGTAGCGGCGCCCCTCGTCTGACGAAGGAGTTGGCCAGTGAGGGGAGTAAATATAATCAGAAAACAATTGCTGCCAGCATGCGTCGACAGGGCCTACGGGCTAAAGCAGGCAGGAGGTATAAAGCCACAACCTACTCAAAACATGGTCTGCCAGTAGCTCCAAATTTGCTTGAGCAGAACTTTAATGCTGAAGCGCCGAATCAGAAATGGGCTGGGGATATTACCTACCTACGAACGGAAGAAGGTTGGTTATATCTGGCTGTAGTGATAGACCTATATAGTCGGCTGATTATTGGTTGGGCGATGTCAGAAACGATGACGGCTACATTGGTCTGTGACGCCCTTCAAATGGCTTTATGGCGACGTAAGAAACCTACGAATGTTATCGTGCATACTGACAGGGGAAGCCAGTATTGTTCTAAAGATTATCAATCTTTAATTACAGCGTATGATCTGCGGTGCAGCATGAGCGCCAAAGGTAATTGCTATGATAATGCTTGTGCAGAAACGTTCTTCCACTCACTTAAGGTAGAAGCAATCCATGGTAACCGCTTTCCTACAAGGTGCCTCATGCGAGAAACCGTATTTGAGTATATAGAGATAGACTACAATCGAAATCGCTTACACAGCGCCAATGGCTATCTCAGCCCTGAGGCGTTTGAGGAACAACTAGTCGCTTAGTGGTGTGTTCGTTGTTGATGGGTAGGATCACTCCTCCCACAGGGACTCCGAAAGCGTAGCAGGCAATCGCCGCAAATAAAAATAGCAGTGCGGTGGCAATTCTTTTCACTTTGATATTCCTTTGTTATGCCTCAGTACTAGCCTAAGCTTGTCCTACTTCAAAGACTATACTGAATACCGGACTTAAACCCAACATAAATAATGCCCAAGCATAGAACTGTAGAACAGAAAGCTAAAGGCAGATAGAGTTTGTGATGGCCGTGCCTGACCCTGTAAATCGTCACCACTATCAGCGAACTTAAGGCCAAAAGTGCCGATAAGCCTAGAGCCATTAAGATGACTTGAACTTCAGTAATGCCATCATTTCCGGCAGCTAGCGTCGGTTCTATATACTTGGGGCCGTTTTTCCCGGCAGTTGTTACAGCGGAGACACTTCTGGCTAAAAGAAGTTCGTTACCATTAAGCCCTCGCCAGTACTCCATAATGGAAATAAGAGTTGCTATTGAACTTGCTATAAGGCAAAGGCTGATTTTTGAAGCGGTAGCCATGATGCTTGAAGTTGGGGGCATACAGAATGTCTTATTTTGTCTTTCTATTGATCTTGCTTAGCCAGAGTGTGATTAGTAAGCAGGCAGTGAATGTAGGTATGAAAACGACTAAAGCTTGAAACATCAATATGGAGGCCTGGATCTTCAGAATTTCACCTTCACCAAAAGAGTTATCGTAAATGTAATGTGCAGCCAGAGTGTAACTTAGGCTGACTAATATAGAAGTAATCAGTGATCTTAGAATCATTGTTTTAGTTAACTATGATAACTCAGCTTGGATGGTCTTTAAGGGTAAACTAAACCTGTATAAGATTTCTAAGGAAATTGTTAATGGATTCTTGTAGTTCATAATCCTCTGTACTGACAGAATAGATACGTGCTTTATGGGCAAATTTCAAGGCTTTATCTTGATTGTTTAGTCTCAAAAAACATTCAGCCATTTCCAGGGCAATTGAAGCTGAATACAAAGGGAGATCTAATTTTATGGAGCAGTTAAGTCCCTGGGTGTATGCCTGTATTGCATCCTCACAGCTTTCTGAAAAATCACCCAGAGCCTCCCACTGTAGGGGATGGTCTAGCTCGCCTCCGGCATATTTTGCGCATAGTCTCTCTAGCGAGTTGAGGGAGTCTTGGCACCCAGCTTTATCCCCAGAGGCGGATTTATTGACTATCTCAAGTGCGAGTCCATGTACATCATCGTAAAGTGGTGTAATCATTTAGAAATTATACCCAAGAGCTGAAACATAAAAAATATCGATATAACAGTGGGTACTTATTGGCAAGACGAGTCTTCTGTAGATCGTTGCCAGATATTAGAGGTTTCGACTTCGCAAGTTTAAGCACGTACTCACCAAGCGGTGACTGGTATTGCTGTGAAGAGATCACAGATAGCGGCCGAGGTTTTTTATGAAGAGCCTCAGACCAGCTAGTCACCCTTACTCTTTCATATGTACTATCTTACTGTTAGGTGGGGTTATTTGAGGTAGCCTGTGAAAGTACTGATTGTTGGGGCTGGGCCCACGGGCCTTACAACAGCGGTCGAGCTTGCTCGGCGAGGGCTACTGCCAAGAATTGTGGACCGCCGGGATAGCGCGTCAACCCTTAGTCGAGCAGTGGGAGTTACTTCTCGCAGCCTTGAGTTGCTTTCTCACTCTGGCGTTTCTGAAAAGTTGATTGCTGAGGGGATCGCTGTTCAGAGCGCATGCATTTACCTAAATACGCATTTAGCACTAGAGTTCCCCCTTCATTCCGATCGGACTTATTTCCCCGCCATTCTTGGACTTCCTCAAGACAGAACTGAAGCTCTCATGGCTCAGGTTTTATTTGGTATGGGAGTCGAAGTTGAATATAGGAAAGAACTCAAAACCCTTACCGAGGAAAAGAGTGGGGTAGTGGCTTTTTTTGATAATGGTGAAGAGGAGCAATTTGACCTGGTCGTAGGAGCGGATGGTATTCGCAGTACTGTTCGTGAAGCTGCAGGTATCAGTTATCCTGGATTTGACTTGGAAGAAGTGTGGTCAATCGCGGATGTTGATACAGGGGATTGGCCTCCTAAAAGAAAGTTTACCTTGGTCAAAATGGAATCTGGCGTGGTCGCTGTTGCCGTGCCATTGGGAGAAGGCCGACACCGTCTGGTAGCTAGCTGTGATAATGCAATTAAAGCATTTCCGATGGCGGTGGATGTTAAGAGGGTTCGGCGGGAGGGAACCTTTAAAATCTCAATTCGGCAAGCGGAAACTTACACAAAGGGCAGGATACATCTAGCTGGGGATGCTGCCCATTGCCACTCTCCGGTTGGAGGTCGTGGTATGAACCTTGGGATAGCTGATGCAGCCGAATTGGCAAAACGGATCACTGAGGGGCAGCTCCTAGGCTACTCTGATTTGCGCCACCAAGAAGATAAAAAGGTTATTGAGGTTACTGAGCGTGGCCGGAAAATGATCACTGGACAATCTCTGAAAGCAAGATTTGAATTTCGAGCGTTAATCGCTGCCGCCAGTTCTATTCCTGCGGTGCGGAGAAAACTGGGGCAGTTTGCGGTAGAACTTTAGGGGCATTCCAACCTATTTTTTTAGTTTTACAGCTGTACCAAAAACAAGAATTTCTGAGGAGCCATCCATAATTGCACTTGTAGTAAAACGAATTCCTACCACGGCATCAGCGCCTTTTTGCCGGGCACTGTCACTTAATCTTTGAAAAGCTTTGTTTCTCGCTTCGGTCAGCATTTCCGTATAGCCTCGTATCTCTCCACCGACAATACTCTTTATACCTGCCATTAAGTCACGGCCGATATGTTTTGATTGAACAACGTTGCCCGTAACGATATCCAGTGCCTCCGATATTTCTCTTCCTGGTACTGTTTCTGTAGTTGAAAAAATCATATCACTCCCTTAATTATAATTACCTATATTTTTGGCTCTTTTGGTGATCTTACCCTAACCTGGATCCGTTATGCGAATATATTTAATTGTTTTATGGTGGTCGAATGTTTGTTTTTAGCTACCGTACCTTTTCTGGGTTTTAGCTTTTATCTTACATTAAATGAGGTAGGGTTCCGGGGTGAAAAGTGTAATGATCATATAGGCCAGTAACTTTTGATGGAATATGAGCTAAATTAAAAGCAATCCAGTAATTGCTGCAACTTTCTCTATAGTAAGTTGTCCACTTTTATTTTGGTATAATGGGGGGAATCAGTGCCCTCAATAAAGTCTCGGCTACTCAATGTAATAGCCCTTGCTGCGCAAAAGCGCGCAGTTATGACCCTAGATTAGAGAGGATTTGGTAAAATTTAGGTTAAAATTCCCTAGTGGGGTTAATGTGGGTACATAAAAGTTGCTTAAAATGTACTCCTTCATGAAGTACTTATTTCATGCTTTCTCCTTTCTTAAGGGGAGTAAGCACTGCCAATAACCAACATCTATCCACTGGTTAAATTTTCGGCCGACCTCTTTGAAATGAGCAACTTTTTCCATTCCAAACTTCTCATGAAGTGCTACGCTGCCTGCATTTGGTAGAGCTATACCGCAGATTACCGCGTGGACATTGAGTTCACTTAACTGTTTAAACAGTTCATTATAGAGCTTCGAGCCCCAGCCTTTAGAGGAATAGTTCGTGTCCAAGTACACGGTAGCCTCCACCGAATACTGGTAAGCACAGCGTCCTTTCCATTTACTGGCATAACAATAGCCAATTAAACGGCCCTCATTCTCAGCAACTAACCAGGGAAGATTGTTTTTTGAGCATTCTTCGACTCGGTCGGCGATAATTTCTGCAGAAACTGGCTCTACCTCAAAAGTGATACAGGTATTCTCCACATAGTAATTGTAGATTTTAGCAATCCCAGCAGAGTCAGAAGCTTTAACTGCTCGTATCATACTGTTGTCTCTCCCTATGTTTGATAGCATTGGCCAGAGATTGGTGGTGAACTGACTAGCCAGATACCCGCTGGCTGGCTCTGTAAAGCTTTATCAATGCTAACTTTTCTTTTTACTCTTTAGCGACTTTTCCATGGCCTTTGATTCTTCTAGTGTACGAACGGACCAATCTATTCGCTGCTGATCAGAGACTATATCAGAATCAATGTTATAAAGGCTCCAGTTTCCAGAGTCATCTTTAACAAACTGAGTGCCGTACCACTGTGGCCGACCAAGATTCATCATTAAGCGATCCCAAGTGGCCGCTTTTAGCCAATTAGCTTTATTCTTATCCTCTGCCAGGGTTGCTGCAATAGTGGCAAGAGCATGGGCCAGTCTTATATCTTCTGATTTATTACCATGCTGGAAGATAAGTGCTGCATGATAGTAGTCCTTTGACGTTCTAATATGCCCATTCTCAAGCATTTTTAAGACTTTTATCCGCCGGGTTTTGTCTTCATGATTTAGTGATTCCCAGTCAATGTCACGGTGGGGGGCAATGCGCGCGCTTTGGTCTTGGGTGAATAAATCAGTGAGCAGTTTATTTTCCTGTGCAACCTTCTCCTTTGGTATTTTATGTATTGTTACTTCATTACTGGCAATAGAATATTGGGCCGAAATGCAATATAGAATAGTAATGGCTTTTGTCGTTAAGTGTCTCATACTCAAATGTTGGGTCTCGCTTTTCGTGCGTGAAGTGTAAGATAAATGTTGTGAAATTTTGTAAGTTTCATCGCTAAAGGGCTGCTATAGCTTCTATTTCTACTAGTAAATCTGGGTGTATTAGTTTTGAAACTTCCACCAATGAACAAGCGGGTAAACTTTCTTCGTAAAATTGAAAAAGTAGCTCTCGAATGGATGTTAGACTGCCAATATCGCGAACAAAGATTGTTAGTTTGACTAAATTATTTTTTACCAGTCCCTCGCAATCAAGGATTATTGAAAGCTGGGAAAGTATTTCAGTAGTCTGAGCAATCAAGCTAGAAGATTGTACTTCGGTTTCATACGCTGTAAGGCCAGATATGTATAGGGTGTTGTTGTGCTTTGTTGCGTGTACATAAGGGCCTGCAGCTTGGGGAAGGTCTTGGTAGTTTATCCTTTCGATCATTCTATCTACTTTTGTGCTCTGTAATTGGGTGATTTACTAAATTAAAACAGGAAGATTCCAGTCTTAGTTATTACTACTAGTGGCTAGTGTGTCGGCATTGCTACTATGATTAGCTCTCATTACCCTAGTAGTTTACTTTACTCCGATAGTGTAGAAAGTAAGAAAGGGTTGTTCTGGTGTATTTTTAGGAATTTTAGATATTCATTCCCAACATTTTCAGGAGCCTCCCACTGCGGATAATGCCCAATCGTTCCCAGCTCAACAATATCCGTTGGCCGATCTATCAGTTGCCGAAATCGATCCACCATATGCTTCCCTGAAACTGGGTCTAATGAGCCATTGATTAGTAATAGGGGGCCGGGGTATTGCTTTAGGGCGTCGACCCAGCGCTGACGATGTTGGCGCCTGTCGCGCATATAACTGATTAGTTTATAGAGGAGCCGGTTGCCATTCTTATATTGGAGAATTTGCCACAGGTCTCGCAAATCTCTTTTGGTTGGTTGTGTCTCTGGTCCGAAAATGGCACTGAAGCTGCGGCAAAACTGCCGGTAACTCATCAGTTTGTTGACCAGGAAGCCTGCGGGAGAGAGCAGCAGTTTTTGTACGAAACGCGCTTGATGAGTTTCTGGAAATAGACCTCCGTTTAGCAGGCATGCTGAGGCATATCTCGTTGTACCACCGCTATTGGCTCTGGCGAGTAACTCCTGGGCAACGGTATCCCCATAGTCATGGGCCAGCAGGTGGACCTTGTTAATGTTTAAATGTTGCAGAAGAGCTTCATGTAAATCAGCTTGCCCGTGGATGCTATAGTTATGCTGCTTGGGTTTGTCTGAGTAACCGAATCCCAGCATATCCATAGCAATACAGCGATAGTGCTCTGTCAGTTGGGCCCATACCTTTTGCCAGTCATAACTACTGGTCGGAAAACCGTGAATCAAAAGCAGTACATGCTTATGTCGGCAGCTTGGGTTGCTATCGACATAGAAGAGTTGGTGGTTTTGATAATCAAAAATCTTTCCGTTTGATAACCACTGCTGAGGCTGCATTGGCTGTTCCATTTCTTATTGTTGTATTTGCTGTAAAGATTGCACGATGAGCGCGCAACCTCAAGCAGCGGCTATCAGGTGGAAAGTAATTATCCTGTTCCTTGCAATGCGTAAATCGCGGGCTTATTGATTATCTTCCATACTGAAAGCAGGGTCACCGAGGCGGTTAGGCCGATAATAAGTAGTGGTGGTAGCAGCCAGCCCCAGAGGCTGGTTTCAATACTGAACTCGCTTTGCTCAAGCCAAAGCGCCAGAGGGACTAGGACCAAGGTCGCTACAGCGATACCGATAACGACGGGAATCAGGCTATCGATCAGGGTGTGATAGAAAATCGTCGCTGGGCGGGCGCCGGTTGCCATGCGCACGCCAAGCTCAGTACGCCGCAGTTGTACACTGTAACTGAGCACTCCAAAGATACCGATGGCAGCGAGGCTGAGTGCCAGTAATGTCAGGGCGGTGGTTACCCAAACTGAGACCCGGTCATTGCTTAGGAGTAGGTCTCGCGCCTGCTCCAGGGTGAATAGCTCGGAAACCTTGTACTGCCTGTTTACTTCGGCAAACTCCCGATTTATCTCTGTGGTGCTGAGCGGTTGGTGAAGCTTATGCCTGAGTACGAGTAGGGGATAGCTCACGTTGATACCGCGCACAAATAAGCGGGCGGGTTCCTTTTTGCCGGGCAGGCTTGCGTTGCGTACTACACCGACCACTTGGTAGGGCAAGTCACCTCGCCAGTAGTAGCGATTGCCTAATACTTCTCCATCCGGCTCCAGTTGCTGGGCCAGGGTTTCGTTGACGAGCATCATGCGATTGTTATCGGAAAATTCAGCCGCATTGATATGGCGGCCAGCTATCAAAGGCATACGCAAAATGGAAAGGTAGTTTTCGTCGACCACTGTGGTCTTGGCCATCACCGGGTTTTGTCGGCTGGCATAATGACTCAGGGATGTGGTCCAGAGTGGCCGGCTGATGGAGATAGGAGTGTTTAGGCTCAGGCTGGCATTTTGTACTTTAGGGTGCTCCAGCAATCTTTGCCTGATGGCCTTCAGATAACTCTCTCGTTCGGCAGTGGGGGCACTCCTAAGATTGCCGATATTCAGAGTCATCACTTGAACGTTGTCCAAGGGGAAGCCAAAGGGCTGGTTAATCAGTCGGTTAGCTTGAAGGAAAATCTGCAAGCTGGCGACGATAAGCAAACTGGTCATCGCCACTTGGCTGCTGATGAGGATTTTGCGGATTAGAGGCGAGATCTGTACGCCAGAACCTTTGCCGCTGCTCTGCAGCATTTGATTCAGTGCGCGGTAATTAACCTGGCGACTGACTATGGCTGAGAAGAACAGGGCGAGCAGTAAGGCACACAACAGTGCAAAAACCAGTGTCTGCCAGTTTAAGGTGAGCTCTTGAATGCGAGGAATTTGTTCCGTAGCCATCACCTTTAATACTTCCGTCGATCCCAGGGCTAAAAGTAGAGAAAGTAATGCAGCCCCTAACATAAGTAGGCCGATTTCACATAGCAGGGCCAAAAAGATATGTTTTTTATGTGCGCCCAACGCGACCTGTATCGCCATATTGCGTTGTTGTTTGGCTGCGCGAGAAAGAATCAGGTTGGTAACATTGGCGCAGGCAATTAACAGAAGCACCAGTGTACCGCCCATTACCATTAAGGTTCGCGTGGCGCTGTCGCCAAGTATTTTATTGGCGAAGGGGGTGAGTCGGTATTCAACGGACCTTTCTACCGAAGAGGATCTTCCCGCTAGGGCAGCTTGATATTGGGCATCCATTAATGTGCTCAATTCATGCCCCGCACTGGCGGGGTCAATGCCCGGCTTCAGCTTTCCTGTGAGCATGCGGAAAGGCAGGAAGCCTCTCCAATTATTTCTGCGCTCTACTTGTGTATCGTTAAAGTCCCAGGGCAGCCAGACCGCCGTTTGTCGGCCCTGCTTATAGATTTGGGGTTCAATGAAGTCTTTGGCGGTGACGCCGACAATGCGAAAGTCCACCTCCCCAAATTGCAGGCTTTGCTCCAAGACATTTGGGTTGCGCCGGAACATCTGCTCCCAGGTTTGATAGCTGATAACCGCCACAGGGACTCGGCTGTCGAGCCCTTCATCGGCATTGAATTGTCTGCCCAGGGCCAGGGGTGCTCCAGCCAGCTGGAGATATTCCGGAGAGACATAGGAAACATTAACCCGTGGTGATCCGGATAAATTGCGAACCACATCTTCCCAGAAGTACACCAGGGCGCTGGACTCGAAGAAACTATCGTTCTTATAGATTTCAACCAGGGCGGGGTATTGGCTGTTGTTTTCCAGCCGCAGCTGCTTGTTCTGGTAGAGATTACCATTCACGACATACAGCCGATCTTCGTCCGGGTAGGGTAGGGGTGCGGCTAACAGTTGGTAGTTGAGATTAAACAGCGTTACCAGGGCGCCGAGAGTGATACCCAGGGTCAGAATAATAGTGGTGGCGTAGCTCCGCGCCCGATTGAGGGACTGGAGGGCAATGGACAGGTCCTTTGTGGTGATCATAGGGCCATCTCATGGGGCTCTAGTATGGGCTGCGGCGTTGAGATTTTTCCATCCAGCAGATGCAATTGACGGCTGGCCATATCTGCATAGCGAGGGTCATGGGTCACCATGCACAGGGTGGTACCTTCATTATTGAGTTGCCGCAGCATTTCCATTACTGCATCGCCATTGTGGGAATCCAGGTTGCCGGTGGGCTCGTCCACCAGTAGCAGGGATGGATTGCCAACTAGCGCGCGGGCTATGGCGATTCGCTGCTGTTGGCCACCGGATAACTGGTTAGGTTTGTGAGAGGCCCGGTGACTCATTCCCACCTTCTCCAGGCAGTGTTTCACTTTTTTGTCGGCTTCAGGCTTGGGAATGGGATTGCGGCGGTATCGCAGGGGTAGGGCGATATTGTCGTAGACAGAGAGTTCGTCAATCAGGTTAAAGGACTGGAAGATAAAGCCTACTTTCTCGTTGCGAATAGTCGCCGCCTCACTCAGCGACAATTGAGCGACTTCAATGCCTTCAATCTGATAGCTGCCGCTGGTGGGGAGGTCCAGCAGGCCGAGAATCGAGAGAAGTGTGGATTTACCGCAACCCGAGGGGCCGCAGATAGATACAAATTCCCCCTGGTAAATACTCAGGTCAACGCCCCGCAGGGCGTGAGTTTCCATTTCTTCGGTGCTGAACACCTTAGTGATCCCGGCCATATGGAGGATTGGCTTGGACATAGCGAACTCCCTGTTCTCGCTTTGGGTTTCAGGCTTTAGTCAACAATCTGGATATGCTCAGCTTCATTAAAATTGGCCATATCCGAGAGGATGATGCGGTCCGCTTCATTGAGGCCTTGGGTGATCTGGATATATCGACCTGACTCCTCGCCGAAGCTGATGGGCTGGAGTGCCGCTTCCTCCCCGTTTTCGTTAATCAGGAAGAGATTGGCCTCACTGTGCCTCTGCACATTGATAGGTCTCTCGACGAACAACGTATTTTCCATCGTGGCAGTGAATATCCGGGCATCGACGTTGAGCTGTGGCCTGGCAGACTCTGGCGCGCCCGCGCTAAAAGCAATTTCCACTTCAATATTGCCGTCCCGAACTTCAGGAGTAATACGGGTTACCATACCTTCGACCTTTTCTCTGCGGGTATCAATTTCAGCGGGCTGGCCAACCTCCAGTTGCTCTGCTTTGGATTGTGGTACTTGAACCAAAGCGAGAAGATCAGTCTCGCTGCCGATCAGCGCCAGCTCTTGCCCGGGATCGACACCTTGCCCCAGCTCTACTGGTAGTCGTTGCAGTATGCCGTTCAGGCCGGCGCGTACTGTCAGTCGGTCTGTACGTTGCTGGATACTTTGCAATTGGGTTTGGGCTTGGTTGATTTGCTCGCGCTGGATTAACTCTGATTCGACGGCGACTTTGCGCAAGTGATTGATACGCTGTTTTTGCAGGTCCACACGTTTTTTCATCTGTTCCTGGCGTAAGACGGTGGTTTGGTAGGTGAGCTGGGAAACCACTCCACTTTTTACCAGCTCGTCCTCAGCTTCGCGACGCAACTTGATCACTTGGTAATTGGAGTTCAATTCCGCGAGTATGGCTTCCTCCGCGAGAACATCGCGCTGGTTGTTCAGAACAAGCCGGCGCAGATTAGCTTCCTCTTGCTCCAGGGAGGTTTCGGCTGCATCCAGGTCGCGCATTAACTCTGGATTACTCAGCTGCATAATGATGCTATCACTTTGTACTTCTGCACCGGGACGCAACATGATTTTTTCAACATTCGCTGCGGTTAGGGCGGTAATTAAAGTCTGCTTGTCTGAACGCAGCCTACCGTAGCCATCTACCACAACTTGCAGGTCTCCCTGTTGGACGGTACCCAACATCAGCTGTTCCCGCTCTACCTTATAGGCGCTGTCAGGAAGTAACAGGAGGGTGCTGGTAAATGCCACAAAAGCAAGAGCAGCACCACCTAGCATTAAAGGGTGCTTAATCAGGGGGCGTTTCTTAGGTTTAATAATATCCATATTGCGGCATTTCCTTGGTTAAGCAATCGTTGCACGCATTTCTACTGTGAAACCTTGATGCGGGGGCGAGTTAGAGGTGGAAAATCATAACTATTTAAAACGGGTGTATTCCTGTTGGAACTCCGAGGGAGGGTGGGTTTTTATCTTGTAATTAGTACTGTCGAGCATATTTTTGTGATCAAAACTCAGGGCTTTAAAAGGGTTTTAGGTGAGGCTGAAAATGCAGGAAAATTGGTACAAGAACCAGTTGCTTGCGGTGAATGGTGGGGAAATACAGGACGGTTTGAATATTATGAGGTGGGCAGTAACTTGAGAGGTTTAACGATTACCCAATGCATTTTGAGGATAGGTTCACAAGTAAAATTGTGGAGATGTAGTGGGAATAAAGGTGTCGTGGCTTAGTGAATCCGGTAGATTGTCTAAACCACTACACCTTTAACAAAATATATTTGCAAAACGAAGAGCTTGATAAGCCATAGTGCAAATTACAGGCCGAGGGTTATCCCAGAGCTTTGACCAATAGCGCCTGTTGAAGTTGATCGTCATCAACCCCCTCTGGTCGGGGTATTTGCACGATATGCCCGGATCCCGGAGCCACATCGATAGCCTTACCTTCCGTATTCTCCATTTGCTCCAAGGGGAAGAACAAGCTACCGCTGGGAGTCATTAACTCCAATTGATCACCGCGTTCAAAGCGATTTTTAACATCAATCGTCAAATGCTCAGGACTGCCGTCAATAAGCTCGCCTACGAACTGTTGGCCCGGAGTTGATATCAACCCCTTTTCATATTGCTGGTATTCTGCTGGTGGATGGCGACGGTAGAAACCTTCCGTGTAGCCTCGGTTCGAGAGGGTTTCTAATTCGTCCATCATCTTCATGTCAAAGTCTTTTCCTGCTGCAGCATCGTCTATCGCGCGACGATAGATCTGAGCAGTACGAGCCACATAGTAGTGGGATTTGGTGCGACCTTCGATTTTTAAAGAGTGAACGCCCATTTCCGATAGGCGCTTGACGTGCTGTACGGCCCGCAGATCTTTGGAGTTCATGATGTAGGTACCGTGCTCATCTTCGTAGGCCGGCATATATTCTCCAGGGCGACCTTCTTCCTGTAGTAAAAAGGCCTGAGAAGTACTGTCACTGGCGGAGGTGGGTTGCTTGGTGGGTTCCTGGGTTTGCACATGAATCAACTCGCCAACTTCATTCTCTTTGGCTTCATGAGCTTGGTATTGCCAGCGGCAGGAGTTGGTGCAGGCGCCCTGGTTGGCATCTCTATGGGTCATATAACCGGATAGTAAGCAGCGCCCGGAATAGGCGATACAGAGCGCACCGTGGACAAAGACTTCCAGCTCCATTTCAGGCACTCTCTGGCGAATTTCTTCAATCTCATCCAGGGATAATTCCCGGGAAAGTATCACCCGAGATAACCCCTGGCGATGCCAGAACTTTACGGTCGCGTAGTTTACCGCATTGGCCTGTACGGATAGGTGAACTGGCAGATCAGGCCAACGCTCCCTTACCATCATTATCAGGCCTGGGTCGGACATAATCAGGGCGTCAGGCCCCATTTCTACAATTTCTTCCAGGTCCCGCAGGTAACTGCGAACTTTGTCGTTGTGAGCGGCGATGTTAGATGCGATATAGAACTGTTTTCCCTGCTGGTGTGCTTCTTCTATGCCTAGGCGCAGGGTTTCAATATTTTTAAATTCATTATTGCGCACACGCAAGCTGTAGCGGGGCTGGCCGGCATAAACGGCATCGGCACCATAGGCAAACGCATATCGCATATTTTTTAAAGTCCCTGCGGGGGACAGTAACTCAGGTTTAAACACGGAAAAACTCATAGTGGAATAGTCGGACGCGGCCGCATGTTAACGGTATTCAAGATCGCGCTAATTGATATAAATCAATTAGCGCTGGGGTGGGGGTGATAAGCTGTTATGGAGGGAATCTATGCTGTTACTCTAGCCGAATAATAGACCTCTAACCTCTGATTTTTGCTGTTTACTTTTTAGTTCTGCAGGACCTGCTGATAACCCTGTGTGTATACCCAGTCATTATTCTTGGCAGGCAAATGACATCCAAAACAGTTGTTAAGCCCGGTGCCTTTCCAGGTTTCAGTTTCACTTTTGGCTATTCCTGGCTTAAATAAAGCCCATCCCCAGCCTTCTGCCCAAGCCGGGTTTTCTGGGAAGCGGTTGTTATCGTCTTTTACCATCATAAAAGTGAATTGAAGGTCTGAGGAGTAATAAGCCAACCCTGTGGTTAAGGGCTCCGATTGGGTGCTATTAACATCCTTTACCAAAACTGTCCCATCGGGAAACTTCCCCTTTTTGCGATACCCTTCTACTGCCTGGGGTTGGGTATAAACATTATGAGTATCCCATCCATCGCCACTCGAGGACTTTACCTGATAGGAGCCCAGGAAGACCCATTCCCGGCGGTAATTATCCGGCAAAGTAATATTCCCCTTGCTATCAACCATGCTTTTATAGGTTGAATTGAGGTTTTCATCGGCCTTTGCAGAAATACCCAATACGAGTGTCAGAACTAAAGAGGTTAATAAGTAGGCGCTGCGCATAATCCTTTTCCATTGCTGTTGATGTGGGAGAGCTATACCCGGGTTTCAGCTGCTGGAAAGTATATGAAGGCGGGAAGGGTAAAACTGTCAGCTGGCTGACACTGGCGCATATATTTGGTTCTCTGCCAGGCCTTTTAACGCGGTTTGATCGAGAAGGCAGATATATTGGCGCGTATAGTCGATAACTCCATCAGACTTCCACTGTTTAAGCTGTTGGCTGACTGTTTGCCTGCTGCCACCGGCCATGGCGGCCAGTTCGGACTGGGTCAACTTGATGTCTAGTTGATGTCCATGGCCACAGGGTTGTCCCCGGTAATTAAATAGTTGTGCTAACAGGTTGGCCAACCGGACCGGTAAGGGGGCGGTGATGTGGAGGAAAAGACGTTGCTGAAGCTGAGACTCCCTTGCGGCTAGTTGTTGCAACAGCTCATCGAAGGTCTGTGATTGGCGCGCCATCATGGCGTTTACATGTTGAATGGAAGCAGCTTCCAGTTCACTGCCAGATTTGGCGGTTGCTTGAATATCCAGGTTTTTCCCAGTTAGACCTGGTCCAAACCATGATCCGGGCCCATAGAGATCGACAATGGCTAGGTTGCCGCAGTAGTCCACTTTTTGGATAAGGACGTAGCCGGCATGAATAAAATAAATCTGGGGACCAGAATCCCCTTGTCGGAATAATACCGTTTCTTTGAGGAATCGAAGTGTTTTTATTGGGTCGCTAGTTCGTTGCAAGTGGGTTGATTCCTGTTTTTAGAGATTCCTAACAATATAGAATTCTTCGGTCGTTTGTTTAGCTATCTGAAGTTTAGGAAGCAGCTAATCTTACTCCATCTGTTTTGCCCTCCGACAATTTCACGGGCTATTCAATCATGATTGCTGACCCCGCTCCGAATATCCGCCCCGATTACGATCAGGTGATACAGGATATCGCAGATTATGTGCTTCATTTCAAAGTGGGTTCCAGTGATGCTTGGGAAACAGCACGGTTAAGCCTGATGGACTCCTTGGGGTGTGCCTTTCTGGCGTTGAGTTTCCCTGAATGTACAAAGTTGTTAGGACCCTGGGTGGAGGGGACATGGGTGCCGAATGGGGCCCGGGTACCTGGCACCCGGTTTCGCTTGGACCCGATAAAAGCGTCATGGGACATCGGCTGTACAATTCGATGGCTCGATTACAACGACACTTGGTTGGCGGCTGAATGGGGGCATCCCTCTGACAATCTTGGGGCAATATTGGCCGTTTGTGACCACCTGTCGCAAGGGCGATTAGTTAAAGGGGGAAGCCCAATAAAAATGGGCGCGGTACTCGAAGCAATGGTCAAAGCCTACGAGATTCAAGGTGTCTTGGCATTGTCTAACAGCTTTAATCGGGTTGGGCTCGATCATGTACTACTGGTGCGGGTTGCTTCTGCCGCTGTGGCTGCCTGGCTTAAAGGTGCTGGGCGGGAGGAAGTAATGGCGGCGGTGTCTCAGGCGTGGGCGGACGGTGGAGCATTGCGGGCTTATAGGCATTCCCCGAATACTGGATCACGCAAGTCCTGGGCTGCAGGTGATGCGAGTTCCCGTGGTGTTCGCTTGGCTGATTTGGCGATAAGTGGAGAAATGGGAGTGCCCGGAGTACTTACGGCGAAACAATGGGGGTTTTATGATGTCCTGTTTAGCAAGACAAATGCTGAGCAGCAACTGAAACCACCATCAGAGCGCAATTTTCAGTTCCCCAGAAGTTTTGGCTCCTATGTCATGGAGAATATCTTATTCAAAATTTCTTATCCGGCTGAGTTTCACGGTCAAACAGCTTGTGAGGCGGCAATTATTTTACATCCACAGGTTGCAGACCGTATCGATAATATTACCAAGGTGGTAGTGACCACACATGAATCAGCCCTTCGCATCATCACTAAATCAGGTCCATTAAATAATCCGGCAGATCGGGATCATTGTTTGCAATATATTGTTGCAGTGGCGCTTATTTTTGGTGACTTACAGCCAGGTTTTTATGAAGATGATTTTCATCGCGATCACAAAGAGATCGATATCTTGCGGGACAAGATTGAAGTGATAGAAGATAAAGGTTACTCAAAAGATTATTTAGACCCAGATAAGCGTTCTATAGCCAGTGCGGTACAAGTATTTTTTAAAAGTGGTGACGCATCAGAAAAGATTGAAGTTGAATATCCGATGGGACACCGCCGTCGCCGACGGGAGGGGATTCCGTTATTGGAAGATAAGTTCCGTAGTAATTTAGCTACGCGATTCCCTCAAGGGCGGGCTAATAAAATTTTTGCAGCTATTAATGATCTTCAAGGGTTAAAGCAGTTGTCAGTTAATCGCTTTATGGATCTATTGGTTATTTAGAGGCTCCTTAGGAAATTCCCCAGAGTGAAAAAGGCGGCCAAAGGCCGCCTTTTTCATTGCTCAATCTTCCCCAAGCGGCAGAGTCGCACTTTCCAATTTGGACCGCCACATTTAAGGAATGATTAGAACTTGTATTCAACACCAATACCGGCGTAGCTGCGATCGTAGTCTTCGTCAGCAGTTTCGTCGGTGTAGAAGCCGAAAATTTTGGCTGCGCTGTTGAATTTGTAGTCTGCGCCCAGGCTGAAAGTCTCGCCGCCTTCTTCTTTGATATCAGACTGGCCGTACTGGGCTTTCAGAGTCCACTGGTCCAGCTTGTAAGCAACAGAGCTCATCCAGCCGTCGACAGTTTCGCCGCCGTCAGCATCTTGCTCTTCGAACAGGGCGCCTACTTGTACAGGGCCGATGTTGTACTGAGCTACAAAACGATGAACGTCAACGTCCTGACCTTCAACGTCCTGGTCCATAGCGTAGGCCAGGTAAACACCGTTGTTGTCATAGGCGACAGACATGGAAACGCCGTTGTTGCGTTCTTCGCCGGTAGTTTCGTCAATAACTTCTTCTTTGTTGCTGATGAAAGCCGCAGAAGCTTTGAAGCCACCGAAAGAAGGAGTAGTGTACTGAAGTGCGTCTTCTTCGCGATTATCGCTGCTGGTGATCAGGCTCTTGATATCGCCTTCGAGGTCGTTAAACAGGTCAACTTTCTTCTGGGCAACTTTCAGGGGAGTATCGAACTTACCAGCGATGACCTGGCCAAAGCCGCCTTCCAGGCCTGCGTAGATGTTGCGCTGGGAGAAAGTATCGTCAGCGTCACCGTCCATATCTACTTCGTATTCCATACGGTAGATACCTTTAACGCCTTCAGTCAGGGCGATTTCACCTTTCACGCCCAGGCGGGAAGCGTTGCTCTGAACGTCAGTGACGGAATCGTCACCTTCGTCGGCAGCCTGGAAGGTGACGTTGGCTTTGCCGTAAAAGTCGAGTACATCGCCTTCATCTTGGGCGTTGGCCAGAGCAGGTACCATGGCAACGATGGCCAGAGAGAGAGCGGTCTTATTCATAATCGTCTCGCACAGTTTATGGTTTTGGGTTGAAAGGTGCCTTCCGTGTCGTCCTAGTTGGCTGCCTTTCGATTTGGTGCGGATTCTGCGTTTTGAATATGACAAACATGTTAAAAATGGCATTTTTCTTAAAAATATGTGACTGGTCAGTGCTATGAATGGCAGGTTAGCTAGCTATATTAAGGTTTTAGGCGCCTGAAGCGGCGGTTCGCAATCATCGTTGATTTGAGTGAAGGTGGTCAATAGTTGAACAAAAAGATGGTGTAAGGGATGGCGCTGGGGATGGAATTATGGAGTTTTCGGGAGAGAATTTACGGGCTTTCTCGCCTGCTGGCTAAGGCGAGAGGCATTGTCGTCTACATGGGGCCCAGCATATATCTTTGGGTCTATTCGCTATCTATTATCGCAGTGGGATGTCTTGCCCGATTACCCGCTGAAAGCACTCTGTGGGCACTGTATCTCTCTCTAGCCTTGTTTGCCTGGGTGGTAATACGCCGCTGGCGCCCCCTTGCTCTGATCTTTCTCTCCTTTATTGGTGCGACCTGGGCACTCCACTCTCATGAAGCATCGCTGGATCGCCGGCTCCCCCTCGGTGCACATGGTGCGGACTTCGTACTTCAGTTGAACCTGGTCTCGCTGCCTGAATTAACTGAGGGGGAGGGTTTGGCGCTAGTTCAGAATCACAAACGGTGCGTTTTCGCGCTCGAGTTGTGGATATTGTTTCCAGTTCTTTAGGTGAAGAGGGTGGCCAGTTAGCACCGCCAGAGCTACCTATCGGAAGCCTTCTCAACCTAACCTGGTATCGAGTTGACGATGAGGCTCTGGCTCGCCTGCGGGGTGGCTCTCAATGGATATTGCCTGTGCGATTGAGAACTCCCAGGGGGAGCGTTAATCCACATACATTCGACTATGAAGGCTGGCTTTTGCGAGAGGGAATTACGGCAACAGGGTATGTTCGCCCCCGCGATTATCCTCCTCAGTGGCTGGGGCAGGGGAATGGCATTATCGGGTTAAGGGATGAATTGCGCTCCCTAATTAGTCAGTTACCGATCCAACGACCGGACCTGATAGCTGCGCTATTGCTTGGGGATCGCAGTCAGTTGAGCGAAGGTGATACCGACCTGCTTAAAAGGACAGGTACGGGCCACCTTATTGCCATATCCGGCTTACATGTGGGCATGGTAGCCGGTTGTATTTTGTTGATGGGCACCGTACTGGCAAAAGGGATTGGGCTTTTTACGGGCACCAGCCGTTTTGGTATTGCGATAGGACTCGCCTTGGTGGCGAGCCTTGTATATACCTTGATCGCCGGCGTTCCTCTATCCGCGCAACGTGCGCTTGTAATGACCTGGGTGCTGTTGCTGGGGTGGCACTGGCGGCGCAGACTGGGAGCGGGTTTTGCTTTCTCATTGGCACTGGCAATAGTGCTTACCCTGCAGCCACTGGCTTTTTACAGTGCTGGTTTTTGGTTGTCCTTCGTGGCCGTCGGGAGTCTGCTTTTGGGGTTTAGTGGGCGAATTAGCTTAAGTCGAGAGCCGCAATGGAGGCCGAAGGCTGAGGCCTCTGGTGCTGTAACCTCATGGCAGCACCGGTTTTCCCAATTATCGTTATGGCAGCTGTTGCGAAGCCAGTGGCTGATTGCAATTGGCCTGTTTATTCCATCGATAATATATTTTTCAGGCTTTAGCCTTTCAGGTGTATTGGTCAATCTTGTAGCGATTCCCTGGATGGGCCTGTCTATTTTGCCATCACTTATGTTAGGTGCTGTATTTATTGATACTCAGCTGGGTGTTTGGCTGCTGCAGTTTGCAGGTTGGCAATTGGATCTGCTGATGACTGCGCTCAATATTGTCGATCATTCGATACCGGGGTTTCGTGGTTTTGTGATTGCCTCCACTGCATTGGCGATAGTCATTGCCGGGCTTGGCGCGGTGCTACTTTTGCTGCCTAAAGGGTTGCCAGGGCGCAAGTTGGGCTGGTTATTTTTTCTTCCAGTTGCTCAGCCCTGGCTTTCTACATTGGCACCGGCAGATGAGCGTTTGAAATTATCAGTGCTGGATGTTGGTCAGGGGTTGTCAGTAGTTATCAGCACCGGAAAAAGCCGTATTGTTTACGATGCAGGGCCTTCAATCCCCTCGGGCTGGAGCGCGGGAGGTTCGATAGTGGCTCCCTACTTGATGAGTAGCGGAGGTAGTGAACTCGATGTGCTGATCGTCAGCCATGGCGACAGGGATCATGCCGGCGGCATGGCGGGTTTACTTAGAAACATTGAAGCAAAAAAGCTCTATGCTCCGGGGACTTTAGCTAGCAATTTACCATTATCGCCAGCCACGATTACTGAGCAGTGTCGGGCAGGAACGGAAGAGCAACTGGGAGATATATCATTTCGATGGTTATGGCCTTCCTTAACGGCACAGGGAGAGGAATTACTGGATGGTGAGGAGAACGATCACAGCTGTGTAATTTTGGCTGAGTGGCAGGGGGTGCGTTTACTGCTTACTGGGGATATCAGTCGTAAGGTTGAATATCAACTGTCTAAAATGTATCCACAATTTCCCGCTGTTGACGTACTGATTGCGCCCCATCATGGTTCCCGCTCTTCCTCATCGGTCGCTTTGCTCGAATGGGCCAGGCCTAAACGGGTTGTATTTAGTGCCGGTTTCCGACACCACTTTGGCCACCCTCACACCGATGTTGTGAAGCGCTACCAAAACTTCGGTGCCAGCATTTTCAGTACTGCGGAGAGCGGAGCGGTAGAATTTTTCTGGCGAGCCGGAGAACAAGAGCCGCAAATTTTACAGGCTCGTTTGGCACCACGGTTTTGGTATGCGAGTCACAACAGGGAATAAGGATGCGTGGGAGGACTTAGCCGCCGGCACCAGCTGTGATAAAGTGCTGCTCTGCGTCGAGGACGCAGTAATAATTTTCCAAAAATTCCCTCTGGTTTTCTGGGGCTAAGAAAGTGTTTGAGATAATAAAATCCGGCGGCCTGCTGATGTGGCCAATCCTGTTTTGCTCTGTAGCGGTTATTGCTATTTGTGTCGAGCGTTTCTGGACTTTGCACTCGCAGCATATTGCACCACGTACTTTATTAGGTGAGGTATGGGGCTGGCTTAAAAATAACCAGGTCAATGCGGAAAAATTGAAGGAGCTGCGCGACTCCAGCCCACTGGGAAAAATTTTTGCTGCGGGCCTGTCCAATTCCCGTCACGGTCGCGAAGTAATGAAAGATAGCATCGAGGAAACTGCCAGCCAGGTTGTGCATGAACTGGAGCGATTTCTGGGTGCTTTGGGCACGATTGCTGCCGTAGCACCGCTGATTGGTTTGCTGGGTACTGTGATCGGTATGATCCAGGTCTTTACCGCGATTATGGTGGAAGGTACCGGTAATGCAGGCGTACTGGCCGGTGGTATTAGCCAGGCATTGATCACCACTGCCGCTGGCCTGACTGTCGCTATTCCTGCGTTAATGGCACACAGATACTTCCAGCGTCGCGTTGACACGATTGTTGTGGCAATGGAGCAGGAAGCTGTCAAGCTTGTGGATGCTCTGCACAGTGATCGTAAAATCGAAGATGCGGCCTGAGCGGGGTAGCAAGCAATGCAATTCCGCCGCCAAGCCACAGAGCAGGAAGGGGTTAACCTGACACCACTTATCGATGTGGTATTCCTGCTGTTGATTTTCTTTATGGTGTCTACAACCTTCACCAAGGAAAGCCATCTTAAGCTGAACCTGCCTGAAGCAGCAGGTCCTCAGTCTGTTGACCAACCTAAATCTGTAGAGATTTTGATCAGTGCTGATGGTTCTTATTCAGTAGATGGACAAGCTTTGATCAACAAGAAGATCAACACCCTCAAATCTGCGCTGTCGGAAGTTTCCGCAGGCGAGTACAATCGCCCGCTTGTGATAACCGCCGACGCCACCGCTCATCACCAAGCCGTGGTTCGGGCAATGGATGCCGCTGGACAGCTAGGCTTTGTCAACCTAAGCATTACTACACGGCAGCCGGAAGAAAACTAGCGCGGAACCCTGTAGGGAGCTGACTCACCTTCGGTTTCTGTGCCCACTCGCCCCAGTTGGGGCGAGTCCATTCATTGGTCTGTATGAAGAAAGTAAAAGCGCCCCCCAGCAAACCGCAAAATGGGGCGGAAACTTACCGTCGATTGCTCACTTATGCCCGCCCGCACATGGCGATTTTCGGGGTTGCGGTACTGGGCTTCTTCCTGTTTTCGATCATGGGCGTCAGCCTGATTGCTGTGACCGAGCTGTTGCTCGATGCAGTGGGAGCTGGTATCCAAGAGAGTCGCGGGTTTCTCTCAAAGTTTGTAGCATCCTATTACCCCGATGGAGTAATGCCCCAGGAGACTGCTCGTTGGCTTGTACCGCTTGCAATGTTGCTGATTATTGTCCTTAGGGCTATTGGCAATTTTGTCGGCAGCTATGGTTTGGCCTATGTGGGCCGTGCAGTGATCCACGAGTTGCGAACACAGCTATTTGAGAGAATTGGCCAGCTTCCCAGCTCCTATTTTGACCGCTATACCGGCGCTTACCTGATCTCAAAGGTTTCATACAATGTTGAGCAGGTAACCAACTCCATCACCAAGGCGGTGAAGGTACTCTTCCGGGAGTCGTTTACGGTAATCGGTCTCTTGACCTACCTGTTACTGGTGAACTGGAAGCTGACTTTAACCTTCTTCCTTTTTGCCCCCTTGATCGCCTTTATTGTGCGTATCGTGGGTAAGCGTTTCCGCAAATTAAGCCATCGCATCCAGAATTCCATGGGCGACGTTACCCATGTCACTCAGGAGGCGATCAATGGCTATCAAGTGGTGCGGATGTATGGGGGGCAGGATTACGAGAAATCCCGCTTCCTCTCTGCCAGTGACAATAACCGTCGGCAGTTTATGAAGCTCGTAGTAGCAAACAATGCCAGTGTTTCTGTGATTCAGATACTGGTTGGTTTGTCTACCGCAACTATTGTCTGGCTGGCTCTGGCACCGGGTATGGTTGAGTCCATGACTGCTGGGGTTTTTGCCGCCTATATTGGTGCGGCTGCATCCCTGGCCAAGCCGGTGCGCAGCCTTTCCGAAATTTTTGCCGATATCCAAAAGGGTATTGCGGCAGCGGAGAGTATCTTTGAAGTAATGGATGCTCCCAGAGAGCCCCAGGATGGTGAAGCTCAGCTACCTAAGCCTGTGAATGGCACAGTAGCTTTTGAAGGGCTTGAGTTTAGCTATGACCCGGCAGCACCCAAAGTACTCTCCGACATCAGTTTCGCGGTAAATCCGGGAGAAACGGTGGCCCTGGTGGGTGCATCTGGCTCCGGCAAGAGCACGCTGGTAAGTCTGCTGGCTAGATTTTACGAGCCGACAGGTGGACGTATCCTGGTCGATGGGGGTGATATTTCCAAGGTGCCACTTAAAGAGTTGCGCCGCCATATCAGTATGGTTTCCCAAAATATCGTGCTGTTTAACGACACTGTATATCGCAATATTGCCTACGGTGAATTGGAACATGCACCCAAGGAAAATGTTCTGCGTGCTATGGAGCAGGCACATGCAACTCAATTTATTGAAGAGCTACCTGAGGGGGCGAATACGGTTCTGGGGGATAATGCGCAGATGCTCTCTGGTGGCCAGCGCCAGCGCTTGTCTATTGCCCGTGCCCTGCTTAAGGATGCGCCCATACTGATCTTGGATGAGGCTACCTCAGCACTGGATAATGAGTCGGAGCGCCATATTCAGGCGGCTCTGGCTGAAGTCATGAAAAACCGCACTACGTTTGTTATCGCCCATCGCCTGAGTACGATCGAGAATGCCGATCGCATTCTGGTGATGGAGAAAGGTCGAATTGTAGAGAGCGGGAATCACGCAGAGCTGCTCGCCCAGGGTGGTCGATACGCATCTCTGTTACAGCAGCAAACAATGGGGTAGGGCACCTGGATGTCACTGGAAGACTGGTTTAACAAGCGCTGGTACCCCGAAAAGGGTGAAGGTCGCTCGCTCTCCCTGCTTACCCCGTTGGAATTACTTTATGGGGGTGAGCAAGCGGCGCCGGGTAATGAGTTCTCGCACTCCACCGGAGCCCTTATCAGTTCCTGTCATCGTCATTGGTAACATCACCGTTGGCGGTGCGGGTAAAACGCCATTGGTGGCGGAGCTGGCTCGCTGGCTAAAGGAGCGGGGTCGCAATCCGGGGATTATCAGCCGTGGCTATGGTGGTCGCGCAGAAAAATATCCCTATCAGGTGACTGCCCAATCCCACCCCCTGGAGTCCGGGGATGAGCCGCTGATGCTGCACTTGATCACTGGTGTGCCGGTGATGGTTTCTCCCAATCGCACCGAGGCGGCGCAGGCCCTGATCGACTATCACCAGTGCGATGTTATTTTGTCTGACGATGGGCTGCAGCACTATAGTTTGTGGCGGAGCTACGAAATTTGTGTGGTTGATGGTCATCGCGGTTTGGGCAATGGTCATATGCTGCCCAGAGGGCCTTTGAGGGAACCGGTGACACGCCTGCAAAGCGTCGACATGCTGGTAAGTAATGGAGAGCCAGAAGCCAAGGTCAGGGATCAGTGCGGAGGGCTTTTAGAGTTTGAAATGACGCTCGAGCCTTCCTGCTGGCACCAGTTTAACCTCGACCAAACCTCCACATTGCGCCTGCCGTCAGGGCCTGAAGTCGGGCCTTGCCACGGGGTGGCAGCGATCGGTAACCCCAAGCGGTTTTTCCGTTCACTGCAAGCGCTGGGGTTCGAGGTGACAGAGCAACCTTTTGACGATCATCATCAATTCAGCCCCCAGGAACTGCACTTCGATGGGGAAACCCCCGTGATCATGACCATGAAAGATGCGGTGAAATGTCGCGATTTCTGGGAGAGTCACTGGTGGGCGCTCGAGGTGCGGGCCAAGTTGCCAGATCTTTTTTACCAAAAGGTGCACAAGCACCTGCAACAGTTTAGTGAAAATGAAAAATAACTCTTCTTTTGATGTGATTATTCCCGCGCGTTATGGTTCCAGCCGCCTGCCAGGCAAGCCCCTGGCTGATATCGGTGGCAAGCCGATGGTGGAGCATGTTTATTTGCGTGCCCGTGAGAGCGATGCTGAGAGGGTGGTTATCGCCACCGATGATATGCGTGTAGCAGAGGTGGCCCACGGCTTCGGCGCGGAGGTGTGTATGACATCTGCCGAGCATGCTTCGGGAACTGACCGACTACAGGAGGTGGCTCAGAACCTGGGCCTTGCAGAGGACCGCATTTTGGTTAATGTGCAGGGCGATGAACCCTTGATACCCGCTGAGGTAATAAATCAAGTGGCTGAAAACCTGGCAGCTACAAAGCGAGCCGGAGTTGCAACCCTGGCGGAACCCATCACCTCAGTGGAGGATTTTCGCAACCCGAATGTCGTCAAGGTAGTGACAACAGAGTCCGGGTTGGCCAGGTATTTTTCCCGAGCGCCAATCCCATGGCCCAGAGATGCCTTCGCGTTGGATAGCAGTGAACTACCAGAGGGCTTGGAACCCCGTCGCCATATTGGTATCTATGCTTACCGTGTTGCGCTATTGCGCCAGTTTGTCTCCTGGCCTATGGCCCCGCTAGAAAAGTTCGAGGCTCTGGAGCAGCTGCGTTTTCTTTACCACGACCAAGAGATTCACGTAGCAGATGCCTGCGCAGAAGTGCCCGGTGGCGTAGATACTGAGCAGGATCTTCAGCGTATGCGAGAAACCCTGGCCTGATGTAGAACCTAATGATTGAAGCCAATATCGATTTACAGCCCCACAATACTCTCGCAATTTCAGCAAACACCGCTTACTTTGCGCGTGTGGAAACCCTGGATGAATTGCGTGAGGCTTTGAGTTTTGCGCGGCAGAAGCGTTTGCCGATTCTGCCGTTGGGTGGGGGCAGTAATATCGTATTAACGGGAGACTTTCCCGGGCTTGCCATTCAGGTGGGGCTGCGAGGGCTAACAATTGCTCCCAATGGTTGTGGCGGTACGATCGAGGCGGCGGCCGGCGAGGGGTGGCACCAGCTGGTTATGTCTACTGTCGAGCAGGGTATTGGAGGCTTGGAAAACCTCGCGCTGATTCCAGGTAAAGTGGGTGCAGCCCCAATCCAAAATATAGGCGCCTATGGTGTAGAGTTGCGCGACTGTTTTTACAGTTTGCAGGCCATGGAAATTTCTACCGGTGCACTACATAACTTTTCCGTGTCGGACTGTGAGTTTGATTACCGGGACAGTGTGTTTAAAGGGCAGTTGCGCGATCAATTTATTATTACCCAGGTTAATCTTCGCCTTGCGCAAGATTGGCAGCCCAAGGTAGCTTACCCGGCACTGCAGCAATTTATTGACCAGCAAGGATGGGATTGTGGCTCCTTAACACCCGCGCAAATTGCCGCTGCGGTTATCGATATTCGCAACAGTAAATTGCCGCTCCCCGATCAAATTCCCAACGCGGGGAGCTTCTTCAAAAACCCTGTGGTGAATGCGGACATTTACCAAAACCTAAAATCGGAACATCCCGATTTAGTAGCTTATGCCAGCGGTGAAGGTTGGAAGCTGGCGGCGGGCTGGCTAATTGATCGCGCTGGTTGGCGGGGCAGGCGGCAAGAAGCGGTTGGTGTTCACCACCAGCAGGCATTGGTTTTGGTTAATCCCGGCCGGGGCCGAGGTGATGAAGTGACAAGATTGGCTCGCGCTATCGCTTCTGATGTGCAGGCTAAGTTTGGTGTTACCCTGGAGCCTGAGCCGCGCTATTACCCTTAACCCTTGCATGAGGGTGCGGACAATCCCTTCTTTTATTCTTCACTGAATTACAGTTAGGAAGTACCCAATAGAAAGTGCAAGTTATTGGGTGAGGTTGGCAGTTTTCAGCCTGAATTTCAGTAGAGAATTGTTCTAGTTGTTGACGATTATTTTGTTATAACGAATTCAACCTCTCACATTTTCTCATATTCCGATTTCTTTCATAAATATTTTCTGCGATAAAATGAATCTTCTATCGCAAATTTTGCGGAAGTGCTCATCTTGATCGCAGAAAAATTAATTGGTACGTTTTTACGCTATAATTAAATGTTATAAAGGCAGCAAGATCCTGTGGTCAAATGTCTGTTCAGCAGCATTTGAAACGGTGCTTCTGCTTTGCAGTAGCGTTTTTGTCTGGTATGTTGCGGTTGGGTTCCGGGGGGACCTACACGGGGTAGTTTCACCGTGAGCTAAAAAGAAGAACGCAGTTTCTAGAGCTCGTGCGTTGAGGATGTATACGCGGCGTAGCCACTGCACTTATCCGTAGTTGGGGATAGCTTGATCAAAGTCTTAGTGGTGGATGATCACGATCTTGTGCGAATGGGTATTTCGCGCATGCTGGGTGATGTTGAGGATATAGAAGTCGCCGGAGAGGCAAATTGTGGCGAGGAGGCCCTGGAATTCGTTCGCCGGTCTAATGTTGATGTCATTCTGATGGATGTAAAAATGCCAGGAATGGGTGGCCTTGAAGCAACTAGAAAACTGCTGCAGCGTTGCCCGGAGGCAAAGGTTGTTGCCGTTAGTGCACTCGATGATGATTTATTCCCGGGCCGCTTGATGCAAGCTGGGGCAATGGGTTACGTGACTAAGGGCGCGGACCTTGAAGAAATGGTTCGAGCGATACGGACGGTTATTTCAGGTGGTGTTTTTATCAGTAATTCCATGGCAACCAAAATGGCGATGCGCAGTGTCAGTGGCCAGGATGATCAGCAATCTCCGTTTGAAAAATTATCTAAAAGGGAATTGCAGACTGCAGACATGATCGTCAATGGCGCCAAGGTTGCGGATATTGCAAAGTCTCTCTCGGTAAGCCCCAAAACGGTGAATAGCTACCGCTACAGGATTTTTGAGAAGTTGGATATTAATAGTGATGTAGAGTTGACGATCCTCGCTGTTAAACACCAAATCCTTGACCCAGATGCTGCACTTTAATTGAAAAGTGGCTGATTTCTTAAAATATTGAGGCCGGTTGCCAGATGTTCGACAGCAAGCGTTTCCTCGCGACAGTAACTCGCAAATCCGGCGTCTACCAGATGTTCGACGCCGAAAATAAAATCCTCTACGTAGGGAAAGCCAAGAACCTTCGCAATCGGTTGTCGAGCTACTTTCGGAGCTCCGGACTAACGACAAAAACCATGGCGCTGGTGCAGCGTATTGGAAACATCGAAGTCACCGTTACGCGCAGTGAAACCGAAGCCCTGGTGCTTGAACAAAGCCTGATCAAGTCCCAGCGGCCCCCATACAATGTGATGCTGAAGGATGATAAAGGGTATCCTTATATCTTTCTTTCCAGCAATGACACTTTTCCCCGTATTGCATTCCACCGTGGTGCCAAGCGCAAGAAAGGCCGATACTTCGGACCTTTTCCAAATGCATCGTCGGTTCGCGACAGCCTGAACTTTTTGCAAAAAACTTTTCGAATCCGCTCTTGTGAAGACAGTGTTTTTCGCAACCGTTCAAGGCCCTGCCTTCAATATCAGATAGAGCGCTGCACCGCTCCCTGTGTCGATTTTATTTCTCCCGAAGACTATCGCCAGGATGTTCGTCACGCAGAGATGTTTCTCACGGGTAAAAGTGACAGCATTATCCAGGAGTTGGCCGATCAAATGGATGAGGCATCCCGGTCGCTGGAATTTGAAAAAGCCGCGAGACTGCGGGACCAAATTTCCGCGCTGCGTCGTCTACAAGCGGATCAGGTAGCTGAGGGGGCAAGTGGCGATGTGGATGTGTTGGGGATAGCCAGTGAGGGCGGTAGCTGTTGCGTACACGTTCTGTTTGTCAGGCAGGGGCGAATTCTGGGGAGTCGCAGTTATTTTCCCAGTGAGCGCCTGGGACTCACACCGCCAGAGCTACTTTCCGCATTTGTCCCGCAATTTTACCTGGGCAGTCCCCGAGAGATCCCCCGTGAGATTTTAGTGTCAGAGGCCTTACAGGATCTCGAACCACTTCAACAGGCTCTTAGCGAGCAGTGTGGTCGCGATGTTGGTATCACCCATAAGTTGCGTGGCAAGCGGGCCACTTGGGTTGAGATGGCGCAACAGGCAGCACAACAGAATTTGACTAGTCGAACTGCAGCCCAGCAAAAACTCTACAACCGTTTCGAGAAGCTACAGGAAGTATTAGAACTGGAGCAGCTCCCGGAGAGGCTTGAGTGCTTTGACATCAGCCATTCTTCCGGTGAGGCCACGGTTGCGTCCTGTGTTGTATTTGATACCGGAGGCCCGGTGAAGTCGGATTATCGCCGATTCAATATTGAGGGTATCCAGGCGGGCGATGATTATGCGGCAATGGGGCAGGCGCTAAAGCGGCGCTATACGCGCCTTTCCGGTGGCGAGGGCAAATTCCCCAATATCCTGTTGATTGACGGGGGGAAGGGCCAGGTTACACAAGCGGTCGAAGCTCTGAATGAGCTGGGCATTGTCGGAGTGCAAATTATTGGTGTTGCCAAAGGAACTACACGAAAAGCGGGCTTTGAAACATTACATGTGGTTTCCAGTAACAAAGAGCTTGTACTCTCCGCCGACTCATCAGCGCTGCACTTAATTCAACAAGTGCGAGACGAAGCGCACCGCTTTGCTATCGCTGGCCACCGGGCAAAACGGGATAAAAAACGCAGGGAGTCTCCATTGGAAGGTATCGCTGGAGTAGGGCCCACTCGCCGCAGGGCGCTGCTGCGACATTTCGGAGGTTTGCAGGAGCTAAAGCGCGCAACAGTAACGGAGATTGCCAGCGTGGATGGTATCAGCCGGAAATTGGCTCAGGATATATACTCGGCACTACACCACGAGTAGAACAGGATTGAGCTGGCGATTAAATGGCCAGTTTTTTCCAAAGCGTTTCATTTTGCGCGATGGCTTGATAACGTACGCCCTCCGCAAGAATAGAGAAAAGTATGACAATCGCCAATCAACTGACACTGCTACGTGTTGCTTTGATCCCATTTTTTGTTTTGGTTTTCTATTTGCCGTACAAGTGGAGTTACATTGCTTCTGCTGCAATTTTTGCAGTTGCCGCAATTACCGATTGGCTTGATGGCTATCTCGCCAGAAAATTAAATCAGAGTACTGCCCTCGGTGCCTTTCTGGACCCGGTTGCCGATAAGCTAATGGTGGCTACGGCATTGGTCTTGCTGGTGGGACTGCATGACAATCCGCTGTTTGCGATTGCTGCGGCGGTGATCATCTGTCGAGAGATCGCGGTCTCTGGGTTGCGGGAGTGGATGGCTGAGCTGGGGCAGCGCAGCAGTGTTGCCGTTTCCTATGTAGGCAAAGTCAAAACCACCGCACAGATGGCAGCAATTCTTGTTCTGCTTGCCTTCGATGTTAGAGAGTTTCCGGTGATGGAAACTATTGGATACCTGCTGCTCTATATCGCTGCCGGCCTCACCTTGTGGACGATGGTGATGTACTTGCGCGCCGCATGGCCGGCCCTTATGGCCGACAGCCGGGATAAGTAGATAGAGGGGAGTTACTTCTCTCACGAAATTGGCGCCTCGACTCTGGCATTTGCTGGAAAACGAGGCGCTCTTTACCCCGCTTAAACTCGCTCTTCCTCTTCCAAGCCCCTGCGCTCCTCTAAATTGTTAGATACTTTTCTGCGATCTATAGGAAGCTCATGTCCGTCAAAAGCCACCTGATTATGATCTGGCTGCTTTGCATCACTCTCAATGTCGAGGGGCAAGTTGTACACGATGCCGAGTTTTATATTCTCAAGATGCAAAACGGCGAACGTTGGGATCAAGAGGATGCGGAGCTTGAGCAACGCTTACAGCAGTTGCGGCAGAAATATGGACAGCCACCGAATATCGTATTCCTGCTGTGGGATGACACTGCATTTGGAGCTGTTGGCTTTCCTGCGTTACAAAAGAACTTTGGCTACTCAACGCCAAATCTAAATCAGATGGCTTCAGAGGGTATCAACTTTACCCGCATGTACTCTGAGCCCTCATGCACACCAACCCGCGCTGCTGCGCTCACCGGACGGCTACCGGTGCGCTATGGCATGGGTGAAGTGGGTATGCCCCATGAGTTTTCTGGTCTACGCGCAGAAGAAGTCACTATTGCCGAGGTACTTTCGCAAGCGGGTTATACGACAGGCTTTTTCGGCAAGGGGCACCTTGGAGATATCGAGGAGAGTTATTTACACAATCAGGGGTTCGATGAGGCGTTGTTCACTCCGATGAACCAGATTACCTCCCTGTTTAACCCCCAGGCAAATGTAGCAAATGCGGTGCTGGGCATGTTCCCCGAAATCTATCCACCTGACCCCTATCAGTTGGACAGCCCTGGTCTGATTCCCGCTGGCTGGGTAATGAATATTGAAGGGAAAAAGGGACAACCCGGGAGGGAATGGTGCGGAACATCCAACGAGTGCTTCGCCAAGTTTGATCCAGAAGCAGAACAGAGAACGCTGGCCTTTATTCGTCGCAGTGCAGAGCAGAAGAAACCGTTTTTCGTTGCCTACTGGCCCAATCTCCTTAATTTCATGGCGATGTATAACCCCAAGCGCTCGGTAGCCGGGCTGATGGTTGCCGATGCCTTCCCGGCGATGGATAACTTTGTCGGGGTGCTGATGCAAGAATTGAAAAGCTTAGGGCTCGCTGAAAATACCTTGTTCGTTGCAATGGCGGATAACGGTCCTATGGTCCACAGTCCGCCGGCGGGGTGGGGAATGCTGCCCATGTTGTATCGGGGTGGCAAAGGGGATTTTACTGAGGGCGGCGTTCGCGTACCTGCTTTTGCCTGGTGGCCAGGAACTATCGAAGCGGGACAAACGGCAGGAGATATTATTCATATCACTGACCTGTATACGACTTTCGCTCGCTTGGGTGGAGCAACTGATGCTATTCCCACGGATCGCGTCGTTGATGGCCTCGACCAGACCGCTCTGTTCCTAAACGGCGATACTCATGGCCGCCGGGATTATGTATTTATTTATACGGGTAAGGAATTGGGGGCAACAGTAAAGGGGCGATATAAGAGGCATTGGCTGGGAGCGGGGGAGGTGGCAGGGTCGGGGATGCCGGAGGCTTATTACGATTTATATATGGACCCCCGGGAGGAGTCCCCGCAGTTGGTGCCGTTAATTTACACCCAGGGCCAGTTCAATCATATGGTGGCTCGCCACCGTTTATTCAAACGTAAATATCCAGACGTAGCCAGCGGCAAAGGCATACCCTATACCGGGCTGGCCAATGCGCGCCCTGAGACACAGGCTATTGGTGAGCGCGTGCGCGCAGTCATCAGTGAGATGCCATTCACTGTTGAAGACTATCTCGAGTATCAGATCCCCGGTGCCGACAAGGTCGGCGACTGGGGAGATTAAAACGCTATATCCAAAGTGAGTAGGCTTGGACTAGTGGTAGAGGCCCGGATTCTGATTCAGTCGAACTTCGCCACTTCGCTGCACTGTAATGGAAGGCACAATGGACCTGCTCAGGCCAATTTTTGCCTGAAGTTCATAGGGTACCGATTGCTGCCCTCTATTCGCTAATTCAGCGGCGGCGAATAGAGACCCCATCCAGCTCGCAGTTGCGTCCACCGAGATGTCATCCTGGCCATAGGGGGCAATGGGCAATAAGTTGTTTGAGGTTCCTGTCATCACTTTGTGGCCGGCAAGACTGAGCTTGTAGTAGATCCCGGAGAGGGGTAGCTCTTGGTTGTTAGGGTTGAAAATGCGCAAATGGATTCTGAAGCGCAGATCGCTGCCGACGGCAGGAGGAAGCGGCTCCAGCCCAATAATCTCAACCTCGGGCTGCTGAAAATTGGGCGATAAAGCGGCGCAACCACCCATGAATAGAGCGAATAATACGAGTAAGTTCAGTTGTAAAAGTTTGATCACTGCTTGTCCTTCATTTTTCTCTCTTCTGATAAATACGAGGTTGGTGTCCCAGCGCTTATTCCACGACCACCACAGTTTTATTTCTCTTGCTTGCTTATTGAGCAGCCCCTCGAATTGCTTCATTCTGCGATCCTGATGGATCGAAGAAGGTTGTTGCCTCTGTGCAAACTTTCCCATGGATTTCTACTAATGGAGACAATAGATGAGCAAGTGGTTCATTCTTCTGACAACAATGGTGGTGATATTGTTCGCCAGCTGGAAATGGCTTTTGCTTCCGGCTATTGAAAAGTCGATGAACAAAGTAGAGCCTGGCAAAATTGCAGCGCTGTCACCTGAGGCTAAAGCACTACACCAAAGTCTATTGGTAGGTGATCTCCACGCAGATAGTTTCCTGTGGGCCAGGGATTTGAGGAAGCGAGCCGACTATGGTCATCTGGACCTTCCCCGGGCGCGAGAAGGTAACCTGGGTATCCAGGTCTTCACATCAGTTACCAAGTCTCCCCGGGGGCAGAACTATCAAAAGAATTCCAGCAAAGCTGGCGATAATATAACCTTATTGGCCATTGCTCAGGCGTGGCCAGTAAAGGCGTGGGGCAGCTTGTATGAACGGGCGCTCTATCATGCAGAGCGTGTTAATGCGCTACAGCAATCTGCGCCTGACCAAATACGTATCGTCAAAAGTGCGGCAGATTTACAACAGGTGCTTGCAGCAAGGAAGCAGGGCGAAGAGGTTTTGGCTGCACTCCTTGGCACTGAAGGTGCCCATCCTTTGGAAGGGAAGATCGAAAACATCGGCCACCTATACGATGCTGGTTTCCGGGTGATGGGGTTGCAACACTTTTTTGACAATGAGCTGGGTGGCTCCCTGCATGGAGAAAGCGGGCAGGGTTTGAGCGCATTTGGCCGGGAAGCAGTGCAGGAGATGGAAAGGCGCTCTATTGTGATTGACGTCGCCCACTCCTCCGAGCAGGTCGTCCGCGAAGTTTTGGATATTGCCGAGCGCCCAGTGATTGTTTCCCATACCGGGCTTCAAGGGGCGTGTAACTCACGCCGGAATATCAGTGACGAGCTAATGAAGGAGATAGCGGGTAAAGGAGGCTTGGTTGGAATTGGTTTCTGGCCTGGTGCTGTCTGCGATACAAGCCCCAAGAGCATTGTTAAATCCATTCGTTATGCCATTGATACACTGGGCGTGGATCATGTCGCATTGGGGTCAGATTATGACGGCAGTGTAAAGGTTGCATTTGACGTAAGTGAACTGGGCGTGCTTACCGCAGAAATGCTTCGGCAAGGGTTTACTGAAGAAGAGATCCGAAAAGTAATGGGTGAGAACCTGAGAGATTTCTTCCTTACTCAACTTCCCAGTTAATATCATATAGGAAGGTTGAATTTAGATTCTGCAGCCTTCTCAACAGATATATTAGCGCTGGTATTTGATAGCTCACTGTTCTGATGGGTTTGTTATTACCAGCGCAATACTTGCACACGCATATGATTAAACTAAATTTACTTTCTGCACTTATCCAAACGCAGTTTAAAATGGAAATTTGTATCATATTTTGACCTTAACATCCTGAAAAGCTAATTGAAATTAAGTGTAATCAAATTCCGGTTTACTTTTTAAAATGTCTTAAAGCTAAAAGAGCCACAAGAAAATTGATAGAGATAAAACTGTAGGTGAGAAAAATAGAACATGGGCCGCGATACCGCGGATAGGCAAAAGTCCACTATCTCTAAAGAATAGGGAGACCTCCATGTTCAATCCGAAACTAACAGAAACAGAATTTCTATTGGATCAAGCAAATTACATCCAACCCGGTGTCCACAATGACGTAAGGCGCGGAGTTTGTTACGCATTATCCTACATGTGGGTGAGACTCGGCTTGCAACCCGGCGGCCATATAAATATGCACCTCCAGGCAGGACTGCAACAGCGTTACCATAATACGGGAATTGGAAACGCCCTCAACAGAGCAGCTCCAGGTATGTTTTTAAGGGCTGTTGGCGGGTCGACCACCACCTTTGGGCAGCCTATCTATACAATGCAAAGGGCAATTTCCGCACAGCAGCAGATCCAGGGAAATGTGATGGGTATATCGTCAGGGTTAAGGACGATTTGTCGGACAGATGGGTATACCGAGCACTGTATCGCCCGTGGGCATCAGTTGAACCCGTTTGAGCCTTTTTCCACATTTTTGCGATGGATACGGCAGGGGATGGCCCGCCTTAATCAAGGCTTTGCATTGATAGGATTCCTGGGCCCCAACAGCGGCCATGCAATTGCAATTCAAGTACAGAATGGTAATACCTGGAGACTTTTTGACCCCAATTTTGGTTCCTTTGTATTTAACGGATACAACCGCTTTAAGGCCGAATTACATCAGCTGGCTTTGATATACCTGGCGATGGGCACTGCTGGTGGAAGCTGGATGATTTCAACTTTTAGATAAGTAAGCCGGGTTGTTGATTTCCTGAGGTATCACAGGGTCGTTTAGGCGACCCTGTGATATTTATATCGTACCATTTGCGAGGGGGTGTCAGAGTTACGGATGTATGATGTAATCACAAATGAGTGGCTCCGTGCGCAAAGAAGTTGATTCCTTTATTTTTAATAATTAAGCTCATAGAAGGTAACTGTATTGTCATAGATATACGGTGTGGTTTTACATTTGTTTAGGGTAAATTTGGTGAAGCGGATATTCATTGCTGTATTGTTTTGTATTACTTCCTATGCGTCTCAAGCGGAAGAGCTGAAAATTGCAGAGTATATTAAAGTTAACCCACCTTCAGAGATGGATCTAACTTTTCAGGTTGTGCCTGATTATAGTCCTGATGAAGAAATTCTTCTGAGCTGGAATGGCGATGAGCTGGACTACCTGGTTGTTACTGATCGTGAGCGAGGAGGGCAGAAGCATGAACTATATTGGCGAATGATATTAAAGGAGTTCCAGAAGTCTTCGGGCCAAAAAAAGTAAAAACTTCAAATGAAGGGGAGTTGACAACAAAGTCAGGGTTAAAGGTGAGCTACAAGACTGTAGAATGGTTTAGTGAAGGGGATAAATCCGTTCAAATGTTGAGCCTTGTTGTTGGAAGGAAAGATGCTTATTGGCTTATTGTTAATTCCACGAATGAAGATATGGCCAGGATAACAGAGAGCTTTAAAAGAATTTTGGAAACAATTGAGCTTACGCGTGGCTAATCAGGCTTGATGAAGGCGCTATATGGCTTGCCTCAAACACCTTCGGAATTAAACGCGAACTATCCGAGGTGGATGATTTTACCACCTCAGATCTCAACTAATAGCTACTTGGCAGCGATGCACTCAATTTCAATTTGGGCGTCCAGCGCTAGGGACTCCACTGCAAAGGTAGTCCTTGCAGGGTAGGGGGAGGCAAAAGCTTTCTGGTAGATGTTGTTGAATTCAGGGAAATTCTTGATATCTGTTAAAATGACCATGCATTTAACGACATCTTTCATTTCGTAGTCGTAGCGCTCTAGAGTTTGCTTTATGTTGTCTAGAGTCTGTTTGGTCTCCGCAGCGAATCCCCCTTGGGCTAACCGCTTAGTCTCCGGTGAAAGCCCTATTTGGCCAGATAGAAATAGCTGGTTGCCAACTTTTACAGCCTCTGAAAACGGTAGCTTAGAGGCTGATCCTGTTGGGTTCAGAAATTCAACCTGCTCAGCCTCCTTTGCATGGCTGAAGCTGGAAAGCGTAATAGTGAAAAGTGCAGAAATTAATGCGTTTATAGGTGATGTCTTTATCTTCATTGGAATCTTTTTTTGTAAGTTTTTCATAAAAGCTGGGGCCTGTGTATCTTGCGGTCGATCACTTTTTGTTCTTGGTGATTACCTCAAAAAACTTAGATGGGTTTTTGGAGCAAGTGTGTATTGGAACTTTTGAGTAACCACCTTCGCTTTAGTTGAGTATAACCAGCTGGAGCGAGCTAATTGAATTAAGGTACTAAAGGGTATATTGGGTGGTGATTATACCTGCAATTTGTATCTAATTTATACGCATTGGCGACAGCGATGAATGCGAGAGTTTTCTTGTATTATGAGCAGCTTAATCCCATTGCTTACCTGAGTGCCACTTTTAACATTGCTGGATTATTGAACAATAGTACTCTGGAATGACTGGCTCGGTAGCGCTGCTATTCGGGTGCGCTATTCTCTCCCTAAGCCAATCGAGCTTAAGCGTTGTGTTGAGTGGACCGATCTCTTTTAATTGAAACCAACACACACATGTCGTTGTAGAAATATAGATTTGCTAGGATCTTGGCTAAACTTGAGTACTCAATTAGGGAAGTGATATGCCCCTCTTTAAGCAACCATCAAAAGAACGGAAACGCTCGAAACTAAATGCTTCAAAGCCTGATTCTCAAATTGGCGTGCATGTCATCCAATGCTGTATATTCATACAGCTGTATATATTGACAGCTCTCTAGTATGAGGGGTAATATATTCACAGCTGCTTTGGTTTTCATGCAGCAACCATCCTTTCTTGAACCGGCCCCCAAGCCGGTTTTTTTTATTCTTCCTTGGTCGGTTTATTTCATTTCTAGTTTAGGGTAGTTAAATGAGCGTATGGCATACATTGGCCATTGAGGGGGTAGGCTTGATTCTTTTTTCTGTGCTTTTGGGTGTACAGGCATGGAGGTGCTGCTTAGAACCTCTGGTCGTCCAATAAAGGTCGGAATTAAAGTTATGGTGATAGGGGAGATGTATTGCCTCAAATTCTCCCTTCCGGAAGTGTTGGCTCGGATACTGGAGCTACCGAAATGGTAGGATTGATTCGGATATTGGTTTGTATCTTTGGTGTATGTTTCGGCCCCTTTAGAGGGTGGGTTAAAGTATCATTGCAGTGACTGGTATTTCTGTGTCTATAGAAATAGCAGGGGCGCTATGAAATTCCAAAAATTTTAACTAATACCGTATCTTGCTTCTACCGTCATATGCTCACCAGTAACTGTTACCTCGCGTACTTCAATTTCTCCCGCGTGTTCAGTTTTGCCAATAATATCCTTCATACACCCATAAAAGTATTTGGCCAAAGCCTCAAAGCTAGGGGAAAAGTCGACAACATATAATCTTAAGTTGTCCTTCTCCACAATTTTTTTATGTCTGGGTATAGTGGGTCATTTTTATCAACAATAAATGAATGATCCATTTGATCAATAATCTTTTGAAAAGGTGCCTTAAACAGGTCTGTATCCATGACAAAGTTCTGGCGATCTACTGTTTCACTAGATAAGGTCACTGAAACTAACAATGAGTGGCCATGTAGATTTGCGCATTTGTTATAAGGATACGGCATATCATCAGAGTAGAACTCTTTGCCGCGTCCTTTGCGCATGTCCTGATTCCATGTTCGATGGCCCATGTCTAACTTAAATGTTTTTGTGATTTGATATGCCATATAGCTATTCCTAATATAAGGCTGACCATAAAAAACAACAAAAAAATAAAGTGTACTTAATGATTATATTCTATATCGTAAATCGAGTTTTAAATTGCTGAGAATAAATGCGATCTGTTATTTGTTGTAATTTGTAGTGGTCTAATCCTTCCGGACACTTCGCTAAGATGGTAAAACTACCAAGCGAGGTGAAGTATGACAACAAAAGGTACACGTCGGCATTTCAAGCCGGAATTTAAGAAAGACGCCGTAGCGCTAGTCTCTGAGCAAGGGTATTCAATTTCTAAAGCAGCAGAGGTTGTAGGAACAACAGCCAATAACCTGCGACGCTGGATAAAGGAACTGAAGCAGGAAGAAGACGGTGTGAGGTTGGATGTAGGTGAGCGCGCAGAATTAGAGCGATTACGACGTGAAAATAAGCAGTTGCGGATGGAGAAAGAAATCCTAAAAAAGGCCAGCGCCTTCTTTGCGAAAGAAATGAAATAAAGTACAGCTTTATTGAAAAACAGCAAGGCAGCTTTCCTGTTAGGGTGCTCTGCCGGGTAATGCAAGTAAGTAAAACTGGTTATTACGATTGGTGTTGCCGTGGTAATAGCTCAATAGATGCTCAAACATGGCAACTATGCCATCGTTTGAAGGCCCTATTTGCAGAATCTAGACAGAGCCTGGGAAGTCGTCGGTTAATGAAGCTGTTACGTAAAGAAGGCTTTGAAGTCGGGCGCTATCGAGTCCGCAAGCTCATGAAAAAGCTAGGCTTGGCAGTAAAGCGTAAGAAGCGATTTACACTGACGACAGACAGTAAACATCACCTGCCGGTCGCAGAGAACCTTCTGAATAGGGAGTTCTCACCGAGCGCTAAAAATCAAGTTTGGACGACTGATATTACATATATTTGGACTTCGCAGGGCTGGTTGTACTTGGCGGTAGTGATTGATCTCTATTCGCGCCGGATTATTGGTTGGCATCTAGATCGCAAGATGGAAACGGCCCTGGTAACTCGTGCGTTGATGATGGCTGTCAATTTGCGTTCGCCCCCAAAAGGTCTCCTGCATCACTCTGATCGTGGCAGTCAGTATGCCAGCCATACCTACCAAACGTTATTGAGTCAGCATGGGATGGTGTGTTCAATGAGCCGTAAGGGAAATTGTTGGGACAACGCACCGACTGAACGTTTCTTCAGCAGCCTGAAGCGGGAGTGGGTAACGGGAAACCTTTATCCGACAAGGGAGGATGCGGTAGCAGATGTAAGAGCCTATATTGCTTATTACAACTCACGCAGAATACATACAACACTGGGAGACCTAGCCCCTATCGAATTTGAGAAATGTGCTTAAAGAAGTGTCCGGTTGGAGTTGACCACAACAATTCTTATATTATTTCGATTCTGGTGGTTTTTCATTCTTCTTGTATTTCCTGCCCGAATTCGAGTGAAAATTACTCTGCTCAATTTTTTCTGATGAAAAATTAAGTTTTATTAGGTGTGGTTTATGCAGTTGGCAAAGGTCTGTTTTCAAATTGTTTAATCGACTTGGGGTCTGAGGGTAAACATGATTAAGGGATATACTTTTGATTGTTCAGATAGCGGATTATTTATAATCTAGTTGGTTTGTTGTTCTCCAAAGCAGTGTAAATTCCAGTTATATTTTAGTTTTTTTGAAAGAGTCTATCCTTAAGTATAGGCGGTTTTATCAGGAGTTATGTGGTTCTTGATACCGGGCTGTGAGTGAGCAGGGTGGGTGGTAGCTTTAATACATACTTGACTGGAAGATGTTGCGGAAATGGTATGAAAGAACACTACGCACGAATTATTGAAGAAATAGGTGAGGATCCACAGCGTCCAGGTCTCAAGGACACGCCCGACCGCGCCGCCACTGCTATGAAATACCTAACCCGTGGTTATGATCAAACTATCGAAGATGTAGTCAACAATGCGATTTTTCCTTTCGATAGCAATGAGATAGTGCTAGTTAAGGATATCGAGCTTTATTCCTTATGTGAGCATCACTTGCTACCATTTATAGGTCACAGTCATGTGGCTTATATCCCTAATGGCAAGATTTTAGGTGTTTCCAAGTTAGCGCGTATTGTTGATATGTTTGCGCGTCGCTTGCAAATCCAGGAAAGGCTTACTACTCAAATTGCTGAGACCCTGCAAGGTGTCATTGGTGCTACCGGAGTTGCTGTAGTTATTGAGGCCGGGCACACATGCATGATGATGCGCGGGCCTCAAAAGCAAAATTCAATGATGAGAACATTGGCTATGCTCGGTACCTTTCGCAGTAACCAAGCTACACGCAATGAGTTTTTCTCTTTGCTGCATCGGTAGTAATGGCGATTTACTTGCAAGTCAGCCAATATTGACTAAGTAAGTTGCTATTTTTCAGGCTGTTAAGGAAGGTGCTGGGAAGCTCGAGGCTGCTGCTCTCGTTATAAATGAATTCCATTTTAAAACATTCTTAGTTGCCCTATAGGTTTCCAATAATGTGGGGTTAGCCTCTTCAGCTGCGACGGTGACTAAAGGTGGGGTCAGGGAGTTCTGGCTACATACACATTTTCACTGCATCGTGGATAAGTATTTTATTTAAAATGCTGGGGTGCCACCTTTGAGCGCCAAGGCATGAGAAGCTCAAAGGCTAAGCCGTTGGCTGCTAAGAGGGTATCCCGATAATGAGAGGTGCTGTAACGAAGGTAGGTAAAAAGCAGCCGGCCTGATTGTTATAGAGTGCGACTCCTCCGGTGACTACCAGATTGCAGACCTCGCGCCCTTTAAAGCTTATTTCAGCCATGCACTCTTTCGTCTTGCATGTTCGCGAAATAATCAACCAGGTGGTGCTGATGCTTAGTGGCTCAGTAGCTCTATAAATGAAACTTGAGGGTCGATGGATCTCAAGCTATCTAGCGACAAAGCTCGGTGTAGCTTGATTGGTGGCGCAAGCGGGACGGTAACTACTAGTGTATCAGTGGAAGAAATTTAACTTTAAAAATGGGGTGCGCCAGATTTGCACGAAGTGGGGAGTTGCTTATTGATTTCAAAGATCTGATTGGTGCCCGGGGCCGGACTTGAACCGGCACGGCCGTGAAGCCGGGAGATTTTAAGTCTCCTGTGTCTACCAATTCCACCACCCGGGCAGATCCTTTGCGAGAGAGGGCGATGTTTAATGCTTGCCCTTCATTCTCACTTTCATTGCATTCAACAGGATATTGCAATGAAGAGGAAAATGGAGGCTAGGGTCGGAATCGAACCGGCGTACACGGAGTTGCAGTCCGCTGCATGACCACTCTGCCACCTAGCCTTTTTTATCCGCCTTTGGCGGAAAAGAACGCTGCGAATTCTATCTGATAAATCTGAAAAATCCTAGCGTTTTCTTATACTTACGTGCGTTTCGCTGTGTAAGTGGGCGCCATTTTAGGGACTCTAGAGGATTAGTCAAGCATTGTTTTCATCAATGTTGCAATCAAGTGAAAAAAAGTAGGAAAAGTTACCTTCTGATGGTGGGGGAGGGCTATAATAACTTTTAGCACTGGTGCTCAAGAACCTATTTCCATTTGTTCTAAATTAATCTTCAGGTGTGCTGGCAATCTGTGACCTGTGTTCGATACTGTCTTTATCTGGCTAACACATCTCCCCCAACGTGTTTAGTAATGCTGGTAGGGTGGCTCACATGGCTGCCACCCGGAAGCAAGGATGAAATCCTCCAAGTTTCACTCCTAATGGTCTTGGCCCTGACGCTCTCCCCCGTCGTCAGGGCTTTTTTTTGTCTGCTATTTATTGGAGTCTTTCGCCCGGTCTGTCAGGTTTTCTGTGGCTAATGCATCCACGGGTTTACCGGCTGCTTTCTCAGACAGGGACCTAAACCTTTCCAGAGTCACTTCACCGCGTGCTTGAGCCAGTTCCCGTGCGACGTCATCAATACTTGCCTTGCCATTGCTGGCCTCGCGAATCTCTTTATCCAGTTGCTGCATTACCCCGGCCGCACGGGCAGTAATGGGGCCGGATGAGCGTTCGACTAATAGTGAAGGAGCCTTCTTACCCCATTTAATCAGTTTATCCATTGCCTCCTGATAGCGGGTTTCACTGATGCCACCAGTTCGCCTTAAAATCTCCAGGGAGTAAAACTCAGCCAGTCCCTCTACAATCCAATCGCTCTCATCGTCGCCGTGAATTCCCGTGCCCACATGAACTAACTCGTGGATCATGCTGCTGGTGCGGTTGCCGCTGATCAATGGTCGATCAGCATGCATATATAGAGAGCGTGTCCCCGATAGTCCGCCGCGCCACATGGGGTCGTCAGCGGTTACGATCAATAGATGATCAGGGAAGAGGGGGAAGATCTTCTTGAGCTCTGGCAGGTTCCAATTTAGGAAGGCCAGGATGTCTTGCCGCCGAATATTCTCATTTTTAGGGCCTGCAACACGGGTTTCAGTGCCGGCAATCATATCCTGCCGACTGCCAATTTTCCCTACAATCATCCAGCCCTTGGGTCTTACAAACTTACGCTTGGGGTCAGATAACTCGTATAGGTTATCTTCGATCTCAGGGTAGGGTAGGGCCGCATACCATTGGTCAGGAAGTTCCAGCTTAAGGCGGGCGGTAGAGCGGCCACGGCTGGTTGCCGATACGGGTGCAATCAATTTATCGCTGCGGAGAATTGCCCAGTCTTTGGTGATCCGTGAGTCGTAGCCACCGTTGCTACGCTGGTTGTCTATGACAAAGCGGTACTTGAGGGCGGGGTTCTTTCCTTCGGGGTGCCAGGTTGCTTTGTCGCCCTCGATCTTTAGGGGGTGTCACTTTCCAGGTCCTGATAGCGGCCAGAGCGCAAGTTTAGAACGAGCTTACTTGGCATATCATCACCGCTGAGCGCCATTTCCACCTCAGCGAGCTTGGAGTTGGGTGAGATCTCTGCACTGTAAAGAATCTCATAAGCCTGAACAGCAGGGGATAGAGTGGCGAGTAATAGCGGCAGTGTTAGTAATCGTTTAAGCATCATTTCTTCGGCGGGAAATCCAACAATTGATCGTTTTGACAGTATTTAAGCCTACAGGTGCCCTTGTGTCACCTTCAAGCAAACTGGTCACAAGCTAGCCAGTTATGAGGTGGCAGGTTTCATTTGATTGGTTTTCAGATATGTACCATTTAAAAAGAATACACTTACAAAGTCGTTATCATATGGCAGTGCATACTAGTAAGCATCTCCCGTATTAGTAAACAAGAAGGGAGATGTGGGTGGGCCGTCACAAGCATCTTTTGAGAGGGCTGGATTAGCGGGCAGGCATGCTGCCTAAGTGGGAATTGAATGCTACGAAGGACAAGACCGCAGCATAACTGCGGTCTTGAAAGGTCTTTTGCAGTCTAACTGACGATGGCGACAGAGCTACCAATATCTGATTGCACGGGGATCAACGAACTGCATACCGTAGGCGCTCAGGGCAAATCCATCTGGAAAACTACTTACCATTGGTTGCTGGGGGTTAACCGCTGCTATTTCGGAAGGGTAATAGCCTCCCGGCACAAACTGCCCCTGCCAACTGGGTGTAGCTTGAGGGGGGTAGCCCTGTAAAGGACTCATGGTAAATCCAGAGTATGGAGTGGCCGAGGAGGGACCTTGCGCGGTAGCGGCATGAGTACCCGCGGCCCTTGCTTGCTCTTTGGCGGACTCAAAAGCGGAGTTGATACCGAAAAGCTTGGGAACACCTGCGCCAACTCTCTCTGCCCCGAGGGGCATTGGTGCGGCCAAGGATCGGATTAGTTGGAATAAGGCGGTCACCCTGGATACATCTTTCTGCCGGAGCACACCTTTAAATAATGGATGGTGGGCAAGTAGTAGTGCTGCCAAACCGGTAATATGCGGCGCGGCCATTGATGTACCTGATTGAACATCGAAGCCTTTGTCAGGCACAGACGAAACGATACCCACACCAGGTGCGGCAACAGAAATTTCCTGGCCGAAAGCGCTAAATCTAGGAACAAATAGACCGTCGGCTGATGCTGTTGAGGGTATTACTGTTTGCGCTTCCCAGGAATCTTTGGGGAATTCATTGAGCATTCCCAGAGCGCCGACAGCCATAGCATTTGGAGAACTGGCTGGATACTGGACTGCCCCGCCATTGTTGCCTGCGGCAACTATACAGGCGATACCATGTTGGACCGCTTCCTCGATCTGTTGCTCAACAGCTTCTGACGAATCAGAGCTGCCCAGGCTCATATTCACTACGTCAACGCCGAGTTCTATACAATGCGAGAGGGCATCAATCAAGCTGCTAAATTGCCCGCCGGGGAAAACTTTGAATACATAGATTTCGGCTTCAGGAGCAAAACCGCGTATTGCCTCGGAGCCAGAGGGTTGGCCTGTAATAATTCCTGCACAGTGGGTTCCATGGCCGACGATATCTTCTGCCCAGCTATTGGCATCGTAATTATTGGTGACATCGATACCATTCTTTAAATGGCTCAGTATCGGGTGCTTATTATCCGCACCGGAATCGATGATTGCGATTTTGATACCTTTGCCCGTGTATTCATCGGGTAGCTGGTCCAGGCCCATGTACTTTTGCCCCCAGCCATAGGAAGCATCATTGGGGAAGTTGGGTATGGCTTCGCTTAGGGGTTGGAGTTTCACCAGGTTTACACCGGTGAGTGATAGGGAGGGGCTGCGAATATATTTGTTCCAGAAATCTTTGGCGGGGCGGATCAGAAGTGATTTCACTTGAGCGCCGCCGCTTTGCGCAAAAATACTGAGCGCGACTTCCCCTTTATTGTTGGTGACCCCTTCTTGAGGAAAGCCCGCACTTTCAACAATTATTTGCGCGTCGCGTATGGGCTCACCTTTTGCACCGATAACGCGGAAGTGCACCTGCTGTGCCTGGACGTGGTATTCGCGCAATAGTCCGGGTTGCTGTGCAAAAACTGCGGAAAAGGTCGGTGAATAGCTCGCTTGCCCGTAAGAGAGAAGTGAGTCCAGTTCAACGGCGACGTTTGGTGGTGTGGTCTGGTAAAGTGCCGCAGCAGCATCCACATCCATACGGACTTTGTAAATATTGGTGGCCTCATCGGCGGAAGACAGCGTTTTTAGTTTTCTGCCGGGGCGTATTTCACGAAGCACCTCACAACCTGCCTGCCTGGCAATAGTGGAAATCACATGGTGCATTGAGCCCGAGCTCAATGGCTGCACGCCCATGGATTTAGCCATCAGGCTGCGGCGGGGTGAAATAAGTAGCTCGACTTTCTCTGCAACCTCGACCGAAGGTTCTCCTGCGGCCTTTTCTTGTCGGGATTCAGTCATGTTCATGTTCCTTCGCTTTCAGTGCGGTACTGATTTAGTACGCGTGTGAAACGTCTGAAAGTGGTGAATCGAGTGGGTTTCAGTCTCAATTGAGAGGGTGGACAGGTTGATCCGGATCAATAATTACTTTGCCTCTCAATTTCTTTCTTAGGTCGTCGACGGCATCGGGTGTAGCCACAAGGGTGACGTTGCTTTTGCGCAAAGTAACGTCCTTAACATCGGGGCAATTTGAAGCTTCCTTCACCAGCTCCTCTAGCTCCAGAGTGCTAGCTGATACCTTACGATTTGGTACGGCTACATATTGCTCAAACTTCTTCATTTTCTTCTCATTGTGACTGCGCCATCCAAAATAGGGCAGGGTCGAACCCACCCCCAGGAAAAGGGGCGTGAAGCCCCTTTTTTTGCATTTTTAGTGCAGATAAGCCTGTTGCTGAAAGGCTGAGTTGGATTGCGGCATTGCCTGATAGGGCAGTGGCTGCCCGATGCCACTCAAATTCTGGAGGGGTTGCTGAGGTGGTTGCGGGAAAGCCTGGAATGGCACCGGTTGGCTCAGTGGTGCAAAAGCCTGCGGGGGAACCGATCCATACTGCTCCGGAGCCACAGGTGCCAGTTGATTTACCGGTTGGCCGATGTAGGTCTGAGGAACGAGGTGTGGCGTGAATTGCGGTGCGGCCTGGTAGGGCAGCAGGTGGTTGAGGCGCGCCAAGTTGTTAAGGAGTTGACCTTGTTGAGGTACGCCAATGTAGTTGCCAAGAGCAGGTGCGGCACGACTAATCAACTCACCGAGGAGACCTTGCGGTGGCAGTTGCGGAGCGGCTTGATAGGGTAAGAGCTGCCCTAGTTGGGCGGCTGCATTGATTAGCTGTGCCTGAGGGTTATTGATGTAATTGGCCAAAACTGGGGCCGCGCGGTTTATCAATTCGCTGAGATAGTTTTGGGGGGCAAACTGATGAGCGAACTGAGGTGGAATTTGTGGAGCAAGCTGCTGAGGAATGTGGGGCGCTAACTGTTGTGGAAGCTGCGGTGCGGCCTGGAAGGGCAGTACTTGGCCCAATCCGCCGAGTGCATTGATCAATTGACCTTGTGGTCCACCGACAATGCCACCAACTACCGGGGCTGCACGGCTAATAAACTCTCCCAGCAATCCTTGTGGTGCTAACTGTTGAAGCGGTAGGTATGGCTGGGGGGAGTGAGTCCGACGACCGGATTAATCGGAGGTACGGCATAGTTTTGTGGTTGTCCAAAGATCCCTTGAGCATATGCATATGGTTGGTACATGAACGTACTCCTCGAGTAGACCAATGACGATAGGGGGCTATCGCCCAGGTTATTTCATGGTTTACGGGTGAGAATTTTGGAGCTTGATAGAGCCCCGTTTTTAGGATCAGCCTGCTGATAATAAATCGGTAATGAGCTTTCGAGTTGTTGCATCTTGCGACGGACACTCAGCCGGCTGATCTGAGTATAGAGAAGCTTTTCAGAAGCACAGGGAAAGTTTGAAAAAAAATGGAGCGGGAAACAAAAAGGTAATGGGGGCGCAATTGTAGTCACCATTTTTCTTAAAATTCTGTAATTTTCCCAAAAGGAATATTTTTTAAAAAATAAAGTCTTACTCGGGATTTTCTACTTAAATGAGTGGTTAATATTCTTGTGGCGTGCAGGGTGCTGCTCCCTTGTATTGGTGTTAGGGCTCGGGGAAAATCCCCTCGGGTGCCCGGTGAAAAATAGCGGCACTTGTAGAAATATCCGTAAATAGCGAACTGGAATTTAAAGGTAACTGTTTATATCGATGTCTTGGAAAAGCAGCTTAACGAGCTTGTCAGTTCGCTTTTATGTAAAGATCTACTTACTCAAAATATCAAAAAACGATATCTAGCAGCTTTTCAATGTAATTTGCTATTGCCTCGCACTGTATGCCCTTCTTGGTTTTTTCTGCTCCAAACTCTTGTATCCTCTGTGGAGAGCTTTGCATTTTTTATACGTGTGCACTCAAAACTAAAAGTACTTGATAGTCGTTGAAGATACGTAAATACAAGAAAGTGGATAGAAATAATATCGGTATTTCTTTGGCGACCACAGTTTGCCGTATACGTGAAGAGGGTTTCAGAGAGTGGCTAAATCGGTGGAAAGTGTTCGACCCCAGGACGAGTAAGGGATTGGTTGTTAGTTGGCAGACTAAATGGATATGTCGGAGATTGGGGCAATTACTAGCAACCGTAAAGCTTGAATCTCCAGTGTAGAAAGAGGCGCTTGGAGCCGGGGAGGTCCAGCTATAATGCGGATTAGACTGCCTTTGAGGACAACTCAAAGATCGGTTGTGTCGGCAAAATGATCAATGATGACATTCGCGCCAAAAATTACTTGATCTTTGAAAAATGGATGAGTAGTATTCGCGGCCTCGGTGAGTAGCGCAGCCTGGTAGCGCACTTCGTTCGGGACGAAGGGGTCGGAGGTTCGAATCCTCTCTCACCGACCATATAAAAAGAAAAAGCCCGCTTATGCGGGCTTTTTCGTGTTTATGATTTCATTCCTGGTAGCGCTTTTACTTTAAAGGCTTACATGGGCAATTACACAGCTGCCTTGAGGGTGTTATCTCTTACTTGCTTATCGGTGTAAATAGCTAAGCCAGCCATGCTCAAAGCCTCGTGCCTCTTCGGTACTTCTGAAGCTAATTCTTTATTTGTCCCCATCGCTTTTAACTTTTTAGTGCGCTTCCGCATTAAGCCCGGCAAGGTAAACATGCAGGAGTTGCTTGTACTGTTCCTGGTGCGATGCACTGGGGGAAAGTGAGGGGTAATCTGAACGGCTTATCGTCAGCTCAAGCTAAAGAGTTCAGGCACAAAAAAGCCCGCTAAAAGCGGGCTTTGAAAATCTGGTCGGTGAGAGAGGATTCGAACCTCCGACCCCTTCGTCCCGAACGAAGTGCGCTACCAGGCTGCGCTACTCACCGTTTTTTGTTTCGCATCATTTGCGAAGGGGCGGCACTATAGCAGCAATTTTTCGGCTGTAAACCACTGATTTAATTTTTTATTTGTCGAATCAGTCCCTCTTGGCAGGTAGACGCTACCAGCGTTCCGTCGCGGGTGAAAATCTGGCCGCGGGTAAAGCCTCTGGCACCGGTTGCCGAAGGGCTATCCGTTACATAGAGAAGCCATTGATCCAGGCGGAAATCGCGGTGGAACCACATCGCGTGGTCAACGCTCGCGGGCATCAATTGGGGATCGAATAAGGATATGTCGTGCGGCTGTAGGGAGGTACCCAGGAGTCCCATATCGGATGCATAGCAAAGTGCTGCTCGGTGCTCCATCGGGTCGTCCGACATCTCGCCCTCTGCCCGCAGCCAGAACATGCATTTGGCTTCGCGGGTTTCAGCGCCAAAGTAGCTTTGCGGGTCTACCGGACGAAAATCGATCATATAGCGCCGCTGATCGTACTGCGGGCTAACCAATCCAGCTTCCAGGGCCAGCTCCTGGGTGTTTTTCAGGCTCTCAGGAGAGGGAATCTCGACACAAGGCAGGTCGGCCTGGTGGTCAAATCCGGGTTCCCGAATTTGGAAGGAGGCGGACATATTGAAGATCGCGCGCCCGCGCTGCTTGGCGACTACGCGACGAGTGGTAAAGCTACCTCCATCGCGGATTGGGTCTACTTCGTAGATCACCGGCAGCTCACTAGAGCCAGGGCGGAGGAAGTAGGCGTGCAGGGAGTGGGGTAGGCGATGCTCAACGGTACGAGTTGCTGCCATCAGTGCCTGGCCCAGAACTTGCCCGCCAAAAAGCACTTTACGATAATTTTCAACGTGATGACGACTGCGGAAGAGATTTCGATCCAGCTCTTCAACATCCAATAACTTACCTAATTTTTCCAACATAAGGGATTTTGCCCGTTACCTATTCCACTTAACAGAGTTTGCAGATGGGGAGCTTTGCGCTCTTAATCAAAAGGATAATAACAGCAAATCCCTTTAACCCCATTCATATTTTGAACGTTAGGCCCATTTTGGTCACAGGTGCCACCTCGTATAGCTATCCAGCTCTTTTCCATACGCTAGCTACTGATTTTTTCAGTCAAGTTGAAACTCTGTGCTATTGACTATTGCGACTTGTCGAATTCTTACTTATTTCTGTGGTATAAAGCGCCAATAGTTGTTGGGACAGTTGGACTAATTCGTTTGCAGCTATCCAACAAAGATTGAATAAGAGAAGTAGGAGATACCACAGGTGCCACACAACAATATTGATATACGTCCACCACTGAATTTCGGCAAGGTTGTCAGTCGGCACCGTACCGCAAAGGCTGTGGCTGGAGGGGTTGGCTCTGCTGCTTATTATGGGGTGTGGGGTGCACAGACGGCTACAGGTGCCACACTAACCGGCCTGGCTACCGGTGCAGCGGCTGCGACTTCTGCGACGGGTATTGGTTTGGTTGTTGCTGGAACAGCATTGTCCATTGGTTACGCTGGTTTGGCGGCCCGATCCGCATACAAGACCAATAATCACCTCAATGCTCTGAAAAAAATCTACGAAAACAGGAAGTCGTATAGCTGTCCTTGTAAAGGATCGGTCGCCCACGACTATGTTTCTGGCCAAGTGCTTCCTTATATCATCGAGCAGAAAAGCAAAAAGTTGCATCGCAAGATGGTTGAAGCGACTCCGGGAATCGCCTCAGTAGAATATGCGCGCAAGGCAGTAAAAAACCTGTACAAGCGTTCACAGGGTACGCTCGGTAAAAAACGTACCTTTGCTGCAGAGTGGTTGGCGCAGCATTTGATTTCTCATGATTGTGAATTAGCTAATGCGATTGTTGCAGAGCTCTACTCAGAGGAGGAAATGCTCTGGATACGCACGCAGGACAACGATGTAGTCGCGCCTCTGTTGGAGCTAAAGCTGAAGTCCGTTTAATAGTGGCTTCTTGTGTTCTGGTGTAGTTCTTGATTTCATTCGGAAGTATTGGGGTAATGGACTACCCCGCAATCACTCAATCGTCGAATTTTCTGTGTTATGTGCAATGCTTGGGCTCGCCAAGCGTCACCACATGCTAAAATAAAAGGTCTGCTCTCAGCTTAAAATTGGCTCATTTTGGGTAAATTTTGAGCAAAATGGCCTAATATTTTTAATATTAGGCAGTCTAATTCCCCGATTTACTTTTCCAACCGACTTGAATTGCCTATCATTCATGAATGAATAGTCAATTTCAGTCCCCATTTTTACGGGCAAAGAAGGTCGGAAGTATGGATAAGGCAAAAGAGAAGGTTCAGCGGTTCCGCGCGCGGGAGCAGCGTATCCTGGATGCGGCTCTGGAGCTTCTGTTGGAGCACGGTGAAGAGAAAGTCACGGTCGAACAGATTGCCGAGCGTGTGGATATCGGTAAGGGCACGATTTACAAGCACTTCATTTCCAAGACAGAAATCTACATGCGTTTGCTGATGGATTATGAAAAATCCCTCGCTGAACGTCTCAAGACCGCTGTAGCCTTGGCCGAGCAAGGTGATATCACCGCTCCAGCCCGCGCCTATTTTGAATCTCGTATGGCCGATCCTGGCAAAGATAGACTCTTCCAGCGCCTGGAGGAGAAGATTATCGCGTTGAACCTGGCTCCAGAAATGATTGCGGAGCTCCACAATATTCGTAATTCCAATGCCACCTCTCTCAATCGGGTCTTTGAGCGCCGTATGGAGCAGGGCATGCTGAAGAACGTTCCTGCATACTTCTATTACTCAACATACTGGGCGCTTGTGCAAGGGGCGGTAGAGCTTTATCACTCCAAGTCTTTTGCCAATGTCATAGAGGACAGGGAAGGTTTGATGGAGTTTATTATGGATGTGGGTGTGCATATCGGTGATATGTCCTCTCGCAAAACGCCAGAGGGAAGCCAGACAAGCCATCACAGCGATTCTGCGGGGTCCGCCCTTGGCTGAGCCCCTGTTCCAGCAGCTGCAAAAATTACAGGCTGAATTTCATGGGCATCCACCTGTAGAAAGGTGGAACCCAGAGCTTTGTGGGGACATGGATATGGTCATCAAATCTGATGGCCGTTGGATCCACGAGGGAACAGAGATTCGTCGTCACCCTCTTGTGAAATTGTTTGCCAGCATTTTGAAGCGTGAGGGGGATGAATACTTCCTTGTCACCCCTGTCGAAAAGCTGCGAATCATAGTGGAGGATGTTCCATTTGTAATTACTCAGGTGGCCCGCAACCCCGGAAGTACTCATCAGCAGCTACTTTTCACCACAAATGTGGGCGACGTTGTTGAGCTGTCGGAAGAGGGGCAGTGGCAACTGAGAGACTTTGGTGCTCCGCCGCAGCCAATCCCTTATCTGGAGATTCGAGGGGGGTTACAGGCTCGCGTTTCCCGTGATGTTTTTTACCAGTTGGTAGACTGGGCGCTTGAAGGGGGTCGCGATACCGATAAGCTTTTTGTGCAAAGTGACGGAAAAGATTTCCTGCTGGGTTCTTGCAATTAGATAGCTCCAGGTTCCTGCTGGCGGATTCCTCGCGCCTCAGCGCTGATTTGTAGCTGGGGCTTTAATTTATAGCCTTGCTCTTCACTGTTCGAGTTTAGAAAGTATTTGCTTGACTCTATAGCACCTGACCTTACTCTCTCGACGAACTTTCCTTATTTATATCTTTGGTATCAAACTGTTTAGTGGATGCCACTATCACTTCTTTATTTTGATTAGCACTATGGGGTTTATACTTGATTGCGCCGGTGCTTGCCTGAGTCCGGAAAATAGCCCGGGAACATACATGTCCGTACTATTTATTTGTGGTGTTGCTGTATTTCATTTCTATTAAAAAAATAGTGTTTGAAATCTTATGGAAATATAAGTGTATTTGTTCTGAAAGGAATCGAATATTAATTCGATAATTTACGGAAATATCTAAATAAGTAACAAATCCGCAACAGTGCATTTCTAAACTTCCCTCCGTCCAAATCGCTACGGCGAAACAAAAAATATAGTTTTTATTTGCTTGGTTGTTGTCATTTATTTTTTTAAAAATGGCGGAGTTGAAGCAATTAAAGTTTTGGATTGAAATTCCTATAGGGGGAAACATGAAGCGAGTACAGAATAAGCTCTTACTGGCAGCTGCGATTGCTGCGCTATTAGCGGGTTGTGACGGTGGCGGTGTGAGTATCGAGCCGGAAACAGTAGATAACTCGGTGGACAACTCGGTAGATAATTCAGTGACAAATCCTGGCGGAGGTTCCACTGATGAAAATCCATGTGCCACTATAGAAAGTTCAAGTGTACAAGGTGAATTTAGCGGTGGTAACTGCTATTACGCAACTGATTTTGTTTCTGCTGCAAACCCATTAACTGAAGATTTATATCTCACTGCGCTGGATAGCAATGGAGCTCATGTCTTTAGCGGCAGTTTGTTTGTTGGAGAAAGTTACTCCAGCGATTCTGACCTAGCAGCAGCCGGTATTTCTGAGGGTGGTGACGGCGTAAAACTGGAAATTGAGGCGGGCGCCACTATCGCTTTTAAAGATAATTCAGCATTTATGGTTGTAAACCGTGGATCGCAAGTCTTTGCTCGCGGTACAGAAACAGCTCCCATCACTTTTACGTCAGAAACTGATGTTCTTGGCACTGTAGGTCCGGAGGATGTTTCACAGTGGGGTGGAATGGTTATTAATGGCTTTGGTGTAACGAACAAATGCCAATATACAGGTTCTATTGGTGGTGGTGATCTGACTCTTGATGGCGAGTGTCACGTAGCTGCTGAAGGATCCACTGATGACAATACTTCCTACTACGGCGGTGACAACAATGCCGATAACTCGGGAGAGCTTTTGTACGTTGTTGTCAAACACACTGGCGCAGAAGTTGCTAGTGGTGATGAGTTGAACGGAATTGCTTTTGATGCTGTAGGTAATGGCACAACGATCCGTAACCTTCAAACATACTCAACTTACGATGACGGTATCGAGTTCTTCGGTGGCGCTGTAGATGTCGAAAATTATGTTGCACTCTACGTTCGCGATGACTCCATTGATATTGATGAAGGTTATCGTGGAAGTATTACCAATGCTTTGGTGATTCAAAGTGAGACTGACGGCAATCACTGTATAGAGGCCGATGGCATCGGTTCATATAGTGATGGAGCTGATTATTCCACCTTGATCAGCCAGGGTCTCAACAGTCGACCAGTAATTGACGGGCTGACCTGTATTGTTTCCGCTCAAGAAGAGGGTACTCATGACCCCGGTGCAGGCTGGCGCCTGCGTGAGGGTATTTATCCAATGATCACTAATTCTATAGTTGTGGCCTCCTTCTTTGCTGATGAGACTGGCGTGGCCGGCGATAACTACTGCCTGCGTATTGAGAGCTCTCAAACTCGCGGCGAAGCATCTGCTGGGACTGAGGTGGCTCTGACTTCCAACATTTTCGCCTGTGAAGATCGCACTAAAACCGATGAAGACAGCTTCAATGTTGAGACTTGGGCTGTGGATAGCGGTAACCAATTTGCCACTATCTCCGGTGAAGTTAATCCAACCTCTAATGCCGATACTGACTTTGTTTTGCTCGGCGGTTCCCCTGCAATGTTCACAGTTGATGCATCTGCTCAAGTGATCGATGGCGTTGCACCTACGGTTTCTGCCGAACTGGGTCGTGCCTATTTGGGTGCGCTTGAGCAGGATGGTACCGATTGGACTCAGGGTTGGACTTACGGTCTTCACCAGGGTGATCGCGCTCAACCTCTCTGGTTTGAGTAATAGATCGAGGTAGCGGTTGGGGATGCTAATCCCAATCAATTAAGGCGCCGCCTTCGCTGATGGAGTCGGCGCCTTATTTGATTTAAGACCGTGATTCTTAGGAATGAAAAGAGGCCTGAGAGATGGTTAAGTGCGAAAGATTTCAAAGGGCGCCGCTTGTTTTGGCGGTAGCTGCGGGCTCCACATTTGCAGCTGGAGTGTATGCACAGGATGCTGAACTGGTTGATAGTGCCACTCCTGGGATTGAAGAGGTTGTAGTCCAGGGGCGGCTGAAGGACTCTGCTGAAGTCCTAATCAGCGAGCGCCTGGAGGAGGAGGTAGTTACGGATATCCTCGGGGCTGAGATGATCAGCAGGGTGGGGGACTCTACCGTAGCCGCAGCGCTGCGACGAGTATCCGGATTATCCCTGGTAAGTGACAAGTTCGTTTACGTAAGGGGCTTGGGTGAGCGATATTCAAGTACAACTCTCAATGGTTCGACGGTGCCATCCCCGGATCTGACCAGAAATGTCATCCCACTAGATCTATTCCCGACCTCTATCGTGGAATCGCTAGCGGTACAGAAGAGCTACTCAGTTGATAAGTCTGCCTCGTTTGGAGGTGGTAATGTCGATATCCGCACCAAAGGGATACCTGATGATCTGACTTACGCTATTGAAGTTGGTACGGGCACCAATAGTGAAGTCAATGGTGATGTGCTCAGCTACAGCGGTGGAGATGATGATATTTGGGGTGCTGATGATGGTACCAGGGCGATGCCGGGTGAGATATCTGCGGCACTGCAACGCTTCAAGGGTAATATTTCAGTTGCGGATATCCGTGATACCTTGATTGCTGAGGGGAATGAGTATTCAAGTAACCAGGAGGCGGAAAAGGCGGCTCAAGCGCTAAATAGGGAACTCGCCCTAAGCTTGAATCGTGATATTTCTATTAAAGAGGAATCTAGCGATCCTGACCAAGACTACAAGGCTAGTGTAGGGAATCGCTTCTACTACGGGGACGATTGGGAGTTCGGTTTCCTGGCTGGAGCCTCCTACAAGAGTAAGTGGAGGGAGAGTGAGCGCACTATTCGTGACTACGGTAACCCACAGGAGCAGGTTGACCGTCGAACCGAGTCTACTTACTCCGTAGATATCAGTGGAAATTTAAACCTAGGTATACGTTTTGCGGACGAGCATTCGGTTGAGAGTATCAGTTTGTATTTGAGGAATACGGACGATGAGACTTCAATCAGGGATTACTTTGACTCAAATCGTCTATTGTCTGATGGCGCTGGATCGAGAAATTATGACCTGAAGTATGAAGAGCGGGAGCTGGTGCTTCATCAAATAAAGGGAAGTCACTCTCTTGGTCCAGAAACAAAAGGCCTGCTGTCCGTCAGCTCCCTAAGTTGGGTGCCTGAGGATTTGGTGGTTGACTGGTTCTACTCCGATTCAACGGCGATGACAGATATCCCTAACCAAGTTGAGGTTATTGCGAGTACCGAAACCGATCCGGAAACAGGTGAAGTTCTCAGTTCAACAGTGGATATTGCTTCGCGGAGCGCTAGCTTCCGATTTACTGAGCTGGAGGATGAGGTTCGAAACTACGGTTGGTCTGCAACATTGCCTGTTGAATTTTCCTCGTCCACGCTGGAGTTGAGTGGAGGATTTGCTCGGATTGAGAAAGGTCGCTCCTATAAGCAAACCGAGTTCGGATTGGATATCTTCAGTGTTGCTGATAGCGCAATTCTTGATGACCCTCTGGGTGATGTGTTCAGTGATACCAATATTACCGATGATGAGAATAATTTTGTTTTTGCCAAGTCTGGTAGTAACAAGCAAAGTTATTTGGCCGCTACTTCGACAGATGCGATCTACGGTAAATTCGATTGGACTCTTGAGGAAACCTGGCGTATTTCAGCTGGGGCCCGATGGGAGGACTATAGTCAAGCTGCTTTAGAGTGGAACCCCTATAGTTTCTCGCAAAGTGAACCACAGATTACGAATGACCCCGAGGAGTTGGCTGAAGCGGTATATACGGATGATGATATTTATCCTTCATTATCCTTGACCTATATGGGGTCATTTTGGGCGGAGACATTCCAGTTGAGATTCGGTGCATCCAAGACCGCTGTTCGGCCCGACTTACGTGAAATTACCGACGCTATTTATATAGATCCGCACACTGATGATCAGATCAGGGGGAATTCGAGTGTTCGGCCGTCGGAGATCGACAACTACGATATTCGCGCAGAGTGGTTTTTTGATAGCGGCGATAGCCTGACTATTTCGGCTTTCTATAAGGATATTGTTAATCCTATTGAGTTTTTTGAAGCTGCCTCAAGTGATGACAATGTTGCGCGAGAGATTATAAATGCTGAGTCTGGTGAGATTACCGGTATAGAAATAGAGGGTATGAAAAGCCTTGGCTTTATCTCTGACCCAATGGATAGCTTCTTCCTGCAGGGCAATATTACGCTTCAAGACTCGGAAATTGTTGCCGGTGATGAGGCTGATGCACCGACTAATGCAGTCCGCGAAATGACAGGGGCTTCTGATTATGTGGTTAATATGCTGCTCGGTTTTGACAGCCCGGACGGGAACCATTCTGCCAGCTTGGTTTACAACGTATTTGGTGAGCGCCTTTACAAAGCGGGGCGAGATCCTCATCCCGATTCATTTGAGCAGCCATTCCACTCTCTGGATTTGACTTACTTCTGGTATCCAACTGATGAGGTGACGGTGAAGGCGAAAGTGCAGAACCTTTTGGGTGAAGCCATTGAAATTGAGAGGCAGGGTGTCACCGTTTTTGAAGAGGAGGTTGGGCAGACTTTCGCATTGAGCGCGCAGTACAAATTCTAGGGAGGCCAGCTGGCTGTGCCTTGGATTAAGTGCATGAAAATATGCGTTCTCAAGCAATAAAAAATGGCGCCATCGGCGCCATTTTTTATGTGTAGACCCAATTACATATTTGGATAATTGGGGCCGCCGGCACCTTCAGGGGTTACCCAAACAATATTTTGGGTTGGGTCCTTAATGTCACAGGTCTTACAGTGTACGCAGTTTTGAGCGTTGATCTGGAAGCGCTTACCGTTGGTGTCTTCAATAACCTCATAAACACCGGCAGGGCAGTAGCGCTGCGCGGGTTCATCGTAAATCGGCAGGTTGTGACTCAGCGGAACTTCTGGGTCCTTCAGGGTCAGGTGGCAAGGCTGGTCTTCTTCGTGGTTAGTATTGGAAATAAACACGGAAGATAGCTTGTCAAAACTGAGTACGCCGTCGGGCTTCGGATAGTCAATCTTTGCGCAGTCAGCAGCAGGTTTGAGCTGGGCGTGGTCAGCCTTGGTGTCGCGCAGGGTCCAGGGAAGCTTGCCTTTAAAGATATTGATATCCACAAATGCATAGGCAGATCCCAGAATGTTGCCCCATTTGTGCTGGGCAGGGCCGAAGTTGCGCTGCATGTGCAGCTCTTTCCAGGCCCAGCTATCGCGATACTTGGTGGTGTAGTCGGTCAGCTCTTCGCTGTTGCGCTCAGCAGCGAGGGCTTCAACGACAGACTCAGCCGCGATCATGCCGGATTTCATCGCGGTGTGATTGCCCTTGATCTTGGCAAAGTTCAGGGTGCCGGCGTTATCACCGATCAGCAGGCCGCCAGGGAAAGTCATTTTCGGCTGGGATTGAAGGCCACCTTTTACTATGGCGCGGGCACCGTAGGCGACGCGCTCGCCACCTTCCAGGTACTTCTTGATTACCGGATGGTGTTTATAGCGCTGGAACTCGTCAAATGGACTCACATGGGGGTTGCTATAGGCGAGGTCAGTAATCAAGCCGACAACAACCTGGTTGTCTTCGAGGTGGTAAAGGAAGCCGCCACCGTGGGTGGAGCTTTGTTCCAGCGGCCAGCCAGCAGTGTGAACAACCAGGCCTTGCTGGTGTTTGTCCACAGGGACTTTCCAAATCTCTTTAATACCGATGCCGTAGTGTTGTGGGTCGGCATCTTCGTCTAGCTTAAAGCGTTCGATCAGCTGCTTGCCCAGGTGACCGCGACAACCTTCAGCGAAGAGAGTGTATTTGGCATGCAGCTCCATGCCTGGCATGTAAGAGTCTTTCTGCTCTCCGTTCATGCCGATGCCCATATCGCCAGTAGCGATACCTTTTACAGAGCCATCTTCGTTGTACAAAATTTCGGCAGCGGCGAAGCCAGGGAAGATTTCCACTCCCAGGCTTTCGGCTTGTTCTGCCAGCCAACGGCACAGGTTGCCGAGACTGATAATGTAGTTGCCCTCGTTGTGCATGGTGCTGGGCACAAACATGTTGGGGACTTTTATAGAGTTCTCTTCGCTGCGCAGGACGTAGATGTCGTCGCCTTTTACCTCAGTATTGAGGGGGGCTCCACGTTCTTTCCAGTCGGGGAAGAGTTCATTCAGGGCGGTGGGCTCAAATACAGCACCGGATAGGATGTGAGCTCCTACTTCTGAGCCTTTCTCCACGACACATACAGAGACGTCTTCATTGAGCTGACGAATACGACAGGCCGCGGCCAATCCAGCGGGGCCGGCACCCACGATCACTACATCGTATTCCATTGATTCGCGTTCCACGGCACTCTCCTCAGCAGTTGTATTCAACTTTTTTGCGGCCAATCCGGCCTTATCATTTATATTGCTGGCGGATTATATAGGCGTTTAATCAACCCTACCAATTGCATGACTATTCATTTGCTATGGCAAATGCGCTGTATTTCAACGGCTTACTGGGGGTGGATAGGCGGTTCTTATTCCCGGAAATAGATTTTGTGAATGGCAGGAGGGACTTCCATTTGACTATTGATTTTGCGCTATAGAACCGCCACCATACACGCCGTTCAAACACTTGTTTGACCAGAACACCGTATCCGTTCGCGACGTGAATTATCAGTCGCGGCTGTTAAAAAGCATATTTGAGACGGGATTTCCATGAAAGTTCTTGTAGCTGTGAAACGCGTTGTTGACTACAACGTCAAGGTTCGCCCCAAGGCGGACGGCTCTGACGTTGATACAGCCAACGTCAAAATGTCTATCAACCCCTTCTGCGAAATCGCAGTAGAAGAGGCGGTGCGCTTGAAGGAAAAAGGCGTTGTCAGCGAGATAGTCGCCGTTTCCATGGGCTCCAAGCAATGCCAAGAGCAAATCCGCACTGCACTGGCCCTGGGTGCCGACCGCGGTATCCTGGTTGAGACCGATGCTGAGCTGCAGCCTCTGGCAGTAGCCAAATGCCTGAAAGCGATTGTTGAGAAAGAAGAGCCTCAAATGGTAATTCTGGGCAAGCAGTCCATCGATGGCGATAACAACCAGACCGGCCAGATGCTGGGTGCTTTGACTGGCATGGGGCAGGGTACCTTCGCCTCTGAAGTTGCCGTAGAAGGCGACGCTGTTAAGGTAACTCGTGAAATTGACGGCGGCCTGCAGACTGTTGAACTGAAACTGCCTGCCATTGTTACTACTGACCTGCGCCTGAATGAGCCGCGTTACGCCTCCCTGCCTAACATCATGAAGGCAAAGCGTAAGCCTCTCGATACCACGACCCCGGATGAGCTGGGCGTTGATATTACTCCCCGCACCAAAACCCTGAAAGTTGAGCCGCCGGCTGAGCGTCAAGCAGGCATTAAGGTTGCCGACGTTGCTGAACTGGTAGAGAAACTGAAAAACGAGGCGAAGGTAATCTGATGAGCATTCTGGTTATTGCTGAACACGACAACGCCGAACTGAAGGGCGCCACGCTCAACACCATCGCTGCTGCCAAGGCTATTGGTGGTGATGTTGCTGTATTGGTTGCCGGATCTGGCTGCGGCCCTGTAGCGGAAGCTGCTGCTAAAGCTGAAGGCGTTTCCAAGGTACTGCTGGCAGATAATGCCGCATACGAGCACCAGCTGGCTGAGAACGTTGCCAAGCTGGTAGCGGACTTGGGCAAAGATTACGGTCACATCCTGGCTCCAGCCACTACTACCGGCAAGAACATGCTGCCACGCGCTGCTGCGCTGCTGGATGTACAGCCGATTTCCGACATCGTTGCTGTTGAAAGTGCAGATACTTTCAAACGCCCGATTTATGCGGGTAACGTCATTGCCACTGTACAGAGCTCCGATGCCATCAAGGTAATCTCTGTACGTACCACTGCCTTTGACGCCGTGGCGGCTGAAGGTGGAAGTGCAGCGGTTGAGTCTGTAGATATCGCGGATGACGCTGGTGTTTCCTCTTTTGTCGGCGAAGAGTTGGCCGTATCCGATCGTCCTGAACTGACCGCTGCGAGCGTAGTCATTTCTGGTGGTCGCGGCATGCAGAACGGTGAAAACTTCGAAATGCTGTACAAGCTGGCCGACAAGCTGGGCGCTGCAGTTGGTGCCTCCCGTGCTGCTGTGGACGCAGGTTTCGTACCTAACGACATGCAGGTTGGGCAAACCGGTAAGATCGTTGCTCCTGACCTGTATATTGCCGTTGGTATCTCCGGTGCAATCCAGCATTTGGCAGGTATGAAAGACTCCAAAGTTATCGTAGCCATCAATAAAGACGAAGAAGCACCGATCTTCTCCGTTGCTGACTACGGTCTGGTAGCTGACCTGTTTGAAGCTGTACCAGAGCTTGAAACAAAGCTGTAATGCCCGATTGCTATACTAGCGGGCATTGAAAAAGGCGGCGTCATGCCGCCTTTTTTCGTTTTTTGGTGACAACCTGCGGAACTAGTGTGCAATTTAAGGGACGAAATGAGGGTTTGCGGCGTTTAACTTGAAAGAGCGTTGCCTTTCCCGGGCTGAGGCAAGAAAATAGGCGTCAAAAACCAATAACCTCAGAAAGTTGAACTTGTATGTGGGTATGTTCATGTCCCCTCTAGCGCGAGCCGTTGGCTCAATTGGCAATAAGTTTGCCCAGGGCGAGTCGAGCAAAGGTCTCTCCCGTGGCACTATGGCGGCGTCAGCTATTGGCCTGTTGTGGTTGTCTGGCAATTTGTTTGCCTATGGCTCCCTATTGGTCCCAAGCGATCCTCAGGAATCCCTGCTCGCGGAGCGCAAAAGCCCGAGAGGTGCTCCTCCCCCCAGCGCTGCCAGTCTTCCCAGCACGCCGTTCTTTGGACGTGCTGAACCTAAAAAGACTACAGAAGTCCCTGAAGTCGACCTCGAAAATATTCCTCTGACTCAGCTGAATATTGTTTTATCCGGTGTTTTTGACAACTCCAATAAAACCAAAGCCAGTGCTCTGGTGTCGGAGAAAGGTAAACCCTCCAAGCGTTTGTATGTCGGTGATCGGCTTCCAGGTGGCGCCGAACTTTATTCTGTTGAGGTTGACCATGTGGTTCTTCGTCGTAATGGCAGGATGGAAAAACTGACATACCCAGAAGTGGACGGAAGGCCAAACGTACCATTGAGAGGCGTCAGCAGTTCCAGACAGAGAACGTCAAGTTCCAGCTCCTCCAGAAGAACTGCTCAAAGAGATGAGAACCAGCAGAACATTCGGGAGAGAATGGAACAGCTGCGTGAATTGGCCCGCGAGCGTCGTGCTCAGCGTGAGCCTAAATAAAAACTATCTACCTAGATTGTTTTGATTTTTTGAACATTTACTAGAGCCAGATAAATAATGATGAAGATGTTTTATCGACGGCTGCTTGCGGTCGGATTGAGTTTTTTTGTTTGTACTGCAACGCTGGCTCAGGGCCCGGAGCGGGTTACCCTTTCTCTCGACAATGCAGACATTCGTGATCTGATCAATTGGGCTGCTGATTTCACTGGCAAAAATATTATTGTCCACCCGAATGTTAAGGGTAAGGTCACCGTAGTTGCCGGTGACCCAATGACACACAATGAAGCCTTTGATGTATTTATGTCGGTGCTTCAAGTCAATGGCTTTAGTTTGGTGGAACAGGGCGGAACCTGGAAAGTAGTTCCCGATGCGCTGGCCAAGCAGCAGGCGATACCTGTCGCAGATGAGGCCACTCGAGCTCCTGCGGAATCCCTGGTTGTTCGCACTATAAGGGTTGAGAATATTTCCGCTTCACAGCTGATTGCTATGTTGCGCCCGCTGATTCCGCAAACTGGGCACTTGGCTGCCTATGCTGATACCAACACTCTGATAATTGCTGACCGCGCTGCGAATATTGACCAGATTATTCGCCTGGTGAAGCAACTTGACCGCGCCGGCGCTATTGATATTGAAGTGGTGCCGTTGATGTTTGCTTCTGCGAAGGAAGTAAAGCAAGTTCTTACCGATCTACTTCAATCGAGTGGAGGCAAAGCGGGTAAGGAAGTGCAACCGCTGCGAATTTCTGTTGATGAACGCTCCAATAGTATTCTCCTGACCGGAGATCCCGTTACCCGCCAGCAGATTAAGACGGTAATAGGCCGTCTCGATGCACCGCTGGATGGCGAAGGCAACACCGCAGTTGTTTATATCCAGTATGCCAATGCAGCAGATCTGAAGCCTATCCTCGAGGGTATGAGCGGTAGCATCCAGAACACAGAGAAAGACCAGCAAGCGGCGAATATTGAAGTCAGCATTCAAGTTAACGAGTCGCTCAACGCACTGGTGTTAACTGCTCCTCCCGCTCTCCTTGAAACCATGAAAGGTGTTATTGCCAGGTTGGACGTGCGCAGAGCGCAGGTTTTGATTGAGGCAATTATTGTAGAGGTAGTTGAAGGTACAGGTAGCGAACTGGGTATTAGTTGGATTGCTGGTTCCGGCAGTAATGCTGTTGCCGGCTGGAATAACCAGTTAGGCACGGATTCCGATGGGGAACCCAACCCATTTTCACTTCCTGTGACTGATTTGGTGGGAGCTGGCGCATTGCACCTGGGCTACCTCAGTGGCGGTGATATCCGTGCTGCGATTAATGCCGTAGCGTCAGAGAGCAATACCAATATCCTTTCTACACCAACAATTATGGCTTTGGATAATGAAGAAGCTGAGATTTTGGTGGGCCAGAACGTACCTTTTATTACCGGTGAACAGTTGCTGTCTGGTAGTAACGATGATCCGTTTACCACTATTCAGCGTGAAGATGTGGGTACCACTCTTAAAGTGATTCCCCGTGTGAATAACAACAACTCGGTAACTCTCGAGATCGAGCAAAAGGTTGAAAACGTTTTGTCTTCTGCTACGGCTGCAGCGGAAGGTGCATCCGACATCGTTACCAGCAAGCGTGAGATCCGCACAAAAGTATTGATCGATGATGGCGCGATCCTGGTACTGGGTGGTTTGATGGAAGATCAGGTTAATGAAACCGTGTCCAAAGTGCCTCTCCTCGGTGATATTCCCGGCATTGGTCGCTTGTTCAGAAACACTGAGAAGAGTGTTAGCAAAACTAATCTGATGGTGTTCTTGCGTCCCAGAATCCTCAGTAGTCAAGTTGCTGGCTATGAGGAGACGCGCAAGCGCTACATGGATATGCAGCAGAAGCAAATATTCCTGAAAGACCGCACCAGCCTGATCTGGGATTGGCACCGCGGTGATGTACTACCTGACCTGATGCCGCCAACAGGCACCTACAACGAGAGCCCTGCGCCAGTAGATGGTTCTATAGATGGTGCTGCCATTGAATCAGTCGAAGAAGACGTGGATGTTGAGGTTGAGGTGTTGGAGGTAGAAGAAGCTAAATGACGGCTGAAACAGGAACAGGGACTCCAACAATTCGCCGCCTTCCTTACGCTTTCGCAAAGCGTCACAAGGTTCTGTTAACCGAGCAGGAAGGCAAACCCCTCTGCCAATATGTGGCGCCGCTGAGTCCATCAGCGGTTGCCGAAGTACAGCGCATCAGTGGTGCGGCTGTATCTTTGGAGGCTGTAGAGGAAGATGTTTTCCAGGGTGCTTTGCAGCGTCTGTATGAAAACAGGGAGGGTGGCAACCTCTCCGAAGTCGAGGGCCTGGGTGAAGACCTGGATCTTGCAGCGGTCGCCGATTCGCTGCCTGAGACTGAGGACTTGTTGGAACAGGAAGACGATGCACCTATCGTCAAATTGATCAACGCAATTTTTGCCGAGTCGCTCAAGCAGGGCGCCTCGGATATTCATATTGAAACCTTTGAGAAGCGCCTCGTCGTGCGCTTCCGGGTCGATGGTGTACTTCGTGAAGTACTGCAACCCCGGCGAGCTCTGGCCCCATTGCTGGTATCCCGTATTAAGGTAATGGCAAAGCTGGATATCGCCGAGAAACGTGTGCCCCAAGATGGCCGGATCTCCCTTTTGATGGCTGGCCGAGAGGTAGATGTACGTGTCTCCACCATGCCGTCATCGGCGGGTGAGCGGGTGGTAATGCGTTTGCTGGATAAGCAAGCGGGCAAAATGGACCTGAGTAAGCTGGGGATGGCAGATCGCGACTTGCGCGTGATGACAGACCTGTTGGGACATCCCCACGGCATTATCCTGGTGACCGGACCAACGGGCTCCGGTAAAACCACCACCTTGTATGCTGGCCTCGGTAGTATCAATAACCGTGAGAAGAACATTCTGACGGTCGAGGACCCGGTGGAATACAACCTGGAAGGGGTTGGGCAGACTCAGGTAAATACCAAAGCTGATATGACTTTCGCCCGGGGGCTTCGCGCGATCCTGCGTCAGGACCCGGATGTAGTGATGGTCGGTGAGATTCGAGACCTGGAGACTATGCAGATTGCAATCCAGGCGAGTTTGACCGGACACTTGGTGCTCTCAACCCTGCACACCAACACAGCTTTGGGTTCGGTAACCCGTCTGGTGGATATGGGAATTGAGCCCTTCCTGCTGTCGTCAAGCGTGATTGGTGTTCTTGCCCAGCGTCTGGTGCGAGTTCTGTGTCCTGAATGCAAGCAACCTCATGTGGCTGACAGCAGCGAGCGGGAGGTTTTGGGCGTCGGGCCCGATGAGGAAGCCATCATCTATCGGCCTAATGGCTGTGAAGAGTGTAATCACAGTGGCTATGTCGGTCGTATCGGTATCTATGAATTGGTACCGCTCAACGAAGTGATGCGCCAATTGATCCACGATCGCGCTTCAGAGAGCAAGTTGGTTGCTGAAGCCCGCAAGCTTGGCCCCAGCATCCGTGACGATGGCGTAGAGAAAGTACTGGCGGGTAGGACCTCCCTTGAGGAAGTACTACGAGTTACGCAGGAGTCCTGATTGTGGCAGCTTTTGAGTATACAGCGCTGGCAGCATCCGGCCGCAAGAGCCGCGGTACGCTCGAGGCGGATAGCGCGCGCGCTGCGCGGCAGCAGCTGCGCGCCAAAGGTATGGTGCCTCTGGAAGTCAGTGCAGCCACCGAGAAAGAAGAGAAGGGCGGTGCCAGCTTTCTATCTGGTAGCCCTGGGCTGAGTGTTAAAAACCTGGCCCTGCTAACTCGGCAGATGTCCACTTTGCTTCGAGCGGGTATTCCCCTGGAAGAAACCCTTGGAGCCATTGCCAATCAGACTCGTAACCAAAAAATCAAACGCGTGGTATTGGCTGTTCGGGGCAAAATCCTTGAAGGGCACAGTTTCGCCTTGGCCCTGAGCAGTTTTCCACGGGCATTCCCCAAACTCTATCGCGCTACGGTTGAAGCAGGGGAGCACTCTGGTCATTTGGATGCGGTGCTGGATCGCCTTGGTGACTATACGGAAGGGCAGCAGCAATTTCGGCAGAAGGTGCAGCTGGCTCTGATCTACCCAGTTGTTTTGGTATTTATCTGTGTATTGGTTGTAACCGGTTTGATGGTGTACGTGGTACCTGATGTTATCGAGGTATTTACCGGCACCGGGCAGGTTTTGCCGCTGGCTACCCGCATCCTGGTCTCCATGAGCGATTTTATTTCTGCCTGGGGCTGGCTGGTGCCGCCGGCACTTGGGGCGCTCATTTTTGGCGCTGTGATGATGCTGCGGCGCCCGGCAATTCGGTATCGTTTCCACCACCGTTTGCTGGAGCTGCCAATTATTGGCTGGATGATGCGAGGGACACAGAGTGCTCGCTATGTAGGGACCCTGGCGATTCTTACGGGCAGCAGTGTGCCGCTGGTTCAAGCCATGGGTATCGCCGGTGGAGTAATGACCAATACCTTCCTTAAAGACCGACTCGATGCGGCTCAAAAGAGCGTGCGCGAGGGCGGGAGCCTTCGTAAAGCCCTGGAAGATGTAGGCTATTTCCCACCGATGATGATCTATATGATCGCAAGTGGTGAATCTTCGGGCACTCTCGATGAAATGCTTCAGCGTGCGGCGGATTCGCAAGAACAGGATTTGCAGGGTGCGGTAACTGCCTTTGTAAGTATCTTTGAACCTCTGATGCTGCTGATAATGGCTGCCATCGTGTTGTTCATCGTTATGGCTATTATGATGCCAATTCTGAGCATGAACGAATTGGTCGTTTAATGCTCAAATTAGGTGTAGGTCAAAGAGAAATTGCGTAGCTGCTTTAGGAGGTTGGTATGAAATCCTTGCGCAACAGCGCCGGCTTTACACTGCTAGAGGCGTCGAAGATTCTTGTTGGGCTGGGAGCGGCAGTTTTGCTGGGCATGTTGCTGCTTTAGTCTGGGGAATCGTGTAATTTACTGATTTGGTGACTTTTAAATAATTGGGGTCACGAAGGGTATCGTGACCCTTGGGGTTCCCAGAGTTAGAGTGAACTAGGAGAGAAAAATGAAAACCCTACGTAAAAGTGGTGGCTTTACCCTGATTGAAATTATGGTGGTGATCGTAATTCTCGGGGTGCTTGGTGCACTAGTTGTACCTAATGTTCTTGGCAAGACCGGCGAAGCTCGAATGAAAGCGGCCAGGGTTGACCTTAAAGCTATCGAGACTGCATTAGACCTTTATCGCATGGATAACTTTGTCTACCCCAGCTCTGATCAGGGCCTGATGGCACTGGTATCCCGCCCATCCGGCTTCCCCGAAGCGAAGAACTGGACTGAGCCCTACCTGAAGAAAGCGCCAAAAGATCCCTGGGGCTATGAATATCAGTACATCAGCCCAGGCAGTGCCGGTGCCTACGACCTATTCACCCTCGGTGCCGATGGCAAAGCGGGCGGTGAGGGCGAAGCTGCTGATATCTACGTTACTGACCTGTAACACCTGAAATTTGCACTTGATGTATAGCATTGGTCGAAGCCGTGGCTTTACGCTGATCGAACTGTTGGTAGTGATTGTCATCATCGCCTCTCTGGCTGGCATGGCGACTCTATCGATGGGGAATTCCGGCGGGCGCGTGTGGCAAAAAGAAGCCCAGCGCTTGTCGGCCCTTTTGCAGTTGGTTGCGGATCGAGCCCTGATTGACAAAATGCATTACGGCGTTGTTTTTGAACAGGGCACTTATAGCGTGGTGCATTTTGAGCAAGAAACAATGACCTGGTTGCCGATAGATTCGGTTGCGTCGGGGAGGCGTGCTGCGCGTTTTGCCACCCATGAATTGCCGGAAATCGTTCGCCTTGAAGTGATAACTGAGGCGGAGCTGCCGTCGACAGAATCCACGGAATTTGCAGAAGAGACCAATGAAGATCGAGTCGTTCCGCAATTTGTTGCTCTCTCCAGTGGAGAGGTACTTCCCGTAGAAGTTGCCATGTACCTTGTTGAGAATGGCGACGACGTTCGAGGTGCGACTATTTCTTACACCAGCCTGAACGGATTGCAGCTAGAGTGGCAGGCCGATGAATTTTAAGAGAGCCCAGCGCGGTTTTACATTGGTAGAAGTCTTGATAGCCCTGGTTATTTTTGGGGTTATTGCCGCCAGTGTTCTGAAGGCAATGCAGCGCAGTGTTGGCCAGCAGCGGGTGATGGAGGATCGTCTCTCGGCAAACTGGGTTGCCCAACAAGTGCTCTCCCAAGTCCGCGTGCAAACTCCTTGGCCTCCTTTAGGGGAACAAACAGATCAGGTGGTCTTGGGGCAAAGGGAGTGGGAGGTTAGTGCCCGAGTGGAGGCCACCAGTAATGAGCGCTTGCGCCATATCATTATTGAAGTAGGCCACCTGGATGCTGAGTACCCAACTCTGACCCTGGATGCTTGGGCTGCTGAGGAGTAACTGATATGTCTTTGCGCCTTTCCAGCCAGTCGGGCTTTACCCTCATTGAAGTCCTCATAGTTTTAGTTCTTGTCGCCATTATCAGTGTCGGTTCCTTTTCGCTGTTGGGACTCTTTTTTGACACGGAAGAGATGGTGGACCAGAGGGCCGAGCAGCTACGTCGCTTTTCTATGGCGATGTACCGTATAGACAATGATTTTCGCCAGGTAACTGCCCGCGCTGTTAAGAATGCCTACAGCGGTTATGAGCATGCGTTACGTGGTGATGAAGATGAGTTGGAATTTACGCGCCTTGGTGCGGCAAATCTCACCGGGGAACCTCGGGGCGAGCTATTGCGTTTGAGTTATAGCATCGGATACGCCGAGGATCTTGAGATCGACTCCCTGACCACCGGCACTGGCCGGGGGGCGAGGACGATATAGGTGGGTTATTACTGCGCAGTCGCTGGCAGGTCTTGGATCGGTCTCCCGATTCTGCGCCCATCGCCGAGCCTCTGCTAATGGGAGTCGAAAGTTTAAGTCTTCAATACCTGGACCCAGACACTGATGCCTGGGTTGCCCAGTGGCCACCGATCAGCTCGGACGGTTCCCAAACAGAAGCGGATATACGGCTTCCGCAAGCTATTGAATTTGTTATTGTCACCCGGCAGTACGGGGAGGTCCGTCGTGTCTTCCAGATACTGGCAGCGGAAGACAGTTCCTCTGCTGACGACGATGATGATGACGGGCGTTAGGCGATGAAAGGTAGAAAAATGCCGAGGTCGCTGGCTCGTCAAAAAGGGGTGGCTCTGATTGTTGTACTGCTGGTGATGGTGATTGCCATCGCGGCGGTATCCCACGCTATCTTGCGCGATCAGATTGCGATTTCCCGCAGCGGTGCACTGTTGGCCAACACACAGTTGGCAGAGTTTGTTGAAGCGGCTGAGGCCTGGACACGGGTAGCGCTGTTGGAGGATTTCGAGGAAGACCAGGAAGAGGAGGAAACCGCAGACCATGCCTTGGAGGCCTGGGCATTCCCAGTTCTGCAGTTCAATCCTGATAATGGCAAAATTCGCATGAATATCAAAGACTTACATTCATGTTTTAACGTGAATAATTTGTCTGATAGCAGCGATAGTGATCAATTCGAGATCTTCCAGCGCCTGGTGAATAATGTTACCGGCAAGTCTGACCTGGCCAAGTCAATTGCAGATTGGGTGGACGATGGCGATACCCCGCGAACCTCGGGGACAGAGGATGACGGCTACCTGGGAAGGGAACTTGCCCACAGAACACCGGACATGATGATCACTGATATTACTGAGTTGTCATCGGTAGTAGATATGGAATTAGAGGACTGGGAGAAACTTGTGCCTTTCCTTTGTGCCCTCCCGGAGACAGGAACCCTGGTGAATATCAACACGGCTTCTGAGGAGTTAATCGAGGCGATTGAGCCTTCCGCAAGTGTTTCCAAGTTGGTGCAACTTCGCGAGTCGGGCGGTTATATCAGTGACTCGAGTGAATATGCAGATTATGAAATCGCTAACTCGGGGCCTTTTACTTTTCAAAGCCAGCACTTTCTGGCGCGAATTGCTGTCCAACTCGGAAGCGATGGCGAATACAGGCAGTATTGGGAGTCCGCCCTGGTTCGGAATAGTACAGATGGCAAGGTTCGGGTGCGCCAGCGCCAGCGCCGGGCCTTTTCTGGTCAAATGATGCAGGAGTTGCTCGAGTACGAAAGCACTGAAGAGAGCGAATAGTTAGAAATTGTATGTTTAAAAAGAAAAGCATTAACGAGATTGAAGCCCCTACAGCGCCTCCTCAGACGTCTCTGGTTCTGCTGCGGTTGAGCGAAACTGCTGACCTGACTCTGCGCCTGCATCAGTGGCAAGAGGGTAATTGGCAACAAGTAGCCTTGGACTCAGAATTTTCTCTGGCATTTAATCCCGAATTTGAAACTGTCGAAGAGCAGCCAGAATTCCCTCAGCTCAACCTTCCTGATGACGCCAAAGCGCTACTGATGGTGCCTGGTAACTGGGTATGGAGCGGTCTCGAAACTATACCTAAGGCAGCTCGTCGCCAGGCTAGTGCTATTGGCTATATGGTTGAGGAGCACTTAGCCCAGGATGTCGAGGACTTACACTTTGCCTGCAGACCCCGCACCGGTGATCTCTGCAGCGTATACGCCATTGATGTTGAAAAAATAGAAGCGCTTCACTCCCAGTTGGAGCGGCTCCAGTGGCCGCTGGCTGCTGTAGTGCCGGAGTATGAATTACTTAGCTTGATCGAAGGTGACATTCGCCTGTGGCTGGATGGCGGCCAAGCGCATATCTGGAAAGGTGCCGGGCAGGGTCTAACTGTTAATCGCGATTTTTTACAACCTCTTCTCGGTTCGCTATTAGTTGATGAAGGTGATGAATCCGAAGGCGAAGATGATTCTGAAAGCGGTAAGCCGATCGATAACAAACAGGTAGTACTGCTGGGGGCTGGCGAGCAGGATGGGTTGCTGATTGCTGAGTTGGAATCCCAGTTTGGCGATGGCTTACAGCTGAACCAGCGCTCAGCGGAAGAAGTCTTTATTGAACGGTTCAAGCTGGGGCTGCTAACAAACTTGCTAACTGGAGATTATCAGTTATCGAGTAATAAGAGCGCTGCGGCTTGGTGGATACGCCCGGCTAAAGTTGCTGCCGCTTGTTTTGTTATCCAGCTACTGTTTTTCGTTGGTGCCGGTGCTTTTTATCAGTGGAAGGGCAGCCAGTCTGAAGAGCAGGCCCGGGCGATGTTTACGGAATTGTTCCCGAATACTCGACCGTCTGCCCAGATGCGCCGACAGCTTGAAGGTTTCCTGAAAGGCGCGGGTAATCAGGGTGGTGCTTTCTCTACCCAGATGCAGCAGTTGAGCAAAGTCTGGATTGCTCACAAAGGGGGCGCATTAAAATTACAGTCCCTTCGTTTTGATGGCCAGCGTGGAGAAATGGTGTTGCAGCTTCAGGCAGAAAACCTGTCTGATCTCGATGCATTTGTCAGCAAGCTATCTGGCGGCGGGATCAAGGCGGACCTGTTAGGTGCGAACGAGTTGAAAAAAGGCGTTTCAGGCCGTATTCGCTTACGTTAGAGCCAGCGGTTTATATAAAGCAGCCAAGCGTAAGAAGAGATTGGTGGTAGCAATATAATGAAAGAACAGATCGAACAGTGGCGCCAAAAATGGCAGGCACTTCCGCCCAATGACCAGAGAGCCTTGGGTTTGTTGAGTATATTCGGAGCCGTAATTTTTATTGTTTATGGCCTGTACTCCCCGGCAAAGGGCTTCTTTGATGAGTCCCGCTTGCGAGCGGAAGAAAATCGTGAGCTGGTTAACTGGATGGAGGGCCAGCGCCCGACGCTGGAGCGAATAAAGCCCGCAGGTGGTGGTGCTGGCGGTGCTTCAGGTACTCTTTTGCAGCGCGTTACTGGTGCGGCCAAACAAAACCAGATTGTGATTAAGCGCTTTGAGCCTGAGGGTGAAAACCGCATCCGATTGTGGATTGAAGAAGTCCGTTATCAGGATTTGCAACCCTGGTTGAATCGCCTGATGCAGGAGAAAATGGCTGTTCGCACGATTAATCTAGATGCCCTTGCGGATGAAGGTATGGTCTCTGCTCGATTGACGATCGAAGGCTAGTAACCTCCCTACTGACAGGCTCGAATATAGAACTCGGGCCTGCTTCTCCTCAGTAACCACCTCTTAAGTACACTCGAATATCGACGCCCCCATTCGTGCAGCCTCCCACAGAAGTAGGGTGGTTTTAGGCGGAAATGTCATCTTTAGCCCTATACTGGATTAGTAACGAGGAAAAAGGTGCCACTATGCTTTTTAAAGACATATCCACCAAGCATTTGGTAGAAGTGGCTGATATCGTCACACTTTCGAATCCCTACGAGCTGACTGTGGTAGGCCGTTATTTGTGGGGTGAAGAGATTCAGGACCCAGAAGTCTTCGATAAAACTGACTTATGCTTCCTCTCTGGTGAGCCACTTCCTAGATGCTGGCATGACAGCCGCTACCGGGATAAAGAGGTTCGCAGGCTTCGTTGCGGCACTCACGCTTCAGAGGATGGTGACTACTATCAGGGTGCTTGAATTTATAGTTTTACCAAATGGTACGGTGGTCGACTAGATTTTGCCAATGACTTACCAGTTGCCCTTAAGCACTGTACAATGCGCGCCAATTTTTTAAGCGAATGCACGCATGACATTTGAGCAGTTTGAAGAGTATTCCCTGTGGTTGGGAATCGGTGCACTAATTCTATTTATGGTGTTTATTGTTTGGAACCTGGCAAAAGACTCCAAGGCTGGTAGATTTGGGACATTTATTCTGTTCCTCGCTCTGGGGCTTGGATTGCTGGGATTTCTAATAAAGACCGTTTTGGTTGAAGTACTCGGGATAGGCTAGGGAGCTTCAATGGCACCGGATACCCAGTCTCTCAGGGAAGGTCGCAATGTCTATATTTGATCGCCCTGAACTCAAGGTTCAAAAAGACAGACGTATTTGCCGCGCAACTGATATGCGTATAGCCAAATATACCCGGCGCGGCATGGTGCTCTCCCTTTTTGCATTTCTAATCGCAGCCTCTATTGGCGACATGCGCCTAGAAGCTCCGCGCCTGTTATTAACAATGGGAATCGGCCTGGTAGTACTAACCCTGATTAGGGGCTACTACGTTTTTCGCTTCGACCACCTGTATGGCTCGGGACCAAATCGTTGGCGCAATCGTTACTTTCTGTTCTCGATTATCGGCTCAGCCTGGTGGGGCATTACCTTATTTTACTTTGTCTATTTAATGGGGTTTGCGCCTGAGACCCACTTCCTGTGGATCTATTCGGTAATCTTTTGCTCCAGTGTCACCACCGTATTTTCTCCCTACCATCGTTTTCTGACTTGGTTCACCGCAACCTCGCTACTGCCAGCAGCGCTAATGGCACTGTTCTCAGGCATGATCCTGGGGACCATCTACGGAACTCTCACCCTCGCTTTTATTTGGCTGACTGCCCACCAGGGCCGTCGCGAATCGGAGAACTATTGGGAGCGTCTGTCTGCGATGCAGGAGCTGCAACAGAGAGCAAGCAGTCTAGCAGCAGCACGCAAGCATTCCGAAGCTGCTGTTGAACTGACCAATGAGTTCATAGTTAATATCGGACAGGAATTCCGCAGTCAGCTGTCTGACTCCCTTGGTGCCTTAGCGCTGCTGGAAGCTGAGCCATTGAGTGACCGTCAGCGCGAATGGGTAGAGCTGGCCAAGGTTGCCAGTAGCCAGCAACTCAAACTGGTTGATAATGTGGGCTTGTTTACCCGGGTGGCTCGCAAAGATATTCGGTTGCGTCAGGGCCCCTTTAACCTGGTCAAGACTGTAGAAAAATCATTCAAGTTTGCAGCGAGGGCGGCCCACAGCCAGGAGTTAGAATTTAACTTCCAGATTGATGACAATCTCCCGGTGATGGTGACAGGGGATAATCGCAAAACGGCCCAGCTGATTCGCAATCTGGTGGACTCCGCTACTGGCATTGCCCAAAGAGGCGAGCTGTGGGGTGAGGTATCTTATAACCCGATCACCACGGTAGAGGGGCAGCTCTCGATCACTTTGATGGATGATGGGCGCGGTGAGATATTGCCGGACGAGAGCGAACTTTTCGGTGCCTTCTCCCGTATGGATACCACCCAGGTAACTACAGGTCTCGGACTCTCGATTGCTAAAGGCCTAGCCGAAGCAATGGGCGGTTACCTTCAACTGCATTCAACCCCAGACGGCAACCGCTATCAGGTGGTGATCAAGTATTCCACCGAGCCAAACCAGCGAACCTACCTCACACCGGACAGAAAGTTACAGGATATTGAAGTCTTGTTAATTCATCAGAAAGGCCTGTTTATTTCAGGTCTGGTGCAGGTGCTGCGTTCTTTTGGGATGGATGTAAAGTCCATCCGCTGGTGCGAAGGTTGCGAGTGCGAAGTCCAGCAGTTGCTGCGCCAAGCGGTAGAGCGCAACCAATTGGTAATGATGGTACCGGCAATGGGGGATTCGACTCTTTTCGACTCCATTACGCCTTTCTTTGAAGAGTCCCAAGGGGCAAAGAATAAAGAGAGTCGCCTGGTATGCCTGGGCGGCTTTGGCCAGAAAAGTGAGTTCACTCATTTGCAGCAACTCTTACCATCGGCACAGTATCTGAGTCGACCGGTGACCCGTAAAGAACTGCACGATGCGTTAGTGGGATTACTGTTTGGCGGTGCGAAAAGAAGCTGTCGAAGAGTGGTTACCGGTGGGGCGGATCAGCCGCGCCACTACTCATTGCTCTTGGTTGAGGAGTCCAGGCCTCATCAGTGGGTGACTGAGGAGATGCTTCAGGCCCTGGGTTACCAGGTAGATATAGCAGTAGATGCGGATGATGCATTAGTTCGCTTGTCTGAAGGCCATTATGATTTGGTGTTAGTGGATTGCCAGCAAAATACAGATCACAGTGCGCAGATTATCGAGATACTGCGTCGCTGGGAGTCCGAGCACCGCCCGGATGATCGCCTGCCTATTGTTGCTGTAACCAGTACTACTGAAGAGCAATTTGAGGGCCGTTGCCTGGCAGCAGGTATGGATGATTTTCTGACTAAGCCTCTGAGCAAGGATCTTCTTCGGGAAACCTTGGCGCGTTGGCTGGGTAGTGCTTAGCTTACAGAGCTTGCCTTAATGCTGAGTAAAAAGCTGTAAGTAAATGCGGCTTTTTTATTTCCAATCGCTCAACCTTTACGCCTTACTGCTTTTGAGGTGAAGAAGTTTAGCTCCAGAAAAGTAATTATCTCGGCAGCTATTGAAGAGAGAACCGGTTTCTGGAAAGGCGAAACAAAAAAGGCCGCAGTAAACAATGCGGCCTTACGGGGAAAGGTGGGATTAGAACTCGTAACGAATACCCATACGGGCACTCCAGAGAGAAGCATCAGCAACGCGAGTTTGGCCGGAGGGTTCCACAAATTCTCCAAATACGTAACGGCCCTGATCATCAACACTGGCTGCAACTGCAGGCTGATGGCGTGGGAAGTCGGTTTGATACATTACGCCCCACTCATCATTTAGCAGGTTGCCCAGGTTCTCGATAACAAAGTATGCATTTACGCGATCTTCAGCACGCCAACCTGGCAGCTCCTGATCGATACGCAGGTCGAACTTGGTCCACCAGTCGCTATTCAGAGAGTTGCGCTCCATGGTGCCGCTGTCCAGATCTTCTGATTCAACCCATGCAAAAAATGCATCAGTATCAAAGTCATCCCCGAACACTACATTGGGATCATCTATTCCGGTTGGGACGTAGAGCAGCGCGTTATCATAACCCGCAACACCAGTTAAGTTACTACCGGCAAATGTATAGTTATAGGGTAAGCCTTCGTTGGCGCTACCGAACAGGGTGAAGCGCGTTTCGTAACCGGCAAAAAACTCTTGGGCGTAATCAAGCTTGAGAGTAAAGCGGTGAGGTACTACATAGTTGGAAGTGGCTGTACCTGGATCTTGCGCGTCGGTAGTCGCGATAGTGGTGTAGTTGGAGTAGGCCACAGAGCTGGTCATCGGGTTGACGTCTTCAGCTTCAGTGAAAGCGTAACCAACTGCTACATTCAGTCCAAAGTCGAAAGACTTGCTCAGTCCAAGGGAGAACACGCTGGAGAAACCAGAGTCCCCGTCCACGTTGGTAAGCATAAAGTCTCCGCTACGGTCATTGGAGCTATCATAGATGGCGCGGCCATCCAAGGTAGTGCCAACTTGCTCAAGCGAGATATCTTGAATGATTGCAGCATCCTGGTAGTCAGTGTACAGGTAATCTGCAGACAGCAAGTAGCCAGACTCGAATTCGTAGCTAGCACCAATTGCATACTTCCAGACAGATGGGACTTCGAAATCCGGATCCATCAGGTTTACGCCGCCCAGGTAACCATCACCGCTGGCAACCTGATCATAGAGGGACTGGGGGATATCGTAGATAGGATTACCATTGCCAGTCCAATCCATACCAAACAGGGAGGTGCCAGATCTATCCTGAGCTTCGATCTGTATTACACCGTTATTGGAATAATTGTTGGAGATCCAAACGTTGGGGTTGCCGCCAGAGTAGAGGCCGACACCACCGTGAACCTCTAGGTTGTCATCGACGTTCCAGCTTAGACCCAAGCGCGGTTGCAACAGGTCCAGACCATCCATGGTGTGCTGGTTAGAGAAGCCGTAGGCAGCGGTGATATCAGAGTTTTCCACAGGCTTATCATCACTGCTATAGCGGTCATAGCGCAAGCCAGCTACAACGGTAAGGTCCACGTCTGCAAAAGTGTATTCGTCTTGAACATATAAAGTATCAATGTCGTAGGCGAACTCTGCAGCAGCATCCAGAATATTATTGGTACCGGTCGCATTTTCGTAGGTGATACGGCTTGGGGTGCCGGCTTCAAAGTCTTCTACACTACTGAAGCGATACTCACCGGCAGCTTCCTGAATAAACAGGTTGTATACATCGAAGTTTTCATGCTCGTAGCCGGCAGTCAGGTTGTGCTCCCCCAGAAGGAGCTTGCCCGCTAGCTTGAAGGTCAGGTTATCGTAGCTCAGCTTGTTCGCATGTCGAGAGTCATCTGCACCGAGGTAAACAGTGGCACGTGAATCGCTACCATTATTATCGTGGTCATTGTAAGTGGTAATCTGAACTTCACCGAAGTCAGTGCCGCCGAGAGAAAGTTGACGATTATCTAATTCAGAATAACCGAGCTTCATTTCAGTCGAGAAGATGTCACTCCAGTCAGAGAACATTTGCACGACGTAGGAGTTCAGCTCAGCACCGCGCTCGTAATAGTGGTTGGACAATTCCAGTTCGTCGGGATCGCCGTCAGATTCTGCGATAGAGAAACCATCATTGTAGTTGTAAGTAAGAGAGGCGCGGTGATTATCATTTATATTCCAGTCAAGTTTGACTAACAGTTTTTCGTCTTCCTCTGGGATACCGGACGGAAGGCTGCCGGGATTGTAGTCGTAAACTTCATTGGCGATACGAGTAATTTCATTCACCTGCTCCTGAGAAACACCCTGGACTTCGGTGGCTGCGCCGCTGCCAGCAGGGCCGCGGTAGAAGTTGGCTACACCTTCCAGTTTTTCGTAGGCAGCAAAGAAAAACAGCTTGTCTTCAATAATGGCACCGCCCAGCGCAGCATTGTAACGCTTCTCATCAAAACTGCCTGTGTCGATGTCTTCTCCTTCTAAGGAGTCACCGCGGAATCCGTCATCAGTATAATCATAGAAGAAAGAGCCGTGCCATTCGTTGGTGCCGGACTTGGTAACAGCATTGATATTACATGCGCTAAACCCACCATACTGAACATCAAAAGGTGCAAGTTCTACGGCAACCTGGTCAATGGCGTCGTATGAGAAAGGCATACGCTCTGTCGGGTAGCCCCATCCGTTCAGGCCGAAGTTATCATTCATGCGAACGCCATCAACAGTCAGGCTGTTGAAGCGTGAGTTTGCACCAGTGCATTTAATGGAGTCGTCACTGGCTTCATCGATATAGACGCGTGGGTCTAGTCGAACAAGGTCTTTAATATCGCGGTTTACAGAAGGCGCGCTCGCCAGATCATCACTATTAAAGTGAGAAGAGGGGCCGACAGCCAAGCGAGAATTGGTTATGGCTTGGCCAATTACGCTCACTTCTTCCAGGTTGGAGTTGTCTAAAGTTAAGGTTAGCGGCAGGGTATCGCCTACAGACAGGTAGATATTTTCTAATACCCGATTACCTTCGCCTGACTCTATAGTTACAGTGTAAGGTCCACCTACACGTAAGCCACTTAGGTTGAACTGGCCGGAATCGCTCACCTCTACAACCCGACGACTGTTAGAGGGGGTGTGAACTACCGTTACCTTGGCATCGCTAATTGTTTGCCCATTGCTACCGGTAATAGATCCGCGGATACCCGCTGCGGTTTCTTGTGCATAAGATACCTGCGCCATACTAGCTGCAGAGATAATCGCCGCGGATAACAATACGCGCGGGAACAGAGAAGGTTTCATAGCGTTTTCCTGGTCTAAAGAATTGCCAACTCAAGTGGCCCAAGTAATTATCGAGTTTTGCTCTTGCAACTTAGGTTCCAAGTTCCAGTGGAGACTGTTATGTGATTTTTATTGGGTACTGTCTAAGAGCTGAAGCGATTATGTAGTGCACATATAAATAAATTATTACAGCCGTGAACTTGTCACATACTGGCGTTAAAGTACGCAGCAAATTCACTCTGGCGGACATGCCCAATGAGCATACGATTGATAATTTCCCGTATAGCGGTTGCACTATTCGGACTCACAGCTATGACACAAGCACACGCTTGGGGAGATGATGGTCACAGGGTCGTTGGAGAAATTGCATGGCATTACCTGGACCCGGAGGTAGCCGCCGAAATAGAGTTGCTCCTTGATGAAGTCGGTGAGCCGCACCTAGCTGAATCCACAACTTGGGCTGATCGAATTAGGTCTGATGAGACTTATAACTGGGCTGCGCCGCTTCACTATATAAACTTGTCTCGAGACTGGAGTACTTATGATGAGGCGAGGGACTGCCCACCTGCGGGTTGTATATTGAAGGCGATTCAAAGATATCAGGAAGTATTGGCCGATCGCTCGCGCACCAAGACGGAGCGTGCAGAAGCACTGATGTTTATTGCCCACTTTGTTGGCGACCTTCATCAGCCATTACATACCGGATTATTTTCAGATAAAGGGGGTAATGATGTGGAAGTCCAATTCTATGGGGTCGAAACGAATTTACACGCGCTCTGGGACATCCATATGGTCGCCCGTTTGTTTTTAGACTGGCAAGATTATGCTCAGGAGCAAATGGATAAAATTAGTGCGGCTGAGAGGCAGATCTGGCAGTCTACCTCGGCCGAAGTTTGGGCCCGGGAGTCTCATCACTTAGCCCATGGTCTCGCCTATACCAGCGAAACACAACTTGGGGAAAAGTACTTTCTGCGCTGTCAGGACTCCCTTGAAAAGCGTTTGCAGCAGGGGGAGTTCGCCTGGCCTCTGTTCTAAACAGTGCACTTGGTAACCCTGCGATCGATGTGGCTAATAAGTAAATTCTTTCTTGGGGCTCGCCTCACTCTACGCCATTGATGTGGTGAGCCAAAATTGAAGTTTCAAAATCAGTCGAATTATCCTCTTTGATCTTTGTTCTCTCGATGTCTATTGGTTAATTAATTGGAATGTCATCAATTTGTCCGATAAGCAGTCGGTAATTGCCTAGAACTGTAGATATGTAAAGTTATCTATTTCGAAAGATGGCTAAAATTTGCAATCATTATCCCCATTTAAATGTTTGCTCAAGTTAGTAGGGGGAGAAATCTTTAGCTCAAGTAGCTCGTGAGTAATGCGATTGAGCAGGCTGGAGAGGGAAAGTTAAAGGCGATTGTGGATGAGAGAAAGGATCTTTAGAGTAGCTTCCCCTCAGCCTTTTGAGTCTTCCTTGTACAGGTATGCCTATAAAAGGAATCCTTTATGCGGGAGTTTTTAGTATGTGAGTTCTCTTATGGTCGTTGTTTTGTAATTTCCTAATAATTTTCATGATTCAACTATACTTGGTAATAAGCAAATAATATCTAATAACTGCTTTATATCCTTTCATATCTTGAGTTTTATTGTGGACCCATTGGGTTGTTTGCGATTCTCTGATAAATTTTAGAGGATACATGACTCCTATTTTACTTTGCCTCTCAGTTACCCCTTCTCTTCAGCTTGAAATATTTCCCGTGTTGACACGGTAGTACCAGATTTGGTATCAAATAATCTCGAGTTATATAGAAAGTCTGTCAATTTTCATTAGGTCCTGAGTAATAAAAATAATAATTCAGTGGCTTTAGCGATGAATTGAAAGAGTTCTTGAATTGTCAAAATATTAAATAACAATTTTGGCAAAAAATTTCATAGTCGTTATGGAGGATGTGGGCGATGAGCGGAAGAGGTTTTAATCCTAGGGCGTGTGGAGGATACTTTGCAGGTATTTGTTTTGTATCCAGTTTGAGGTCATACGGTTCTCTTTTTTCCAGGTTTTACGCGCAGTGGTGGAATAATGGTGGGGTGGAAAGTTCTCTGGGTAGAACATGGAATGGTCACACGGCATTAATATCAGGTCACAATGGTGTTATCGATACTATCGTAGGTTGGGACCCCAACAGTTCTTGGGATGCATTTAAAGGCTCAGTGGGCGGGCGTCACAATAGTATGAGGCCTATTGCTGGTCGTTGGCGTGATGACACAGGGATGAATGCAGACCCAACAGCTCAGTATTATGGCCTGCAAGTTAGCCAGACACAGCATGATAATTTCAGAGATTTTTTGCAGCAAGATCTTTTGGGTACCCAGGGTTTCGGGCCCCACCTCAATAATATCGGAGTCTCATACCATTATGCATTTGCCCCAGGAAAGTGGATGGAGCGTTTAAGTTCCCTGGAAGGGAATAATAATGGTCAGCTGCAAGTCATTTCCAACTGTTCAGATGCTGCCTTCCATGTGCTTGCAAGCTTTCTTTATGAGTGGCGAAAGGCAAATCTGGTAACCGAACTGGCATCTTTTATGAATAATGGGGATGAGAAAAATAAAAATATGTCCCAGGGGCGCTTGATGCAGTGGTCAAGCCAGATGGGGCCGTAGAACAAATATACTTGTCTGGTTGATGGGTGGTGTAACCGAATTAAAGTTACACCACCCAATTGTTAAGCAAGAGATTAGTCTTAATAAATTATTTTTTGCGTAAGTCAAGTAATCAATAATTTGTTAGGCTGAAAGCTGGATCTAGGGAACTTCAATCCCCTTAGAGGCGGTCCATATTCTATACCACTGTTCTCTACTCAAATTGAGTTTCAGGCTTTCTATCGCCGACTGAACGCGCTCAATTTTTCCCGACCCCATAATTGCTAGGGGCTTGGAGGGAAAGCGTCGTACCCACGCATAGATTACCTGGTCAATACTGGTCGCCCCGATTTCCTCCTTGATATCTTCCAGGGTGATTCGTAACCGTGTTGCTTGGGTGCTTGATCCACTAAAAATTTCCCCTCCAGCTAAGCAGGACCAAGCCATAGGATGAATTCTATATTGCTGCAGTTGATCCAGAGTTCCATCCTCCGCAGCGCTAAAATTGATAGGATTAATCTCGACCTGATTTGTCACCAGTAGTGAACTCAGGCGGGACTGCAACAAATCAAATTGCTGGGAGGTAAAGTTGGAAACGCCGAAATGTAATACCTTACCGGACTTCTGCAGTGCGGCGAATGTGCTGGCAATTTCATCTGCATCCATCAAAACATCAGGTCGATGAAGAAGCAGGATGTCGATGTGCTCTACACCGAGATGGGCTAAGGAGTTATTAACCGAGTGCTGAATATGTTCAGCGCTGGAGTCATAGTACTTAACTTTCCTGTTTGGATATTTTTCAGAAAGCAATTTGATATTGCATTTGGTGACAATCTCGATGTGATTGCGAACAGATCTATCCAGCTTAAGGGCCTCGCCGAATAACTGTTCGCAGGAGTAATCTCCGTAAATATCAGCATGATCTACGGTGGTAACCCCTTTATCTATATGTTGCTTTAGGAATGTCAGGCGCTCCTGAGGGCTTAAATTCCAATCACTCACACGCCAGTAGCCTTGGACCAACTCTGACAGTTCTGGTCCTTTTGGAGAAGCTAGCACTCTATTAACCACTGAATACCTACCTGATCGAAAAGCATTAGGGTATTCCTGTTCCTGTTGATACTCAACGCCTAAAGTAGAAGGGTAGGCAGCCCAAAGTCGCCATCGGTGTCATAAATGTCATTGAGTCATGTTGATCGTTGAGCTAGCTGACAACTGAAACCGGAGCAACTTTAGAGTCATTTCTCAATGCCCTGATGTTTTGAGGATCACTAAAGAGGCTTGGGCTTTTACCTTCACAGGAGCACCGCATGGTTAGTACCGAGGAAAAAGTTTCCGGCTGGTTGATAATTACTTACTCAATTTTGATGTTATTGATATCCAGCGCAATATTGTTATTCCTATACGCAGTTTTTGGGAATTCAATTTTGAGTATGCCATTCAATATATTCAGTCTTATGGGGTTGATGATAATACTGTTTGTGTCTTTGAATATTTTGGGGGTCTTTGCTGGCATTGCTGTCCTTTTGGATAAAAGGTATGCCCAAGAATTAGCTTTAATATTGTCAACAGTGAGTGTACTAAATGTTCCGCTGGGCACTTTGGTCGGCAGTTTCTATTTATGGCTATATATTCGTAAATATAAATAGCTCCTTTTGATGTTTGCAAAGCCTGTCTACTGTTAACAAGAGTCATTTTATCTCTGTAATAAATGCTGATTTTAACTTCGAGATGTACATAGGCTTTAGTTCTCTAAGTGGTACGCAAATAAATTACGATAGAAATAATTGAGAACAGGCAACTCAAGTAGTTGTTTTAGCAGTCATCATGATTAACAATAGTGCCAGCGATATGTACACGATAGCTTTGGCAATAGCCAAAAAGAAATAAACAACAATAATGTAGTAGGTGTACGCATATGGAACTGGAAGTCTTGCGCCGGAGCTTTAAGCTCTTGTCTATTTTTTGGTACTAAATGTCATTCAAGGATGTTCTGAGCCTCCACAGGATAGTGAAAAAAGCCGGGCTATTTTGACCCAAAGAGCGCTGTCTCTTGCGCCCGCTGATCCGGAAATCGCTGAAATATATACTCGCACTTGCCGCAGCTGTCACAGCACTGGCGCCAGCGCCGCACCCCTTACCGGAGATTTGGCCAACTGGAAGCCCCGTATGGAGAAGGGGATGGATGTGTTGGTGGAAAATGCGATCAATGGGTTCCAGGGTATGCCGCCACTAGGCCTTTGTTTTGAGTGCTCCCCCGAGCAGTTTGAACAGTTGATTGTCTTTATGGCTACAGCGGAGTAAAGGATATGGGGTTCAATCGTCGCCAGTTTATTAATTCTATTGCGATCGGCTCCGCATCATTAGCGGCCGCGCCCATCTCATCAGTTGCACGTACCTTATTGCAAGCTGCAGCTCCACCGACAAAAAAAGCGGGTGTTCGGTGGCGGAATTGGTCTGGTTCACAAGAGTGTCTGCCGGCCCATCGTCTGGCTCCCAAAGATATTCCCGCACTGCAAACGATAATTGCGGAAGCGCAAGGTACGGTCAGGGCGGTAGGTGCGGGCCACTCCTTCACTGCACTGGTACCCACTGACGATACAATTATTTCATTGGGCCGTATTACCGGCGTCGCCGATCACGATTCCGACAAGGTCCAGGCGACAATCTATGCTGGCACCCGTGTAGCAGACATTGGCCAACCCTTAGAGGACATCGGTCAAGCGCTGATTAACCAACCAGATATCGATGAGCAGACTTTAGGTGGTTGCCTGGCAACCGCGACCCATGGAACCGGTGCAGGCTTGGGTTGTATGTCCAGCTATGCAACGGGTATGGAACTGGTGACCGCAGGAGGGGATACGCTCTGGTGTGATGGTGAGCAAAACCCCGAGGTGTTCGCGGCAGCGCAAGTATCTCTTGGCAGCCTGGGTATGGTGACCAAGGTGCGTATGCAGAACCAGCCCAGCTACCGTTTGCGTCGTGAATCTTGGGTAGCGCCCCTGGAAGAGGTGTTGGATCAGGCTCCAGCACTGGCAGAAGCCAATCGGAACTTTGAATTTTACTATATCCCGTTTTCTGGGATGTGCATGGCTGATTCCCACCAGCCGACCACAGAGGAAATCTTCTCTACGGAGCGGGAAGATACTAATGAAGCAGTAATGACCCTGAAATCTGTGCGGGACTGGCTGGGTTGGTCACCGAAGTTGCGTCAGTTTGCGTTGCAAAATGCGATGGAAGATATCGAGAGGGAAGTTGTTGTCGAGTCCTCCTGGCGGAATTACGCCAGTGAGCGAAACGTACGTTTCAATGAAATGGAGTATCACTTGCCCCGCGAGGACGGTTTGAAAGCCTTCGCGGAAATACGTCGAACGATTGAGGAAAATAACCTGGATGTTTTCTTCCCTATCGAGGTGCGTTTCGTTAAAGCTGACGATATCTGGCTGAGCCCGTTTTATAAGCAAGATTCCGTATCCATCGCCATACACCGCTACTTTGAAGAGGACCACCTACCGCTGTTCCAGGCCATTGAGCCCATTATGCGCAAATATGGGGGCCGCCCGCACTGGGGCAAGTTAAACAAGCTACAAGGCTCGGACTTTGCCGAGCTCTACCCTCAGTGGCAGGATTTTCTTGAGGTTCGCCGAGAGCTAGACCCCAGTGGTAAGTTCTTAAACCCCTATCTGAAAACGCTTTTTACCTGAGCAACGCTGCTCAGCAGTGAACCCTCAAAGAGGAAAGCACAATGGATATCAAGCGACGAAAGCTAATACTAGGTGGGGTCGCGTTAGGAGCGGTGGCAGGTGTCGCCGTTCTTCGCCCTAAAGCGCAAGGGCAGGGAGGGCACAGCGAATACTTCTCCAGTGTTTCTAAAGCTCTGGATAATGCCGGTTTTTCTGGTCCCACCTTAGTCGTAGACCTGGAGAATCTGCAAAAGAACGCCGATATATTAGCCGGCCACCTCAGGGGTTACTATGACTACCGGGTAGTGGCTAAATCTTTGCCCTCGCTAAACCTGCTGGACGCTATTACTCAGCGAACAAATACCAATCGCATCATGGTATTCCAGCTGCCATTTTTACAGCAACTGGTTAAATCTTATCCAGCGAGTGATATTTTACTGGGTAAACCTCTCCCGATTACTGCGGCAAAGGCCTTTTATTTTAGCACTAGGGCGGATCATTTTGATCCTACGCGGCAGTTACAGTGGCTGGTTGACAGCCCCCGCAGACTTAATCAATACGCCGATCTGGCGCGATCGCTCAAACAATCCTTGCGAATTAATATCGAGATTGATGTAGGCCTACACCGGGGTGGCATTGCCAGTGCGGAAGATCTCTCCGCGATGCTCGGTATCATTCAGCGGGAACCCTATTTGGAATTTTCCGGTTTTATGGGTTACGACGCCCACGCCGCAAAAATGCCAGGTATTCTCGGTGGACCTGAAAAGGCAATCACTCGGGGGTTGGATATTTACCAAAGCAGGGTGGAGCAAGCTAAGATCCAGCTGGGAAGTGCATTCCCGAAGGTGGCCACTTTGAACGCTGCCGGTAGCCCAACCTACCAACTGTACAAATCCCGAGCAGACCGGGCTCCCTGTAACGAGATTGCCGCTGGCTCGTGCCTGGTTAAACCGGTGGGCTTTGATATTCCCACTCTGTCTGATCATTTACCAGCGGCGTATATCGCAAGTCCGGTATTGAAGAAATTGTCACAGACACAGATACCCGGCATAGAAGGGCTCACCGGACCCTTTAGTTGGTTGAACCCAAATCGGGAGCAAAGCTTCTTTATATCTGGCGGCTATTGGAAGGCGGAGCCAGAATCACCAAAAGGTCTATCGATCAACCCCATCTATGGCCGCTCCAGCAACCAAGAAATGCTGAATGGCTCAAAAAAGGTACTGCTGAATGAAGACGACTGGGTCTTTCTCCGGCCCACACAGAGTGAGTCCGTGTTCCTGCAGTTTGGTGATATTGCGGTCTATAGCAAAGGCGAGATAGTGGATCTCTGGCCGGTAATGAGTAATTCCTGAGGATTCAACCCCTGCTACGGGGTAAGTACAAATTTGTTTAATAGATGTACTGACCTTAGTGGCGGGCAAACAACAAGTCTTGGAGATATTGATGATCTATGAAGTTGTTTTGGTGTTAAACACGATTTGGTTTCTGATGGGATTTAACGTTTTCTCTTTGAGAAACCATATATTTGCGAAGTTACTGGTACCCAGGGAACAAAGGGATACCCCCGTATTTAATATCTTGGCAGAATCGGGAAAATTTCTAGGTGGTTTTAACTTGTCGTTGGCGCTACTCAATATCCTACTGCTAATCAGCCCCTCAGTATTTGCTACGGAGGTACAACGCGCTACGTTGCTGCTGGTGTTTGCTGTCACTCACGGAACACAGTTTATTTACAATGTCCCGGTAGCCCTACAAAACCGAAAAGGTGAAGGGCCGTGGCAAGTTAAAGGGGTGATGCGTTTTATTTTTATCACTGACTTTATAATGATGTCACTGAATCTAATAGCCGCACTTTGGATACTCCTCTAAATTTAAACCCTATGAAATTCGGTCACGATGCTTGTTGTGGCCGATAATGATCAGCATGCCAGATCAGTTGTGAGGATGTCATTGTTAAAGTCGATGGGCGAACTTTAATTTCTACAGAAAATGTCGGCGTATAATGTCTCTATGGCAGTTATTGGGTCAAACTAAATAGGTACCCAATGATGTGTTGCCGTTGCTTATATTGGTTTTCGCCGGACAAAATTTAAGTCATTTCTTACGGCGCAGTACACAGGTGATTGTGTGCTCAGGATTGCTGATATTATATTCAGGGCATGGGAGGGATTGTTAGTTCCCCCCCCCCCCCCTAATTTAACTATTTGCTTGTCTGATTTCAGGCAGATAATTTCCCTCGCTTTCCAAGTTTATAAGTTGACAGCTAGTTGTTAACGGAATTTCCTCAATTATAGGGGCGACATAATGTACTTTAGAGTTAGTTCTGCGGGGTATGATATTTCAGGTGATATTGAATGGTTTGCGAGCTCTAAGCCTTTCAATCCTCCACAAGGGATTGTGCATAGATCACTACATAACCAAGCAGGAGTTATAGGTCCATTGCCAGGAGATATGGCTCGCTCCGCAATGGGGCTAATTAGCGGTGATTTGGGAGCAATAATTGGGGATCGAGATTCTGGGCTGGGGCGCAGTTGGGAGAGGCTTCACCTAATTGGAGTAAGCGCGGGTATTTTACATGAACGCCGATACTCTAATTACAATACGATCATTGGCAGTCATGGTCTCAATACTGCGATGATCCCCTTTGAAGGTATTGCGAACTGGGTCTTAAATCAAAATCGTAAATTTTTCTATATTGTCAATGTGGACAAACAAAAAGTACTTAACTTTACGGATCGAAATGGAAACGTCAGAGTAGAGTCTGTACCCACGAAACTCCGTCAGGCCATCACATATACATCGGAACTGGACCCTAATATTTGGATTAGCATACGACAAGAACACCATGACTCTCGGACGGCAAGTTTAGCTGATAAACAATCTATTGATTACAGTGCAAGTATTACTGGTGAGCTAAAAATGAAGAAAAGTAATTGGGAGCGTATTAGGGGTCGAATAGCCGCCATTGATCAACAGATTATAGATTGCCAAAATAATTCTCGCTGGAATCTGATAGACCTTTGACTTCTTGCTGATAATTATGTTGGAAAAAATAAGCTGACTATATAGTTTGTGACTAATTATGGTAACTTGGCGAATTAAGGTGGCCCGATTCTCAAGAGATTAACTAGATTAATAAATTAGTATAAAGGGGGTTTATATATTGCTTCACTGCGCTTATCCAAGTAACCGATAAATAGCGAGCTAAATGCCGATATTTTAATGGTCACACTTAGAATCACCTTCTTTGAATTAAGTGTTGAACAACATGCGACTCAGTGGTGTGATAGGATAGCTAATAAGGGCCGCTTACTAGACTCAGTAGGTATCTAAAATTAACCACCCAAGTAACACTTAAATTGGGCATGTAAATACCTCAGGCATATTAGGCATAATAAAATGACCAAATATCAACAATATGTTAATATTTTCATGAATTCCTAGAATGCTTATAGGTAGCTACGAGCATCTGGTAGTAATTGAGATGGATAAGGGCTGGCGATGTAGTACGATCCTGTGATCTGGTTCAGGATATCGAAAAGCTCATCCTTGAAGTATCATTTGGGTTTGTTGAGTATGAGAATTCTAAAGGTTTTGGTCATATCGGGCTCGATTCTGTCCACTGGTTGTACAGTTTTTCTTGGGGAGCCGGACACTAGAGTTAAGCGATTTGGTGATTGGGAGCTTTGCACAAAGCTGGCCGATAAAACTTTTAAATATCATTCTCAATGGCACTGGGCTATAGCCAATGAGATTAAGGCTAGGGACCTGGGGACTTCACAGAGATGTAAGTCAACGTATACCGCAAGGATGAATCGTTTTACGGCTAGAAGCGTGATTAAGTCTGTATCATTTGAGGATGCTTTGAACCATAACTTTGAGTAAATCCAATATATGCCAGCTATCAAGCGTCCTTTATTTGTAGTTGACGATGGCTGGTAATACCCACCACATGGATTTGTATACCTCTTTCAAATCAAGCTATTTAAAGCGCGTGATTGGATAGTATTACCAAGTCTTATACTGGGGGAGTAGGGCGGTGTTGTTGTTTCAACAGCACCCACGAGTGTGGCTTGGTGTAGTGAAAGTTACATCTCCACCAGCTTCTGAATGCACTTTTATTAATAGCTGAGATATAGCTGCATACAAGTATGTTCTTAGCTTTGAAGGCAGGATTGGCAACTTGGTTAATGTAGTACTTCCGTTGGAGTAGTTGGATATATCGTATATAGATAGTTAATAGCCAAGGCAACTACAGCTTCTTCGGCGTTGAACCACTGGGGTAGAAGGGTTTCTAGTCGCATACAGGCTTCAAGGTAGCCTTTTTGGGTTGACCATCATCATGACGTTGAAATACCTGATTTGCTGCTTTGGATATCTGCCGCCATTTTTTCATGTCTGGGCCTGTAGGTATGCGAGAGTGGATGCTAAGCATTATTTTTACGGTTATCTGCTGTCTTTCAAGTGATATAGATGGCTAGGAGTACCCGGATTCACGGATAACGGCTTTAGATGTTATTGCTAAGTAGACACCCGAGGTAAAAACGGGCTTCCCGCTCTGTTGGTCTTCGGCTTTATAAGGGTTAGTGAAGATAATGAAGGTTAGAGATTGGAGGGCGCCTACCTTCCAGTAGTATTTTTCGGGTAGGCGAAATTATTAATTAAATTGCTGAACTTCAAAAAAACCTAAAAGCTCGTCCTTTCGACCAATATTTTGTGTATAAAAGGTCCACTGACCACTATCATCTCGAACCCCGAATACCCGTGCACAGGTATCGTAGTATGCGGTACCAAGTTTTGCTTGCTTTTTCTTGAAGTTTGCTCCTTTTCTACCTCCTTTGGGGCCACCTATTGAAAGTCGCCTCTCCCCGGTTACATCGGGAGTTTTTACCATCATCTCCAGCTCATCTCTTTGCTTGCTCCCCTTGATAGTCCCCCCTGGGAAACATCACCTGCAACATGGATAACCGTTACACTTTTACTCTGGTCGTCATGGAACTTGAAGGTCATTCGACAATTACTGAGGTGAGAGGTAAAGAAGTAAGGGGGACTTTTACTATTCAGAGTTACAGGCACAGCTTTTTGTCGAGCCCAGGTGAGATATGTTGCTTTCTTGCCAGAATTTCCGCTTTTTACCATCATGATTTTGTTGGGTTTTACAAACTCAAAATCAAACTCAATTTCGTAGGCTCCTGATTTACTGTCGAAGGCCTCTGTATTAAAGTCGAGCTCATAGGTTTTAAAGGCTAATTCAACATCTTTTTCTAATAAGCTGATAAAGTCATCATAACTTGGCATGGCTCAATCCTTATGTCGCCGGCTGTTTTGATATAAATGGTTTGCCTTGGTTTATTGGTACTAGCTCTCCCTTTTAGTTACTCATAGATAAATATACTTTTGGCATAATTTCTATCTTTCAACCTAGCATATCCCCCATTATGCTTCCAAGAAAATCTACGGGTCGCTTGAAATAGATCAATTTTTATTTTTCTGTGAGGTTGTTATATGTCCAGTGTGTTGGTGACTCGGGATATAAGTTTGTAATCGAATATAAATCTTTTCGAATAGTAACGAGAGAAAAGTGATTCTCTAATGGCGATCTTGATCAAATCAGTATCAGTGATCGATATGATTTAAATAGTAAAGCAAGGGGTTTTAGCTTTCTTCTATCGCCCATTCAAATTTTCATAGATAAAATCTACGCAAAGCTTTATTTTGGGGGTTTGGTATTTAGTGCGCTCATAAAGAAGAAATACTCCCAGATCGCCACCGGGGCTGACTGAGACTTTACCCTCGCAAGGTACCTGTACAAGCTCCCCTGTATCTAGATAGTTACAAATACTCCAGGAAGGTACGCAGAACATACCGCGGTGATTGAGGGCGGCTGCTGTTAATGCTTTACCGTTATTGCTGATAACTTTTGGGGTCAACTTCAGGGGCTCCCAGTGCTCGTCATTGAGTATGTACCACTCAATGACGCCACGTGGCCCCCGGTATTGCAAGGTAGCAATTGACTCAATCGCCGACTTGTTTAAGGGGAGGCTATGCTCCAACTTGTCGATAAACTGCGGTGTAGCTATAAGGGTGAACTCATTATCCGATAGGCGTTTGGCAATAACATGCTCATTCGGGGCAAACCCTCCGCGAATCGCAATATCAATGGGATCTTTTCCTAACTGGGACAAGTCATCGTTATAGGTTAAGTCGAATACGATGTTGGGGTAACGTTGGGCAAACTTCTCAAGAAGGGGGTTAAATGCTGCTCTCCATAAGTTGGAAGACAGCTGATACGTATCAGACCTTTGGGCGCTTCAAATGTATGGCTAACCAGTTCATCAGCCTGTTCAAGCTGGCGAATTGCTTTACTTATCATCGAATAGTAGAGCTTGCCGAGCTCAGTAACCTTGACTTGGCGGGTACTGCGTTGCAGTAACTCCACTCCTAAGGACTGCTCCAGATCTTTTACGCGGCGGGAGATTGATGAGGCGGGAACCTCAAATTCTTCAGCAACTGCAGTAAAGCTATTCAGTTCTACCACCCGCTTGAAGTAACGCAATGCTCTGATTTTGTCCATAATCAACTTCTAACTGTCTGTCATCGTCTCAAAATATTTCCCATTATTGCCAAAATGACAAAAGACTTATACTTATTACCACCTGTTTTTATGGTGGCAGTATGGGCACTATCGCTTTCAATGTTTGTGTTGAACCGATTGTTAGGATGACCAATGAAAGCTTTGAAAATGACTCGCTATGGGGATATTGATAGCAGCCTGGAGTTTCAGTCAGCTGAGGTTCCCACCCCCAAGGCTGGTGAAGTTTTGCTTCGGGTGCATGCGGCTAGCGTAAATCCAGTTGATAACATGATGTTGCGGGGGGAGCTTAAATCGGTACGAAAGGAAGTATTTCCGGTTGGTATTGGCCGGGATGTCAGTGGTGAAGTTGTAGCAGTGGGGGATAATGTTGCTGGATACAGTGTAGGGGACCTGGTGTTTTCCAGGGTGGGGGAGGATCATGTGGGCACTATTGCAGAATATCTCACCGTTAGTGTTTCCCACCTGGCTGCAAAGCCCGAAAACTTGTCACACAGTGAAGCGGCGGGTATTCCGCTTGTTGGGCTGACCTCCTATCAGTCTTTGATCAAAGTTGCGGGTTTGAAGTCCGGAGAGAAAGTGCTGATACATGCAGGCTCAGGTGGTGTTGGCTCTATGGCGATCCAATTGGCGAAGTCTGTAGGCGCCTATGTGGTGACTACAACAAGTAGCACGAATGTGGAGTGGGTGAAAGCACTCGGTGCCGACCTTGTTATTGATTATAAAAAAGATGACTACCGGCAATTACTATCTGATATGGATGTCGTATTCGATACTTTGGGTGGTCAGTATGCTTTGGATGCATTTCAGGTCCTGAAAATCGGTGGGCGTGTTGTCTCAGTTAAAGGGGCTTTAGATCCGCAGACAGCTGAAGAGCTTGGGCTAGGTTGGTTGCTCCGCAAGCTATTGGCGCTTAAGTCGCGAAAGCTGATGAAGGCCGCGAAGGAAAAATCCGCGCTCTATAGAATGGTTATTATGGAAGCTAATGGAGAGCATCTGAGTGAGCTAGGAAATTTGTACCAACAGAAGATACTATCCCCGGTGATAGACAAGATCTATTCTTTAGAGCAAGGCAAAGAAGCTTTCTCATATCTCGCTTTGGGACGCGCAAAAGGCAAAGTGATTATATCTGTTAGAGCCAGTTAATTAAGAGTTGAAACGATCAATAGTGCCAGTGTTGCCTTGAAATATAGTGGCGTGCTGGCTGTTGTTTTACACTTTGCGTCTGCCTCATCTTTGAGGTTGCACTTGAGAAATTGGCATGACTAAGCTCGTGGAGATGACACACATAAGTTCAGTTGACTTTCAGAAGGATTGATATATTGCTCTAAAGAATTACGATTTGACTTAGATAGAGAATATATATGATAGTGTGTTGATGATATACGAAATAGAATGAATCTAGTACATGGCGAAATAGACCTACTAACTGCAATTACTAATGTCGGGCTGGCTCTAGTCGCATTTATTGGCGCCCTTTATTTGTCAGTGTTTGTAAGGAGGAAGCAGTGGAAAAGAAATATTTGGCTTTTCTTTTTTACTGTTATGTTTATCGCCTCATTAGTGGCAGCTGTCTATCACGGGTTTGAAATTCCACCATATTTTCGCGTTTGTTTATGGTATGTAGTACTTGTTTTACTTGGCTTGCTGATTTCTTCTTTTGTTCTTGCGGTTAGTGCAGATTTGGTGAATGAAAGTTTTTCCAAACGGGCTGTTTTGCCAGTATTGTTTATTTTTCTGATAGTTTTTGTTTTCTCGTTTTCACTTAAAGATAAAATTTTTGCCTTTGCTGTTTATCAGTTTTTAATCAGTGCAGTAGCTTTTATAGGGTATTCTATATTAGCCTTAAGGGGACAGAATTCACTGCGTGGTAGTTGGTTTATGGCACTGGGCTCGATAGTTAGTATTGTTGCAATGGCTATCCAGTTAGATGGAAGTTTATCAATTAGTATTATTTGGGAACTTAATCACAATATTATCTACCATTTTGTTCAGGCGTTTGGTGTTGTGCTCTTTATTCTGGGTTTACACAGATTTTACTCAGCGAGGTAGTTGGCGAATTGCAGGCAGAATATAGCTTTTGGACGTGGGAAAGAGAAAAAGATGAGCTTGAGAAATCAACCTGATGGTTACGGCGCAATAGCCAAGTGGCTACATTGGTTAACGGCCATATTGTTTTTGGGGGCCTATATTTCAGTCTACTACCGCCAGTGGTTTACTCAAGAGGAAACACCGGAAAATTGGACTGCCTTGCAGTTACATCTATCTATTGGTGTCACCATTGGTGTGATCGTCATCCTAAGAATCGTATGGCGTCTCACTAATCCGCCACCGCCATTAGAACCAGGTAGCTCCCTGGAACATTTTGCCGCTCATACCGGTCATGTTCTTCTCTACTTGATTATGATCGTCGCTCCGCTAACAGGGTATATCGGAACAGGCGTGGATACGGATTACTTTTTCCTGTTTGAAATTCCTAAGTTTGAGAGCACCCAAGCCTTTGTGGCGATAGTTCAGGATCGGATGGGGATGACATTCGAACAGTTTGAGAAGCCAGTCGATTTTATCCATAAAGAGATCCTGGGAGAGTGGGTGGTCTGGATCTTAATCTTGGGGCATGTAATGGCCGCTCTATATCACCACTACATCAAAAAGGATCGGACTTTGCTAAGAATGACCGCGACTAAGAAGTCATAGTTCTTGCGATGGTTTTGGCAGAAAGTAGTGGCAAATAGGCATTGAGTGCCAAATCCAGACATTTTAATCTCGAGTTTTTGCAGCTCCTGTGGAGCTGTGCACTTGGACTTGAGGTGGGTGTTATATGAGGTATTTGGTCCTTGCTTTGATTCTATTTCAAATGGGGTGCATACCTGAGTCCAAACTATATCGAATCGCGCAATTCGAAATGGTCCCTCAGCCTACTTGCCAGCCTTCGCTGGCAAGTAGCACTCATGCTGCTATCGGATCAGCTCCTACTTAAGCTGCCAACCTCCTGAGTCCCGGTTTTGTGTCTGGGCAAACCCAGTGAAACCAGTGCGGTTAGCAGAAGAAAAGCGCTGGAAATAAGTAGGCAAGCCACCAACCCCTGAGTTTGGAATACCCACCCTGAGAGCAGTGTCCCTAGCAATCGCCCAGCTGCATTTGCCATATAGTAGAAGCCTACATCCATAGAGACGCCATCTTCCCGAGCATAAGCAACTATCAAGTAGCTGTGTAAAGATGAATTTACGGCGAAGAGTACAGCAAACATCAAAAGTCCACCCATTACGGCGGGCTGTGGATCCACCCCTTTGTGTAATGCGATTGCGATTAATGCGGGCACTGCAGTGAGCGCTATTGCCCAGAAGAGCGCGGTTCGCCCATCCGGAGCCTGGGCTGAACGTGCCGTCGTGACCTTTGGGGCCTGGGTTTGCACTATGCCGTAACCGATCACCCAGGATGCCAGGAAGGCACCTACCTGCCAGTGGCTCCAACCGAACTGGCTGGCCAGGAAAATCGGTAGGGCAATAACAAACCAAACATCCCGGGAAGCAAACAAGAGTAAGCGCGCGGCTGACAATATATTGACTGCGGGACTCTTGGAAAAGATATCTCTGAATCGGCTTTTTGCTTTGGCTTTCCCTAAGTCCCGCTTAAGAAATTTGAGACTCAATATCCAAACTATTCCAAGAGCTAGGGCCATCGATGCAATCGCGCCCTGAAAGCCAAGTGCGGCGAGTAGGGCACCGCCGAGAAAGAAGCCCAAGCCTTTTAGCGCGTTTTTCGAGCCGGTTAAGAGGGCGATCCATCGATACAAGGTGCCACTGGCCTGATCGGGCACCAGTAACTTGATTGAGCTCTTCGCACTCATTTTATTCAGGTCTTTGGCGATACCGGAAAGGGCTTGGGCGGCCATAACCAAGGGGACCGAGAGATACTGACTGGGTACCAGCAGCATGGAAAGAGCAACAATCTGTAAGGCCAGCCCCAAATTCATGGTCCGGTTGAGTCCAATCCGGGCACCGAGCCAGCCGCCGACAAGATTAGTGACTACGCCAAAGAATTCGTAGAAAAGGAAAAGCAAGGCTATTTGCAAAGGGCTGTAGCCGAGCTCGTGAAAGTGCAGCAGCACCAGCATGCGCAGAGCGCCGTCAGTCAAAGTAAACGCCCAGTAATTGCCTGTAACCAGCAAGTATTGGCGCACTGGCGACGATAAATTGAGAAGAAACTGCATGATCTTGTTCTGTGTACTGCTACTTACTAAAAGCGGGAGGAAAAAATACGAGCTCATGGAGAGGAGTACCCCTCAGGTGCAGTGTGTTCTTTCCTTCCGGCCCCGTTGTACTTTGGCTGCTTAGCCCGTGGTGCCAATCATTCGAGCCAATTCCGCCGTGCGGTTGGCGTAACCCCATTCATTGTCATACCAAGCGTAAACTTTTACCTGGGTGCCGTTAACGACCATGGTCGATAGAGCATCGATAATGCTCGATCTGGGGTCGGTTTTGTAATCCACGGAGACGAGGGGCCTTTCCTCATAGCCGAGGATATCTTTTAGTTCACCCTCTGCAGCGTCCTTAAATAACTGGTTTACTGCCTCTGGGGTAGTGGGGGTTTCCACTTCGAAAACACAATCGGTAATGGATGCGTTGGCGAGGGGAACACGAACTGCGTGGCCGTTTAGGCGGCCGGACAACTCTGGAAAGATGGTGGCAATAGCTGTAGCTGAACCTGTTGTTGTGGGAATCAGGCTGGCACCACATGCGCGGGCTCTGCGCAGATCTCCATGGGGTGCGTCGAGGATAGTCTGGGTATTGGTGATATCGTGAATAGTGGTGATTGAACCGTGACGAATACCCAGGTTTTCGTGAATAACTTTTACTACTGGAGCAAGGCAGTTAGTCGTACAGGAAGCGGCGGTAATAATCTGGTGTTTGTCCGGCTGGTAAATATGTTGATTCACTCCAAGGACAATGTTCGGAACTCCAGCCTCTTTAACTGGTGCAGAGACCAACACCTTCTTTACCCCTTGATCCAGGTAGGGTTGAAGAAGTTCGGCAGTTTTCATTTTACCGGAGGCCTCTACCACCAGGTCACAGTTTTTCCAATTGGTATCTGCAATAGAGGTATTGCGGCTACAGGTTATTGTTTTGCCATCAACCTGAATTGTGTCATCAACGGCTTTCGCCTCTCTGTGCCAGCGTCCGTGTACAGAGTCAAAGTTGAGCAGGTGGGCGAGTGTGGTTGCATCACCGGCAGGATCGTTAATCTGGACAAACTCAACTTCAGGCCAATCCCAGGCGGCGCGCAGTACCAGCCGGCCAATTCGGCCAAATCCATTGATCCCAATTTTGATGGTCATTGTTAATTTTGCTCCGTTTCTGCCAGGCACATATGAAAAATCATATATATCTGGATAGTTTAAATCTTAGGTCGGCAGGCGTTATCAGCAGCACAGACTTGTGCGCTCTGGCCGGTCTCCCATTTGAATCAGGTTGTTGAGGTCTTCGGTAATAAAGTACTGGTTCGCCTGTAAGGTGTCGAACAGTACAGACTTTGCCCAGGCATTTAAGTCCGGGTTGATTCGGTAAAACACCCACTGCCCCTGGCGGCGGTCTTGGAGCAGGTCTGAACTTCTCAGCAAGGCGAGGTGCCGGGAAATTTTCGGCTGGCTCAACTCGAGGGCTGCCGTTAGCTCGCATACGCAAAGCTCTTCCTCGTGAGCAATAAGGAGCAATGTGCGTAGCCGCGTATCATCGGCCAGGCATTTGTAAAACTGTACTGGGTTCATGCCGCTCTTTTTCGTAAATCCGCCTCGGCTTGGGCCAAGACCAGTAGTTTGATGCGAGTGCTCAATTCACGTGCTGTGGTGTAAAAAGGGCAGAAGCAGTGTCGCTTTGTCGGTTCCTTAAAATTCCAGGCAATCATCTTGTCAACTTTTGGGGAGGGTACGTATTCTTCCCGGCTTTTGTCGCAAAGTGTGATGACCAGGTCAAAAGGTTGGTTAGCTACATCTTCTACAACTTTGGGAATGAGTCCCTCTGTTGAAACCCCCAGTCGCTCCAGCGCTTGCAGAGCGCGTGGGTCCACTGTATGGACATTGGTTCCGGCGCCAACGGCTTCGTATGAATTGCCTCCAAAATGCCGCAACAGTGCCTCAGCCATCAGTGAGCGGGCAGAGTCCCCGGCGCAAACAAACAGAACACGCCTTTTCATTGGAGGGCTCCATTTGGCTTTTCAACAATTATATATGGAAAACCATATATTCATAGCCTTAAAAATAGCCCACTGAACCAGCGGGCTATAACCTGTGCTTAGAGCTTAAACTCGGCCCATACAGGCGCGTGGTCTGATGGGCGTTCCATAGCCCGAATATCGTAGTCCACGCCAGTTCCGACACATTTTTCCAGAAGAGGGTTGGTGGCGAGGATCAAGTCGATACGCAGGCCGCGTCTGGGCTCGCGATCGAACCCACGGCTGCGGTAGTCGAACCAGCTGAATATATCGTCTGTTTCTGGGTTTTGTGCGCGGAAAGTGTCGGTGAGCCCCCAGCCTTCAATTTTTTGAAGCCACTCGCGCTCTTCTGGAAGGAAGCTGCATTTTCCATCGCGCAGCCAGCGCTTGCGATTGGGTTCACCAATACCAATATCCTGGTCGCTGGGTGAAATATTCATATCGCCGATAACCAATACAGGCGCTTCGGGCTTACACGTGGTTTGCAGGTAGGTGTCCAGGTCGGCGTAGTACTTTTGCTTTGCTGGGAATTTAACCGGGTGCTCGCGATTTTCACCTTGCGGGAAATAGCCATTGATAACGGTGAGGGGCTCAGGACCACCGATATCAAACTTGCCGGCAACCATACGGCGCTGGGCGTCGCTGGCATCGGTTGGGAAACCGTATTCGCGATCAATAAAGGGCAGGCGTGAGAGCAGGGCAACGCCGTAGTGTGTTTTTTGGCCAAAATAAATCAGCTCATAGCCCAGGTCTTTTATCGCATCTACTGGAAAATCTTCGTCGGTGACTTTGGTTTCCTGTAGGCCGATGATATCGGGCTGATGGTTGTCTACCAGGGCCTGCATCTGGTGCAGGCGAGTGCGAATACTATTGACGTTAAAGGAAACAACCTTCATCTCTTCCCCCAAAATAAAAAAGGTCGGGCTAGCCCGACCTAAGAGTTAGTTCGCGGACCGGGCGCACGCCGCGCCCAGTGCCTATCAGTATTTAGAAGTTGGCAACTTGGGGCGGCGCCTTGCTGGCCTTATCGGCCAGGCCGATAAAGTCCGCCATTATATAGCCCGCTTCATTCAAAATTGGATCTTTTTCCAACTTGATCTCTACAGGACCACCAATGTTAGCCACCTCTTCAGATTCGCTTTCTTCGTATGCCTCAAAGTTCTCGTAGGGTTCAAGGCCTTTAGCTTTGCGGCGACGGTTTTCCATATCCAGCAATCGCTGATTAACGGACTTGCGCTCATTCTCTCTAGTTGATTCGTTGAGAGAGACATACTTCTTGTCAGCCCGCTCGGCGTCGAACTTGAACTGATCGCGCAGGAAAACAAAATCTGGATCTGTTTCCGTGCGCTTGTTGTGCTTGGTAATCAAGTTCGGGATCAGCATCTTCAAGTTGAAATACTTCGCATGAGGCACAGCGTGGATACGGTCCCAGGGCAGGGCAGTATCGTACGCACTCTCACCCACATTTTCGGCATCAATCAACTGTGGCATATCGATGTCCGGCTTCACACCCGCATGCTGTGTGCTGTCTCCGGAAACCCGGTAGAACTTGGACTGGGTAATTTTCAACTGGCCTTCCTTCAGGGGAGCCATAGTTTGCACAGTACCCTTACCAAATGATTGGTTGCCTACTACCAGGCCGCGGTTGTAATCCTGGATTGCACCGGCAAAAATCTCGGATGCAGAGGCCGACAAGCGATTAATCAATACCATCAGCGGCCCGCGGTACATGGCTCGGGAGCGCGAGCGGTTATGGCGGGAAATCTGCTCATTGGCGTGGCGGATCTGCACAACAGGGCCCTGATCAATAAACAGGTCTGTGAGCATGGTGGCTTCTTGCAGTGAACCACCGCCATTGTTGCGAAGATCCAGAATAATACCGTCAACCTTTTCCTCTTTAAGCTCACTCAGCAGACGGGCAACGTCTCGCGTGGTGCTCTTATAGTTGGGGTCGCGGCGGCGATAGGCATCGAAGTCGATATAGAAGGTCGGCAGGTTAATCACTCCGATCTTGTAACTCTTACTGCCGTCAGAGAATTCAAACACTGCCTTCTTGGCCGCCTGATCTTCAAGCTTAACTTTGCTGCGCTTGATCAAGATAGTCTTGTGAGTACCGTCGCCACCAGTGGGGATGGTCTCCAGGCGAACATAGGTACCGGCCTTGCCGCGAATCAAGTCGACAACATCATCCAGGCGCCAGCCCACTACATCGACCATTTCGCCTTCTTTATCCTGGCCAACACCCACGATTTTATCGTTGGGCTTGATCTTGCCGGTGCGGTCGGCTGGACCACCGTGTACCAGGCGAGCAACTTTGGTGTACTCCTCGTCTGCCTGCAGCACAGCACCGATACCCTCCAAGGAGAGGGACATGCTCATATTGAAGTTTTCCAATGAGCGCGGTGACAGGTAATTGCTGTGCGGATCGTAGAGACGAGTCAACGAATTCATATAGAGTTCAAAAACGTCGTCGCTCTTCTGCTGCTCGAGGCGCTTCTTTTGGCCTTTGTAACGGCGCACAAGAAGGTCCTGGATTTCCTCATCGGTCTTACCGGTAAGGCGAAGATTCAGGATGCTGCTCTTTAAGCGCTTACGCCAAAGCTCATCTGCAGCGCTGATCGAGTTGGGCCACTGGCTTTCCTCCCGATCCAGCTCAAGGGTCTCTTCCCGAGAAAAGTCATAGGCGGGCAGGCCTTTCTCTAGTTGGGACAGGATGTTATCTAGCCGGTCGCCCATACGCAGGCGGAAACGGTTATAGATACTGAACCCAGCGGTGACATCACCAGCGCGAAGCTGGTCATCCATCTCTGCTTCCCACGCGCGGAATTCGTCGATATCAGAGGCGAGGAAGTAACTTTTAGTGGGGTCGAGTGCATCGATATACTCGTTCCACAAGTTCTCGGACATTTCGTCGCCGATTTTGATTTTGTTGTAGTGCAGCATTTCAAGCTTGCTGACTATCTCTTGTGCAGTACCACCTTGCCCCTCTTCGGGGGCTATTCGCTCTGGCTCTGCCAGAACGCTTGTGGAAAGAAGGCCAATGACCAAGAAGCCGGAAAAGTAAGCGGCGATCCGATTGGTAAGCATAGGGAGTCTCTTTATACGTCCTACTTCATAGGCGTCCGGCCCTTATGGCTCGGCGACCTATAGCTTAGGACAAGTATAAAGGCTGAAAGCTCCAAAGGGCATGAAATACCTCTAATCAGAGATGGATCTTTTTCTTTAACACTGTATTTAGCAAAATAGCTTTCCTATTGAGTGTGAAATTGAGGCATTTTTTCTCGTTTTGAAGGCTTGAGTATGTATGGTCATCATAACTATTGTGTAACTGCAACTGTAAAAAAGCGTTAAAAACAAGAACTTTGACTAATAGGTCAGCACCACTTTGATGACTTTGAAGGCTTTTAGGGTCATGAAGTTGCACCAGTTACCACTTTATTAATTCGAGTGAGCGCTCCTCGGCTGGAAGTGTTGCTCCAATAATCAATGTGACCGCAAAAATGGTGTTTTGATTTCGGAGCAATAGGCGAATATCGGGCGAGTGCCAGTATCTGCGAATCGTGTTTTTACCACTTGGTCCAAACAGTGGTAACATGGCCAGTAGATTTGTTTGAGGTGAGGTGCTTATGCCGTGGGAGAAAAGTTTCGATGTCGATAGCGCAGTCGATAAAGCGACGGAAGCTTTTTGGAAGAAAGGCTTTGAAGCGACTTCTCTGGCCGACCTGCTCAAAGCTACTGGGCTGACTAAAGGGAGCTTTTATAATGCCTTTGGCAGTAAGAAGCAGCTTTTTACCCTGAGTTTACTCAAGTATGAGAGAGAGCAGCGGCGCGACGTAATGGCCCGGCTTGAGTCGTTGGAAGATCCTATCGGCGCTATCAGTCAGCTTTTCGACTCCCTAATTGAACAAAGCCTTGCAGATCCGGAAAAGAAGGGCTGCTTTTTGGTTAATACCGCACTCGATATGCCTAACCTGGATAGCGATATTGGGGATTCTGTAAAAAAGGGCTTGCGGGATACTGAGTCATTTTTTGCAAGGCAGGTTCGCCTGGGGATAGAGAAAGGTGTGATATCTGATCGAGTAGACCCGGAAGTCTGCGCCAATAGTTTACTGACTCTTTTAGTCGGCTTGCGAGTGTTGGCACGTGGAGTTTTTAATAAGGAAAGCCTCTCCAGAATTAAGGTACAGGCATTAGACTTGCTGCGTTGACTTGTTCTTTCTTCTGGCGTTGAAAGCTCTTCGTAGGGCCTTGGCGCCGTCCTCTCGGTTGCCTGGGCTGCACTGTGATTTCCCTCTCCTGACCTCCATTGATCCTTCCTGTCAATTTTGCATTGGATAGGGCTTCATATTTTTTCTGTTCATTCTCAGTAGGCATTAATGCATAGCAAATAGTTATATAAATCATATTTACCGATCGGTACAAACTCATTAGCATTGTTTGTAGCAATCGGTACATACAGTTTACAGGGGTGTCTCCCCTTATTTTTTAACCAGGTTTGGACCGATCGCTACAAACAAGTGAAACTATCTAGTTAGGAAATATGATGGCTACTTTCAAGACTCACACGATTGAATCCGCTCCTGTTGCTGCTCAGCCTCTTCTTGCAGGCGCGAAGAAATCGATGGGCTTTGTGCCCAATCTATTCGCAACTATGTCAGAGGCCCCCGCATTACTTGAGGGTTATACGACCTTGGCGGGAATTTTCGATAAAACCAATCTTTCCGAGACAGAGCGCCAAATCATCTTAATGACAAACAACCGCCTGAACGGGTGCCGTTACTGTATGGCTGCTCACACATCCATTTCCCAAATGGCCGGTGTTGAAACGGAAATTATTGAAGCATTGCGTAGTAACACACCGATTGCAGATGAAAAGCTTGAGGCATTACGTACATTTTCTGCGGTAGTGAATGAAAGCCGTGGCTGGCCGACGGAGGAACAAGTTAGCGCTTTCCTTGCTGCTGGCTACACGCAGCAGAGCGTACTGGAAGTGGTTCTAGGTACCGCTTTAAAAGTCATGTCGAATTATACAAATCACATTGCCGAGACCGTCCTGGATAGTGCCTTTGCAGTTAATGAGTGGACTCCCGAAGGAGAGGCAGTGGCCTGATTTCTGCCCTGGGCTTGATTGGCCATCCAGCCCTCACTGAGGAGACTTGGGGTGGCCATCAACAATTCGTAGCGGAGCCCGCAACTGTGTTGCGAATTGAAATTTGAATTTATTCGACTTAAGTAACTGAGGTATACGAAATGACTCTTCAAGCTAGCAATATCACTGCATTAATCACAGGGGCAAATCGGGGATCGGCAAGGCCATTACAGAGGGACTGTTGGATGCGGGCGCGGTCAAAGTGTATACCGCTGTTCGCGATCTAGCCTCGGTACGGCAGCTCGTCCAAAAATATGGCGAAAGGGTCGTCCCCATTGAATTTGATCTTTCACGTGAAGAAACCATTCAAAGCGCTGTAAAGGTTGCCGGTGATGTTAATTTGGTTGTCTCAAATGCGGGCGTAGTGAAGCTATCGACCCCCTTGGACGATGATGCTGTGGAAAGCTTCAAGTATCAAATGGAGGGCAATGTTTACCCACTAATAAACCTGGCCAAAGCGTTTGGCCCTGTTTTGAAATCTAATGGTGGGGGTGTCTTTGTCCAAATGAACTCACTGGCATCCATCAAAAATTTTCTCCCATTTACCGGTTACTCCGGCTCAAAGGCGGCTGCCTTTGCAGTAACTCAGGGTTTGAGGGAAGTCTGGGCGGAGCAGGGGACTCAAGTTATCAGTGTTATTGCTGGTCCAATCAAGACGGATATGGCCGACTCCGCAGGCATGGGAGAGGGCGCCCCTCCAGCGAGCATCGTGTTCGATGGCATTATGAAGGCACTAACAACGGGTGAATTTTTTGTTTATCCAGATGAGATGGCTCAAGAGGTCGCAAAAATTTACACTCCCTTTGCCAAGAGCGTACTTGAGATCGAAAGCTAACTTAGAACCCAAGAGAGGATCGGGCAATGTTACTAGATACACCAGTATGTGATTTCGGATGGAAAGCCCCAGACTTTACCTTGAAAGACCCTGACGGCAAGAGCTTTCGAATGTCGGACCATCTGGGAAGCAAGGGGCTGTTGATTGCATTTATCTGCAATCACTGCCCCTATGTTCAGGCGATTGCAAATCGTTTAGCTGAGGATGTGCGAGAACTACAAGGGCTGGGAATTAATGTTCTGGCCGTTATGTCAAACGATTATCGCGATTACCAGATTGACAGTCCTCCTTATATGGCGAAGTTTGCCCGAGACCATGGGTTTACTTTCCCCTATTTGGTTGATGAAGATCAGTCCGTAGGGAGAGCTTACCAGGCGGTATGTACACCAGACTTCTTCGGGCTGAATAAGGATGGAGAGCTCCAATATCGAGGCCGAATCGATGATGCGGGAATGGGAATCCCGGCAGGCCGAACCAGGGAGCTTGTCAATGCAATGAAGTTGATCGCAGAGACTGAGGCAGGGCCGGAAAAGCAGCTGCCAAGTATGGGGTGCTCTATTAAATGGAGTGGTAACTATAACTGATATGGGTTGCTAGCTGACGGGAATGCTCTGGCGAACATAAAGCACACAAAGATATAAGAAGATACATTAATATAATGAGTTAACCTATTGATTATAAAGAATTAATGAAGAATTAATGTAGTTTGTTAAGTGGCGGGTGCCAGAAGTGTGACACCCGCTTTCTTATTTACTCAGTAAGCTGGCGGGTCATGATGATGTGGTCAATGTTGTAACCATGCTTCGTAACTGCCAGGTCTAGTAGATAGTCTGTAATAGCTTCATCCAGCTGGGGAGTGCGGCTTAACAGGTAGAGGCTGGAGCGGTCTGGATCACCAACGAGTGACCACTGATAGCCAGGATCTAGCTCTAGTATCCAGTAGTCGCCGGCAGCTTTACCCTCAAAGAAGGTGATAGCGAGTTTACTGTTGGTCTCATCAATGGGGACTCCAGTGCCCTGAACACTGATCGGGAACCCATATTTTGGGTGTAAGATTCGACAAAAATTGAAAACGCTGATAGATCCATCATCATTGAGGCCGTAGTCCGCTGTTACTGCAGTACAAGCCGGCTGGAAAATTTGCGGTAGCCGGGCAATCTCATACCACTTGCCGAGATACTGATTCACATCGACATAGGGAACCGTTTCCAGTTCATCATCTGCCAGAACGGCCTGGGTACTGAGTGCAAACAGTACAATTCCTATACCTCTCAATAAGCTCTTCATTTCCTTGCTCCTTGTGTTCGCAGTTTTTTAGGCCGCCAGCTTCATAGCTAAGCGACAATCTCTTTACGGGGATATAACTGGAACGGATTAACCAAGTTCTGTGTTTAATCTGAATTTCAAAAAAGTGTCACCTAGGTGAATGAGCTGAGGTCCTAGAAGTTGACAGAAGGCCAGCCTTTGCTAAGTGGTGATAGATAGGGTTTGTTTGAGGCTGACCATGGCTAAAACGGTAGATGTAGACGTCCTGGTATTAGGGGGCGGAATTCAAGCGATTTCATTGTTGCGAGAGCTATCAACAGATTTTTCTGTGCTGGCAATAGACCAGGGGTTAGACGATGCCGAGTCGTTACACTTTCATGGCTATTTCTCCTCAGGCTGGAATGCGGCACACCCAAGTGCGGCAAAGGCTTACTTAAAGGCCGCACAGTTTTGGCGCACACAACTGGAGAGCGATGGTGTTGATAGCCACATAACAGATTTCTATGCCGCGCTTCCCCGAGAATTTTTAGATATTGTCGAGCCCAACTGGATTGCGGCGGGTATTCCAGTGGAAGAGGTGCCGATACCAGCTCCACTGGTAACAACTAGCTTGCCATCGCATCAGTGCTTTCGATTTGCTGATGACCTTATGTTTGACGGCGCTGAAGCCTATCGTCGTTTTAGTGCTCCTGTTAGCGAGAAGTTGGTGAAAGGGAGTATCCGAAAATTCGACAAAGATAGTGGTGGCGTGACTGAGGTCTCTGCCGATATCGGTGGTAGTTCCCACCAAATAAAACCCCAGTTGGTTCTCTCAGCATGTGGGGCGGGCAATGCAGCAATACTCGAAAGTCTTGGAGTGCCAGCTCAAGGAGTGCGGGATAGCCAAGTTGTTCAGCCCCTACATATGTTGCTGGCTAAGGGTGCTAATACCCCTCCAATCTCAGCCTTCCTGATGGACATGGTAGTGGCATATCACCCGCTGGAAAGTGGAGAGGGACTTTGGATACTCACCCTCAATCCAGAGCACCCCAGGTTTCGCTCTGGTGTGGTTGACATGAGGGTGGCCCCGCCCATAGAGAGGGCGTTAATCCGGGATACCCTGGATAGATTGGCAAATTGTATGACCGGGTTTGAGGATTGGGCAGCCGGCTGTCATTGGGGTGTTTACGCAGGTTGGAAAACTGACGCTCCAGGGCCGGATGGGGATGCTCTTGTGCAGTTAAACTATCCGCGTCCATACCATATCCACAGCTTTGATATAGCCAATTTCTTGGCGGTTTGGCCGAATCACTGGGGTCTCGCCGTGGAAGCTGCAAAGGAGGCCGGGAAATGGGTTCGCTCAAAAGCTAAGCCTCGGCATCCTCAATCTGAAGCGATAGGTAGCTTGCTGTCGCAGTCAGTTGGTCATCAAACTATTTGTAATAAATGGCAAAGCGATGAATTGGAGTGGCACTCTTGGGCTGAGTTTGTCCAGAAAATGGGCCTGCCAATCAGGTGATTTGCTTAGTATTTCAGCGTCGAGCCATCAGTCTATGAGTCCAATAAGGCGATATTAACAACGTATTTCGCTTGCAAAGACATTTTTTTTCTGTATCTTAAATTGAAATGTAACCGGTTACATTCTGTTTCAAACGGTGGAGTGCTACGAAAACCGAGATCTGGAAACAGCGTGTCCGCTTACAAAACACGGAAATAAAAATAAATAGGCTGTTTATTCAGCTGGTTCTTTGAGTGGCCCGAGGGGATGGGGTTTGGTTAAAAAAATAAGAATGGGCATGGTTGGTGGTGGAGAGGGTGCTTTTATTGGTGCAATCCATCGGATGGCAGCAGCTCTCGACGGTGAGATAGAGCTAGTCGCCGGCTGCTTTAGTGGCGATTCCGAACGCAGTCGTAAAACTGGTGAAAAGCTGGGGCTACACCCGGACCGGATTTACCAAAGCTATCAACAGATGTTCCAAGAGGAATCCCGTCGCAGCGCTGATGATCGAGTTGAATTTGTATCTGTAGTAACTCCCAACCATCTCCATTTACCCGTTTCTATTGCTGCGTTGCGGGCGGGATTCCATGTCCTCTCCGACAAGCCAGCCGCCTCCACTTTGGAAGAAACACTTGAGCTTAAAAAGGAAGTGGAGCAAAGCGGGCATCTTTATGGTTTGACCCACACTTATGCTGCTTACCCTCTGGTTATGCAAGCGAGAGCAATCCTGGGCAGGAGAGAGTTGGGGTCTATTCGGCGAGTTACCGTTGCCTATCCGCAGGGGTGGCTGGCACTAGCCGGTGATTCCACGGGAAGTAAGCAGGCGAGTTGGCGAACAGATCCTGCACGTTCGGGAGAAAGTGGCTGCTTTGCGGATATAGGCACCCATGCTCATCATCTGGTGGAGTTTTTTACTGGCCAGCATATCTCTGAAGTCTGCGCAGACGTGCAGGCGGTAGTTGATGAAAGAGCATTGGATGATGACGGTGCAGCGCTATTTAAATTAGATCAGGGCGCTCGAGGAACACTTACAGCCAGTCAAGTCTGTGGAGGAGAGGGGAACAACCTGAATATCGGCGTTTACTGTGAAGACGGTTCGCTGTTTTGGGAGCAGGAAGCCCCAAACCAATTGCAAGTAAAGCGCAGGGGGCAGCCTGTGGCGATTTGGAAAGCCGGTGCGGATTGTGAGTATCTGGATGGAGGCGTCAGGTCTTTCTGCCGGACACCTCAAGGGCACCCGGAGGGCTATATAGAGGCCTTCGCCAATATCTATCGCGATTTTGCTGGTCAAGTCCGAGGCCGCCGCGAGGGGGTAGTTTCAAAGAACAGTCCTGCCGTTGGCAACATTGATGCAGGTGTTCGCGCAATGGCATTTGTGCGCGGTGTGCTGGAGAGCAGTCGCGCAAAATCCTCATGGGTTTCCCTGGCGCCTTATTGGAAGTGAGTGGCTAGGTCTAACCTCACAGAATTTAGGTATCTCTGGCAGGGTGGGCGTCCGGCAGCTAGTACGGCACAGGGAGGTGCCGGTGTCGGCCTGCGGCCAGTTACCTTTTGAAGAGTTTTCTCAAAAGGTGCAAACCAATCGCTTGGAAAGGGTTGGTTACAGAATTAATAAGTACAGCAGTAAAAAGGATAACAATAAATGAAGGCACCCAGAATTCAGGGGCCCGGAATTTTTCTCGCCCAGTTTCTCCCATCGAGCGAACAGCCAGCTTCGCTTGAATCTATGGCTCGTTGGGCATCAGACCTGGGGTACAAAGCCATCCAGGTTCCCACTTGGGACAAGCGGATTTTCGACCTTGAGCTGGCCAGTAAAAGCCAAGCTTACTGTGATGATGTACTGGGAATCTGTGAGGAGGTTGGGGTACAGATTTCTGAATTGTCTACGCATTTGCAGGGGCAGTTGGTCGCAGCTCACCCAGCCTATAAGGAAATGCTGGATATTTTTTCTCCAGAGGCAGTACGCGGAAACTTGCAAGCCCGTGCAGAGTGGGCGAGCAATCAGTTAGTTCTTGCAGCTCGGGCCAGTGCCAACCTGAAGCTCAAATCTCATGCAACTTTCTCCGGCGCTTTACTCTGGCACACTTTTTATCCATGGCCCCAGCGCCCAGCGATGTTGGTTGAAGAAGGTTTTCGCGAACTGGCCCGTTTGTGGCGTCCGATATTGGATGCGTTTGACAGCGCGGGGGTCGATGTCTGCTATGAGCTGCACCCCGGTGAAGACCTGCATGATGGCTTGACCTTCGAGCGGTTTCTTTACGAGGTGGAAGATCACCCTAGAGCCAACATCTTGTATGACCCAAGCCATTTGCTTTTGCAGCAAATGGATTACCTGGCCTTTATCGATATCTATCACGAGCGAATCAAGGCTTTCCATGTGAAAGATGCGGAGTTTCACCCGAGTGGAAGGGCTGGAGTATACGGCGGTTACGCCCCCTGGATTGACCGCCCCGGTCGCTTTCGCTCCCTGGGGGATGGTCAGGTAGATTTTCGTGGGATTTTTAGCCGACTGACCCAGTACGGTTACGATCGCTGGGCGGTATTGGAATGGGAGTGTTGCATTAAGGATCAACAGCAGGGGGCCAGCGAGGGTGCACCATTTATTCGAGAGCACCTGATAACCGTGGCTGACAAAGCTTTTGATGATTTTGCCGGTGCTGAAACAGATCGCGCTCGCAATCGTAGGATTTTAGGGCTGGACTAATTTTTGCCAATCCCAGTGAACAACGAATAACAATAAATCATGCGGAGACTGGATAGATGAGTACACAGACAAAGGCTTTGCACAGGAACGTCTTCCTGGTAGGAAATCTGTCAATCTTTATGATTGGTCTTGGGTTTGCTGTGAGGGCTTCGATCGCCGGCAACTTACAGTCGGACATTTATGATCATATTGATCTTGCCAACTCCACCGCAATGGTTGGAGAAGCGCTTGGATTTACCTTTACAGGGTTTGCCCTAACCCTGCTATTTGGCAGCGCATTGGTAGACTTGGTCGGTATCAAACGGATGTTAATGCTCTCATCAATAGGCTACGTGTTGGGCAGTCTGCTTATTATTGCAGCATCCTTAGTAACCCCCGGGGAGGGCGTTGAGAACTTGGTTCTTGCGGGGCTGTTACTTACCGGTTTGGGCTGGGGGGCCGTGGAGGCTGCCAGTAACCCAATGGTTGCAGCGGTTGACCCTGAAAATAAAACTCAGCGGCTAAATGTACTACATGCCTGGTGGCCTGCCGGGATTGTGGTGGGCGGATTACTAGGGTTAGCCATTTCTGCGTTTGAACTTCCCTGGCAGTTGAACCTGATTGTTTTGGCCCTACCGGCTGTGGTCATGGCGTGGCTTGTGTCCAGAACGGAATTCCCGGTAACTGAACGGGTTTCCTCTGGCATCAGTTATGGCGAGATGTTTAAAGAAGTTTTCAGGCAGCCGATGTTTATCGTGCTATGGATCTGTATGTGGCTAACCGCTGCAACAGAGCTGGCTCCAGGGCAGTGGGTTGACCTGACGCTCTCTCGAGTAGTCGGTATGAAGGGCATTCTCATTCTGGTTTATGTCAGCATGTTGATGTTTGTAATGCGCCACTTTGCCGGACGGCTGGCCAAAAAACTCTCTCCCATTGGACTCTTGTGGCTCAGTAGTTTACTTGCAGCTGTTGGCCTCTATTGCTTAGGAATGGCGAGAACCCCGGTAACTGCATTCTTAGCGGCAACAGTTTGGGGCATCGGCGTCTGCTATATGTGGCCTACCATGCTCGCTACGGTATCCGAGCGTTTTGTGCGCGGTGGCGCACTGTTTTTGGGGCTGCTGGGGTTTGCTGGGGGAATGTCTATTCAGTTCGTACTGCCGAGACTTGGAGAAATTTTCGACAACGCCAAGATTGAGGCTGCCGGTGGTTTGGAAGCCTTTGAAAAGTTAACGGGCGATGAACTGGATGCTGTGTTGGCAGCTGCCTCTATCGAATCATTCCAGTCATTGGCCGTGGTTCCCCTTATCTTGCTGCCGATTTTTGCGTTTATCTGGTTTTGGGATCGCAGGCAGGCAGCGAGCAAAGTGCAAGGTGTCACTGTAGTAGGCAACCAGTAGGCGTTTTCCATTTGTGCGAAAATAGTCGACTACCAACAACAAAGTAACGGAAAAGTATGTCAAACATTCGCGAAGTTGCACGTCGCTCCGGTGTTTCCGTCGCGACCGTGTCCAGAGCCCTGAAAGACCCGCAAATGGTTTCTCCGCGGACCAGGGAGCGGGTGCTGAAAGCGGTGGAAGAGGCCGGCTATCGGCCCAACATGTTGGCGAGAAACTTTAGTTCCGGTAAGTCATTTGCGGTGATGGTTCTGGTCCCAAATATCGCCAATCCATTTTTTTCCAAAGTTATCCGAGGGATAGAAAAGGCAGCTCAAGACCAGGGTTACTCCGTATTGCTGGGAGATACCAAGGGAGAACCAGCTCATGAGCAGTTCTATGCGGGAATGGCGCTGACGAATCAGGCAGATGGGCTTATTCAACTGGATAGCCGCTATCCATTTGCAGAGAAAGATGCAGCTTTAGCAGCGTCGATTCCAATGGTAAATGCGTGTGAGCGCATTGCTGAAGACGACCGCTATCCGGTTGTTGAACTGGATAATTCCGGCGCGGCGCAAGCCATGGCTCGCCATTTGATAGAGCTGGGTCACCGCCGGATCGGCATAGTGACAGGCCCGCTTAATAGTCCGATTGTGCGTGATCGCCTGGCCGGTTTTGAGGAGGAGATGCAACGGCACGGTCTCGAGTTGAATTCTGACCTGGTTGTAAACGGAGAATTCACTATGCCGTCTGGTGCGGAGGGTGCAAAAAAACTGCTCTCTTTAGCCTCTGCGCCTACCGCCATTTTTTGTATGAATGATGAAATGGCTATTGGCGCTGTTCATCAAGCGAAGGAAATGGGTTTGCAGGTGCCTGCGGATGTGTCGGTGGCGGGCTTCGATAATATTGAGTTTTCGCAATTTACGGACCCGCCCCTGACAACAATTGACCAGCCCGCAGAGAAGCTGGGCAGATATGCGATGGAAACCTTGCGCCGCATTATTGACGGAAAACCGTTAAAAGCGAGTCGAACTATTTTGCCCTTTGATTTAGTGGCAAGGGGAAGTACTGCCCGCTATCAGGATTAATAAAGTACGGATGTAAAACCATCTCGGCGAACTGATTAGATAAACACCAATTCATGTGGAGATAACAACGATGAAAAAATTCACTGAGACAAAATTTTGCACGTCTTTACTGGCCTCTGCAGCACTACTAGTCACACTAGGGGGTTGTGAAAGGATGCCGGAAAAGTCCGGTATACAAGCGGATAAGGACTGGAGGCATTTATTCGACGGTAAAACGTTGCAGGGTTGGACCGGTGCCAATGGCTCTCATGTAGGAGAGGCTTGGCAGGTCGTTGATGGCAACCTGGTGCTCACTGCTGGTGGAGCGGGGGATATCGTCACTGCAGAGAAGTTTTCTGATTTTGAGCTGGAACTGGAATGGAAGATATCTGAAGGCGGCAACAGCGGCATTATTTATCGGGTAGCTGGTGGCAATGCACCAGTCTGGATGTCAGGTATGGAATACCAAGTACTTGATAACAGTGCTTTTCCCGAACTGGAAAAACTGAGCCACAGCGCGGGATCAGTCTTCGACTTGTATGCACCCAGCGAAGATGAGGTAAAGCCGGCGGGAGAATTCAATAAAACGCGTATTCGAGTGGAGAATGGCCGGGTTGAACATTGGCTGAATGGAAGCATGATTGTCAGTTATGAACTTTGGTCTGAAGATTGGGATACACGTCTTGCCAACAGTAAGTTTTCCTCTTACCCCGATTTTGCCCGTAGTGAGAGTGGCTTTATTGCTTTACAAGACCACGGCGACAAAGTGTGGTACCGCAATATCAGAATTCGGGAGCTGTAAATCATGGGTATTTCAGGCGTGGGTATTTGGCAGGTACTTATTGTTCTTGTGTTAGCGGTTCTACTATTTGGTAGTGGCAAGATCCGCCGTCTGGGAGAAGACCTTGGAGGAGCGATTAGTGGTTTCCGCCGCTCATTGCATCAAAGCGATAAGGATGGCACTAGAGAAGATTCCCCAGGTAACTTGTCTGGCAATCTACTCCAAGCTGGGGAGCGGGAATGAAGCGTAGAGCTTTGCTACAGGTTGGTGCCGGCTTGGCTGCAGCTGCTTTTACCGCCCCCTTGTTTGGCAATAGTGGGCGAATCATTACCAATACCCCGGGTGGCCCTGTGAAAATTTCCCTGGCCCAATGGTCCCTGCATCGGCAATTGCGAAGTGGCGCTCTCAAGGTATTGGATTTCCCTATTAAGGCAAGAAAGGCATTTGCAATTGACGCGGTAGAGTATGTCAATCAGTTTTTTGCCGATAAGGCCAGGGATCAGAATTTTCTTTCAGCGTTGAAATCGCGTGCAATAGATCACGGGGTTAAAAGCCTTTTGATTATGGTTGATGCAGAAGGTGATCTTGGCAACCCAAATGCTAGCGAAAGACAACAAGCGGTAGAAAATCATTTCCAGTGGGTTGAAGCGGCTAAATATTTGGGTTGCCACTCTATCAGGGTAAATGCTGGCGGACAGGGCAGTAGCAGGGAGGTCAGCTCTGCTTGTAGAGATGGGCTGCGAGCTCTCTCAGAGTTTGCCTTGGATTTCGACATCAATATTGTGGTGGAGAACCACGGTGGCTATTCCTCAAGCGGACTTTGGTTATCCCAGTTATTACAGTCAGTGGATATGCCGAACTGTGGAAGCTTGCCAGACTTTGGAAACTTTGGTGACTACGACCGCTACTTGGGAGTAGAGCAGTTGATGCCCTTTGCCTGCGGAATCAGTGCAAAGAGCTTTTCATTTGATAAGCAGGGAAATGAGACCAATACGGATTTTGCCCGGATGCTGCGGATAATTCAAAAGGCGGGTTACAAGGGGCATATTGGGATTGAGTATGAAGGCGCCGGCGATGAAGACTGGGGGATCAAAGCAACGAAAGAGCTTTTGCTGCGCTTGTCGCGACAGGGTGAGCTATATGGCGAGTAAATAATAATTATTTGGTTAAAAATGTAACCGGTTACTCTCATTTTTTGATCAAAGTATTTAGGGGTTTCTAGGTTCGTTAAAAATGTTTATAAAAATTAATCTTTTTGGTTAAAAAAACATAAGTTAGACATTAGATGTAACGGATAAGTAAAAATTTTTGGCAAAAAATGTAACCGGTTACAGATTTATCTTATACATTATTTAAAATTAAACGAGTAAAACAAAAATAATTGATGAAGTAGGAGAGAGGCGATGCCGAATGATGACTTCGAGAAGAAAGAGTATGACGCACTGATTGTTGGGTCTGGTGCTGGCGGCGGTATGGCTGCCTATGTACTAGCCACTGCAGGGCTAAAGGTTCTACTGCTGGAGGCGGGGAGATCCTATGACCCGGTTAAGGAAACCCCAATGTTTAACCTCCCAAAAGATGCGCCTTTGCGTGGGGGGAGCACACCGGAAAAGCCGTTCGGTTTCTATGATGCAACGGTTGACGGAGGTTGGCAGGTACCCGGCGAACCCTACACTCAGGGCTCCAGAGAAAGAGGCCGCCGTTTTGACTGGTGGCGTGCTCGTATGCTGGGTGGCCGTACGAACCATTGGGGACGGATTTCCCTGCGAATGGGTGAGTATGATTTTAAACCCTACTCAAGGGATGGGCTCGGTTTTGATTGGCCGATCAGTTACAACGATCTCGCTCCCTACTACGATAAAACCGAGATGCTCATTGGTGTTTATGGCACTAACGAGGGGTTAGAAAACACTCCTGACTCCTCCGAAGGAGTGCTGCTGCCACCCCCGAAGCCCCGTGCCTATGAACTTCTGGCCAAAAAAGCGTGCGATAGGCTGGGGATCCCTGTAATTCCCTCTCACCTGGCTATTCTCAGTGAGCGTCTGGATCACGAAAATATTCCGCAGAAATTATTCCCAAACAATAAATTGGCTCAGGACGTCACCCGGGAATCAATGAAATCTCGCGCAGCCTGTTTTTGGGCCACGCCCTGTGGGCGCGGTTGCTCAATTAAGGCGAATTTCCAGTCCACGACTGTACTACTGCCACCGGCATTAGCGACGGGCAACCTGGATATCATTACTGATGCCATGGTGCGTGAAGTTACCATTGATAAAAAAGGTAAGGCAAACGGGGTTATTTATATTGATAAAGATACCCGTCAGGAAAGATTTGCCAGTGCCCGCGCTGTGGTTGTTGCAGCCAGTGCAGCTGAAACTTCGCGCATTCTCCTTAATTCCAAAAGCACTTTATTCCCCGATGGTATCGCCAATGGCAGCGGTGCCGTAGGGAAATACCTGATGGATACAGTGGGAGCTGGTATCGGCGGGCAGATTCCCGCTTTGGAAAGTATGCCTGCCCACAACGAGGACGGCGCATCGGCGATGCACATGTATATGCCCTGGTGGTTGTACAAGGAACAATTACGTGGTGACTTGGATTTTGCCCGTGGTTACCATATTGAATTCGGCGGTGGTCGCAGTATGCCGGGCGCAGGTGCTTTCGGCGGTATGGGTGATTTTACCAGTGGCGCTTATGGCAAAGACTTGAAAGAAGCCTGCCGGCGTTACTACGGCTCCTTTGTGTGGTTTGACGGTCGCGGGGAAATGATTCCCAATGAGGACAGCTACTGTGAAATTGATAAGGACCAGGTAGACCAATGGGGCATCCCGGTGTTGAAGTTCCATTGGAAATGGAGTGACCAGGAATTGAACCAGGCCGCTCACATGCACAAAACCTTTGCTGAAATCATTGAAGGCATGGGCGGTAAGGTCACCTCTACCGTGCAAACCGACGGTGCCAAGGCAATTATCAACGGCGGTGCGATTATTCACGAAGTCGGCACCGCGCGCATGGGCTCAAATCCGAATGATTCCGTGCTCAATCCTTACTGCCAGTCCTGGGAAGTACCGAATCTCTTCCTTACTGACGGCGCACCCTTTGTCTCCAATGCTGATAAGAATCCAACCCTGACCATTATGGCGCTGGCCTGGCGCACCTGCGACTACATCGTGGACCAGTTCAAGAAGAGGAATATCTGATATGAGCGAGGAAAAAACCAATCTGGGTCGGCGCAACGCCCTGCGTTTGATTGCTACCACCGCTGCTGCAGTTCCAGTCATTGGCTGTTCTGAGAAAGTAGCGCAAAAAGTTGTAGTGAAAGAGGAGGTGCCAGCGGCTGAACCGGTAGTAAAGAACCTGGACGCCCCGAAGCAGACTCTTGCCAGGGGCACGCCGACAGATCCGGATCTCCTTAATCCCGTTGTGCCTTGGGAGATGCAGCTTGAAATGGGTGAGTTAGCGGTATTGGCAGCACTTTGCGACGTCATTATTCCCGCAGATGAAACTTCTCCGAGTGCCTCTTCAGTAGGGGCCCATCACTACATCAACGAATATGTCAGCGCCCCATATTCCAATAATAAAGCAGATCTTGTCACGATTCGGGGAGGGGTTGTTTGGCTGGAGGGTGAGTCCAAGCGCAGATTTGGAGGTTCCTTTGTCGATCTGAATGAACCTCAAAAAGTAGCCATCTGTGAGGATATCAAGTGGACTCGCACGGCGAAGCCTGAGTTCCAGGCTGGTGCTCGTTTCTTTGCCAAAGTTCGAGTTCTCGTGTCCACCGCTTTCTATACCACCGAGGAAGGTATGGCGGATATTGGTTATGTGGGTAACCGACCAATGGCGAGTTTCCCTGGAGCACCCCCTGAAGTTCTCAAGCGACTTGGCTTGGATAGCTAAAAACGCTTTTTGCTTTAGCGCTATACGCACATATAAAAATATCGAGACAGAACTGGATCGATAAGAGTAGGGCATATTCCGGTGGCCCGGCAAATGATATGTCGGGCTTTTAGGGTGAACGGAAAGCTAGAAAAAAATAATAAAAGAGAAATTTGAGCAATGAGAGAAATACCCTTAAATACAAATCGCCAGCTAGATCTATTGCGGACGTCCGTAAGTGTTCTAGTGTTGTGCAGTGTTGTCGGTATGGCAAATGCCCAGAGCACCAGTGAATCTGATACAGAGAGTCTGGTGCTGGAGGAGGTAGAGGTATTGGGTATTCGCCGGAGCATGGAGAAAAATCTCGATGTAAAGCGTTTTTCCAATGCGGTGGTAGACTCAATCACCGCTGAAAATATGGGTAAATTCCCCGATAAGAATGTTGCAGACTCTTTGCAGAGGGTTCCGGGAGTATCCATCGTTCGAAGCGGCGGCGAGGGTGCCGAGGTAAGTATCCGAGGAACTGCACCTGAGCTCACTTTTACCCAGCTAAACGGAAACTATATAGCCACTCCCGGCGATGATCCATCCCGATCATTTTCCTACGCATTGCTACCTTCAGCGATGATCTCCCGAGCGGATGTGTATAAAAGTCCAGAAGCAAAACTGGATGAAGGCGGGATAGGTGGTACTGTAATTTTACACACCCGCAAGCCACTGGACCTGGATTCCGGGGAGGGCATGTTATCCATTGAGAGTACTTATGCTGATGTTACTGGGGAGTACGAACCTCAGTACACCGGTTTTTACTCATGGAAAAATGATCAGGAAACCTTTGGCGTATTGTTTGGATACTCAAAGCAGGATCGTCAGAACCGGGTAATTAGCACCTCGGTAGAAAACTGGGGTTGGCAGGGAGATGAGTCCCCCCAGACTGGCGTAGAGGCCAGGGGGCCGATGGTGGATATCGACGGTAATGAATACCGGGATTTCTATGCGCCGCGAGCCGTTGTCGGTAGTGTATTGGAAGAGGAACGGACCCGGGATGGCATGCAGCTAAGTGCCCAATGGCGTCCGGTAGAACAGCTGGAATTTGGTGTCAATTATTTCCGCTTTGAGCTGGGCGGCAACTCAGAGAATTATCGTATCGTATTTCCTGAGTGGAACTACGGGGATGCAATAGCGCCGGGCAGTCTCAAGTTTGATGAAGATGGTGATACTCTTCTTGGCATTGGTATGCTCGATCGGGGCCAGGCAGAGTTACAGTCTCCACAGGTAGCTGGTGACTACACTCGAGCGGAATATATTTCGGATACGCTGGATTTCAATATCAGTTACGAGGGAGATGGATATAGTGCTCGGTTGGTAGTCGGTAATACCAGTGCAGAGGGCGGCCCCTCTGAGAAATTGTTTGCATCAGTCAATTCCCGTTATGGCACTGCAACCGATTGGAGCTGGGATCTCAGCAGTGGTACTGCTGAAATTGATACCAGTGCAGATCTGGGAGATCCCAACACTTATCCTTTATATGACTGGTTCTCATCCCATTGGACCAGCAGCGAGGACGAGGAGAGTTACTACCAGCTGGACGTTTCCATCGATATGGATTATGCCTGGCTTACCTCCCTGGATGTTGGGGTTAAGTACCGGGACCATGAGATAAACCGCCGCATCACCAAACAATCCTGGGATGATGATAATCCTCCCTGTCCAACGATTAACTGGGGTGATGTTGATGGAGCTTGTTACCCCTGGTGGCCAAGTGATTCATTCCACACTGACCCCGATGGTGTGCCCGACACAATCGATATCCTTTCAAACGGCCCTCTCGATAATATTATCGGCGGTGTGAATGTGCCAAATTTCGCTTATCTGGAGTTTGATAAGTTAAAAGAGTTTCTATACGCAACCTATGGTGACCCTACGGTAATCGTCGAGAAAAATCAGGTTTACCGGGTTGGTGAGGAAATTACGGCTGCTTATGTACAGCAGAATTTTGCCTCGGCAGTCCTGCGCGGAAACTTTGGTATTCGAGCAGTCCAGACCAAGCAGTATGCGAGCACCTACGACAATATTGATGGGGTGTTACAGGACGAACCCAATATTCGTGACAGCAGCAATACTGATATTTTACCTAGTGCTAATATCGCTTGGGATATCTCCGATGAACTGGTTGTGCGCGCAGCTCTCGCTAGAGTCGTAGCGAGAGTGGAATACGATAACCTAGGTGGTTCTGAAGTGATCCACGCTCCTTTGCCCGGCTCAACAGTCAGTCAAGGGTATGCGGGCAACTCTGAATTGGAGCCTTATAAAGCTGATCAGTTTGATTTGGGGCTGGAGTGGTATTTCGATGATGCCTCTGCTGCAGGACTGACCTTGTTCAGAAAAGATATTGCTTCGTTTGTAATCAACGGCAGTTCTATGGTGACAAGGGATATCGATGGTGTTACCCGGGCAGTGTCTATGTCTATGCCGGTCAATGGCACTGATGCTACCGCACAAGGTGTAGAACTGTTTGTTCAGTATGCCTTTGATAATGGCTTTGGAGTCTATGCAAACTATACCTTCACAGATACGGAGCTAGCTGAGATTGACTCTGAAGGTATCAAAACCAAAACAGAAATTGCCGGCACTTCAAAGGACCAGTACAACCTATCCCTTTACTATGAAAATATCGACTTTAGCATTCGCGCTTCTTACAATTATCGCAGTGACTATGCAGACGGATTCCACAATGGCATGAACACTTTCACTGATGAATACGATCAGTTGGATGTTAATGCATCTTATCGCTTGATGGATAACCTGACGTTGACCGCCTCAATAATCAACCTTACCGAAGAGAAGGTGGATAGATATTGGGGTGAGGAAAACAGGGTCTGGGGCTCCTCATATTCAGGCCGACGAGCTTATATGGGGCTGACATATAGTTTCTAACCTCATTGCTACCCAGTCACGCGGACACAGGGACGTGTCCGCACCTTTCTGTAAATTTTTAATTTCATATCAGCGTACTCAGTTTAGGCGCAATTGAGTATTTTATTAGCTCTCATATATCAATTCGATCTAGGAAATGTGTGCATTTTATACTAGTACTCAGTTGAAGGAGTAATTTAAAGTAGTTTGAATGGAGGGATTTATCATGAAAAGGGTATATATAGAAGACGCAACACCCTATGCTCTGGGAGTTTGTGTCACAGTCTACACTACCTGTTAATAGAAGGTAGTTTTTCACAAAAAGTGAGATGGCCCTTGAAAATGAGGGACGTCTCGCTCAGGGCTAATACAGACAAATCAAGAATTTATCGATTCTGCCTTTCTAGTTTTTTTACCAGTTCTAGTAAATATGATGGTTAAGCGATGATGAAAGGCGCTGCTTTATTAGATAATTTCTTTCTCTATTTCAGTGAAAATGAAGTCATCTTGTGGGATGTTGTTCATCACGATCAGTGGGCTTTGGATAAAGAAACCCTCATAAATATTCTGGATAAATTTTATTCCGATGTGCAGACAGGAGAAACTAAGGCAGCAGATTTCCTTCAAAGTAATGGAGCCTTCATCAGTGGTGATTTAGCTCGGAAACAATGGGGTTGGGATGTACTATCCTGGTTTTACCATTATGGCACCAAGCTTTCGTTACCGCCCTCGACTGAGGGCAAAGAGGGGGCTAGTGAAGATCCCAGGGTATCTTGGGTAGGACAGTATGTTGACTACTGTAAACAGGTGCCGGAAAAGGCTAAAGGCAAGTACAATTATCCAGAAGTGGATATTCCACTGAATAGCTTTCCTACCACCAATCAGTTGGAGTCTGTGTTTGGGACCCGGTTTTCTTCACGAAAATTTGTACCGGGTACCACTTTAAAACGTGAGCTTTTGGAAAAAATACTTTTTCATTGTGTAAAATTTCGTACTTCTCCGTTTGTTGAAAAGTTTTATAAGGCCCACTCAGACAAAATAAATTATTTTGGATATTTTCGCAGCAGCCCTGCTGGCGGCGCCTTACAAGCTACAGATATATACCTGATAGTGCACTCGGTACAGGGGATTGATCCCGGTATTTACCTCTATAATCCGATTGATCATGGATTAACCAAAGTCGGCGATGCTGTTAGCCATGATAAGATCCGCCGGTTGCTTGTCGGTCAGCCCTATGCCGAGGGTGCCGCAGTTAATATTTGCTTTGTCTGCAAATTTAATCGGTTCTGGTCCAAGTATCGTCATTCCCGTATCTATCGGATGGCTTACCTTGAAGCGGGTCATTTATCTGAGAATATATTTCTCTACGCACACTCCCTAGAACAAGACGTGTTTATAGCCGGTGCTTTTTATGATGAAGAGTTTGAGAACCTATTGAAGCTGGATAAGGACAGCGCCATGGTTTTTTTTATGGCTATTGGGGAAGGAGAGCATGCCTGTTTCCCGGTAGAGTACTTGCCTTCTGACTCAACAAAATTGGCTTAATGAGTAAAAGTTAATTGTTTTGTCTGAAAAAAGAACTTTGACTTTGCGGTAATCAATGATTTCAGGGCCAAAATAACCAGTTTGGGATTTCCAATGAGCGTGAAAGAGAAAAGGTATTTATGGTGAGGCGAAAACTGCAAAGCAGTATGCCCCACCGAAATAGATAAGGATAAGGTGCGTTAGTGCAGGGTGTGGACCAGTCGTGAACTTAAGCGCATGGTGGGGGAGAAGCGGATCATATCGATCAGAGAGTCGATATAGCGTTCACCGAGTTCGCCGATATCTTCAATTCTTGAGGATAAGAGCCAAGTTTCAATCACACCGAACAGGCCACCGTGTAACATCTGCATCGCGAGGTCTGTATCAAGATCTTCGGGCAGTTGGCGTTCGGATACTGCGAGGGCAATAAGTTGTGCCATTCGCTCAAGCCCGCGGGTGCGCCCTTGCTTCATACGCAAGTGGGCTTCATTGTTCTCGGTAACCTTTTCTTCACAGGGATGGAAGATAATCTCAAGTACCTGCTGCCACTCTGGGTTACAAGCAATTTCCTGAAACAGCCACACCCAGCGGGTTCGCAGTGTACCGAGGGGATTGGCGTTGAGTTGCTCGCCGGCGTTATGACAAAGTTGTTCGCCGGGTAGTACCATGCGTTCTGTCAGAGCGAGAAGCAAACCGGTTTTGCTGTGAAAGTGGTCGGTAACAGCACCGCAACTAACTCCAGCCAGCTTTGCAACCTCGGAAAGGGAAGGGCGAAACACTCCATATTCATGAAACACATTGAGCGCGGCGTTTAATATACGCTCACGGGTGGTTAAAATTTGCTCATTTCTGCGTTTGGTCATAGGGAACAGCGGCTTCTTTAATCAATTATTAGTTTCACTCTGACTCATTTTTGCAGCGTTTAACCGCAAGTGTGCAAAGGGGTTCTATGCGTAAACCCTTGAATATACTGGGTGAAAGTGCATGTTAGATGAAAATTGCACGATTATGAACAGTTGATCCTGTTTCCTACGTACTCATAAAATGCCACGCTACTTTACTCAGATTTCCTTGTCACTTAAAAATTCCGCTAACTGCCAATATTTTGTCCGCGCAGTCACTTTTCGAGGTAACCATGTTAAAAGCCCGAGCTCTCACCAGCCTTTTGGTCGCTTCCGCATTGTTGGCGGGATGTAACGAGGAAGCTTCGGCTCCACCGGGAATGGCCCCCCAAGTGACTGTAGTCACACTTCAGCCGGAATCCGTCACTCTTACCAGGGAGCTGCCGGGAAGGACTTCACCCTTTAAAGTGGCCGAGGTTCGCCCGCAGGTTAATGGCATCATAAAACGCCAATTGTTCCGTGAAGGAGGCCAAGTTAGTGCAAATCAGCCGCTTTACCAGCTAGATGACGCTCTTTATCGTGCTGACGTCGATAGTGCCAGAGCAAGTTTGCAAGGCGCAAAGGCGGCTATGAACATTGCTCGCCTCAAAGCCGAGCGTACTGCGAACCTGGTAGGGAATGGTGCTGTTAGCACGCAGGAAAATGATGCTGCGGAAGCCGATCTTCAGGAGGCTCGAGCCGATGTAGCCGCAGCTCAGGCGGAGCTGCACAGGGCGGAAATCCAGTTGGAATATGCGCGGGTCACCTCTCCGATTACAGGCCGAATTGGCAAATCTACAGTTACTCAAGGCGCTCTGGTAACGGCCAATCAGGCCGGAACTTTGGCTACTGTGCAGCAACTAGATCCGATCTATGTTGAGGTTACCCAGTCGGCAGCTGAACTTGTTAGCCTCCGCCGAGCGCTTCAAGCGGGCACATTGGCCGACGCCACTCATCTACCTGTGACAATCCTATTAGAAGATGGCAGCAAATTTGAACACCAGGGCAAGCTGGAGTTTGCCGAAGCCAGTGTCGACCCTTCAACGGGCAGTGTGTTGTTGCGAGTAGTTGTTCCAAACCCGGATACCATGCTGTTGCCGGGTATGTATGTGCGCGCAATTGTCGGTAGTGGTGTCCGTGAAGACGCAATTCTGGTACCTCAACAGGGAATCGCGCGGGACCCAAAGGGCAACACCTCAGCCATGGTTGTTAATGAGGAAAATGTGGTTGCACAGCGATCTGTGCGGGTTAGTCGTACGATTGGCAATCGCTGGCTAGTGGAAGATGGGCTCGAGGCCGGGGACCGGGTCGTAGTTGCCGGGCTGCAGAAAATTCGCCCGGGAGCCCCGGTACAGGCCAGCGAGCGCGAAAATGAGCAGCTGCCGACGGCTGAAGGCGATCAACAGGCTGGCGAAGCGCCTGCACAGCAGGGGTCTTAAGGATAGGGGTCTTAAGGATAGGGGTTATGGCAAGTTTTTTTATCAATCGGCCCATCTTTGCCTGGGTGCTGGCAATTATCACGATACTGGCAGGTGTGTTGTCTATCAGCGAGCTGGCAGTTGAGCGCTATCCGAATATCGCGCCACCGTCGATCAATATTGAGGCAAATTATCCGGGCGCTTCCGCCAAGGTGGTTGAGGATTCGGTTACTCAAATCCTCGAACGCAACATGAAGGGCCTCGATGGTCTCCTTTATATGTCCGCCACCAGTCAATCCAACGGTGGTGTTTCAATCTCTTTAACTTTCGAGAATGGAACTGACCCGGATACAGCCCAGGTCCAGGTGCAAAACAAAGTGCAACTGGCGATGCCGCTGCTGCCACAGGAGGTACAGGTACAAGGAGTAAATGTTAGTAAGTCTCGCGGTGGCTTCCTAATGGTTGCCGGCTTTGTGTCTGAAGACGGCAGTATGAACCGCAATGATATTGCTGACTATATCAATTCGGCCATTGTTGACCCGATCAGCCGGGTGCCAGGCGTGGGCAATGTGCAGGTATTTGGTTCCAAGTACGCGATGCGGATTTGGCTCGATCCCAATAAGCTCACCACCTATGAACTTACCCCTGGTGATGTTACCGACGCAGTGCGGGCCCAAAATGCACAAGTTACGGTCGGAAGCCTCGGTGCTGCTCCCTCTATTCCAGGGCAACAGCTAAATGCGGCAATTACTTCCCAGGAACGTTTGCAAACCCCTGAGGAGTTCCGGGATATTATCGTCAGAGCCAATGACGACGGCTCGCTCTTGCGCCTGGGAGATATTGCTCGAGTCGAGCTAGGTGCGGAGAATTACGAGTTTATTTCCCGTTACAATCGCCAGCCCGCAACCGGCATCGCAATTAACTTGGCGACTGGGGCCAATGCCCTGGAAACTGCTGATGGGGTGAAAGCCAAGTTGAAGGAGCTGGAGGCTTACTTTCCCCGTGGCCTGACTTCGGTAGTACCATTTGATACGACACCGTTTGTTGAGGCATCTATTAAGGGTGTTATCTCTACCTTGATTGAAGCGATCGTCCTGGTATTTCTGGTGATGTATCTGTTTCTTCAGAACTTCCGTGCCACGTTGATTCCGACGATTGCGGTACCAGTGGTGCTAATGGGTACTTTTGCCGTACTCGCTTCGCTGGGATTCTCAGTCAATATGCTCACGATGTTTGCCATGGTGCTTGCAATTGGCCTGCTTGTGGATGACGCCATTGTGGTGGTGGAGAATGTCGAGCGGGTTATGCGGGAGGAAGGGCTCTCCCCTAAAGAAGCCACGAAGAAGTCGATGCACCAGATTACTGCGGCACTGATTGGCATTGGCGTAGTTTTGTCGGCAGTGTTTGTACCTATGGCATTTATGGATGGCGCCACCGGCGTGATCTACCGTCAGTTCTCCGCCACGATTGTTGCAGCTATGGCGTTGTCAGTGTTGGTGGCGATTATCCTGACACCGGCGCTTTGTGCGACCTTGCTGAAACCCCTATCCAAAGGGGAGGGGCATGGGGAGAAAGGCTTTTTTGGTTGGTTCAATCGCAACTTTGATCGAGGTAGCCAGCGCTATCAAGGTGGAGTGCAAGGTATTTTGAAGCGCAGCGGTCGCTTTATGCTGTTGTTTGTTGCGCTTTCCGCAGTCATGGCCTTCCTATTCCTGCAATTGCCCAGTTCATTCCTGCCGGATGAGGATCAGGGTGTGCTGTTCTCCATGGTGCAGGCGCCGGTGGGGGCAACCCAGGAGCGCACTATGAACTCTATCCGAAAAGTAGAGGACCAGTTCCTGAACAATGAGCAGGGTATCGTGAAATCAGTATTCTCGGTACAGGGGTTCAGCTTTGCCGGCAGTGGGCAAAATACCGGTATTGCTTTTGTAAATTTGGAGGATTGGTCCCAGCGCGAAGAAGAGTCACAGAGCGCTGGGTCTGTCGCTATGCGCGCGATGGGTGCCTTGATGCAAATTAAAGATGCGATGGCTTTCGCTTTCGCACCTCCGCCGCTCCCCGAGTTGGGTTCTTCTGGTGGTTTCAACTTTTATCTTCAGGATAATGGCAGTTTGGGTCATGAGGCTTTAACTGCAGCCAGGAACCAGTTTCTGGGAATGGCCGGGCAGAGTGAACTTTTGGCTAATGTTCGCCCCAATGGCCAAGAAGATACCCCGCAATTCCGTGTAAAAATTGATAATGCAAAAGCAGCTGCGCTTGGCTTGTCTATCGACGATATTAACAGCGCTTTGAGTACAGCATGGGGCGGTTCATATATTGATGACTTTATCGATCGCGGGCGGGTAAAACGCGTGTATATGCAGGCTGATGCTCCCTTTAGGATGGTCCCGGAAGACTTCCAGTTGTGGTCAGTGCGCAACGATAAGGGCGATATGGTACCGCTATCATCCTTTGCCAGTTTTGGCTGGGAGTACGGTTCCCCCCGCTTGGAGCGCTATAACGGCGTTCCCTCAATGCAGGTTAATGGGCAGGCTGCACCCGGAGTCAGCTCTGGTGAGACAATGGAAGAGGTTGAGCGCCTAGTGGCGCAACTACCCGCAGGTATTGGTATGGAGTGGAGTGGTCTCTCATATCAAGAGCGCTCTGCTGGAGCACAAACTCCATTGCTGTATACCTTGTCCCTTTTGATCGTGTTCTTGTGTTTGGCTGCTCTCTATGAAAGCTGGACCGTACCGACAGCAGTACTATTGATGGCTCCTTTGGGAATCCTGGGTGCAGTACTGGCCAATAGCCTAAGGGGCATGGAGCGCGACATTTACTTCCAAGTCGCGATGCTGACTACAGTGGGGCTAACCAGTAAAAATGCCATCCTGATTGTGGAGTTTGCCAAACAGAACCTGGAAGACGGTATGGAGTTGGTAGATGCCACGATGCGAGCTGTACGGGACAGGTTACGCCCGATCTTAATGACATCTCTCGCTTTTGGTTTGGGGGTGTTGCCCTTAGCCATAGCAACCGGAGCTGGCTCAGGTGCCCAAAGGGCAATCGGTACCGGTGTGTTCGGCGGCATGATTGTTGGAACTCTACTGGGAATCTTCTTTATCCCACTGTTCTTTGTTGTGGTGCAGCGGTTGTTTGGCAAGAGAGTGCATAAGCAGGAAGTGGAGCTGGCTAAACAAGACATTTCGTCAGAAAAAAATGAGAGAGCAGAAGCGGCCGAAGCGCTTTAACAGAGCTTTAACTATAAAGTAAATAAAGCCAGGCCAGGTTAATGGGCCTGGCTTTTTACTTTCTGCCCCCCCATAAGTCACAAGATCCCTGAATAGGGTGCTACTGCGAGTCTCAAGATACAAAGTGAACCTCTTTAGTTCCAGCTCCGCCAACATGTGATCGTTTTAAATTATTCGCTGAAGTAATGAAGCATTAGCAATGATTTAAATCAAGAAGCCGAATAGTGTTTGGAGTCAAAATGCTAATCCCAGGCAAGGTGAGTAGCTATCCATACATGATTGAGCCTCACTTCCAAGCTAGATAGAGTGCAGTATAGAAGCCTGATATGGGCGTTCATAGATTATTACTTCTATGGGGCATGCGAGGAAGCATCGACATTACATAAAAGTTATTAATAGCTAATTTAAAGAGAGGAGTCAGGATGGATTTAAAAGTTAAAGAAGGCCAAGTGTGGAAGTATGATAATCGAGAAGGCGAGGAGAATTCCCGGGCTATCATATTAAAAATTGAAGAGTCTAAAGACGACTCAATGGTAGTGCATGTTCAGATTTCAAGTATAAAAATTAATAACCCTAATAGTGGAGAGGTTATTGAGGAAATTACTCATATGCCATTTTCAATTGAGGCGCTAGGGGCAAGCATATCTGAACTAATGGGGGAGTGTGAGATACCTGATTATGAGGAAGGCTATAATTCATGGAAACGTGAATATACTAATGGCAATGCCGGCGTATTCACTATTTCTATTGGTGAGTCAGTGAAGTATATGGATGATGCGGTGAACAGCTAAGCAATAGTCTTTTTACTACATATCAATGACAAACATTCTTTTCATGTTAACCGTCTCAGACTTAGAGTCCCCATTCAGAACCGAGGGAGATTGACGCTTTGGGGCGTTTCGAGATAGTTGCTTTCCACTTGTTCATTAAATGTTCACTGTTTCTAATAGTACCGTTGACAGATTCATATGAAGCTAGTGCTGGGGTAGGTTGAATATGTTTGCTTATCGCTTCATATGTTATGAGTGATCGCATTGCTATCAGGGTGTAGCTATCTATAAATAAATACACTTGCCGAGATTTTTATTAAGATCTCTAGTTTTGCTAGTCGGGCAATGTATATTTTAACTGACTGCCTATTTGGCCTGATTGTGGCAGGAGGAGCGGATACTCCCCCCAAAAGCCACGTATTAAATGTTTCGTAAATCCATTATTTCACACAATTTCAGCAATACGCTTCTTCGCAGCTGCTAACGCCTTCTCTTTTGCTTCATTTCCCATTGCCAAGCCTTCAGCATAGACAAACTCCACATCAGTAATACCAATAAACCCCAAGAACTGTCGAAGGTAATTACTTTGGGGATGATCGTCACCATAAACACCACCCCGTGAAATGAAGATGATGGCCTTTTTGTTCCTTAATAAGCCCTCAGGGCCGTTTTCGGTATATCGGAACGTTATCCCGGCACGTGCAATAAAGTCGAAGTAGGTGTGTAAATTAGACGGGACGTTGAAGTTATACATCGGGATACCTAGCACCAGCAGATCTGCCGATGATATCTCCTCTATCAGCTTGTCCGAAAGTTCTGCAATTTCACTTTGCTTGTTTGAACGGCTATCAGCTGGCGTATTGTGGGCTTGAAAGTGCTCCAGGCTCAGATGAGGTACAGGCTCGGATACCAAGTCACGATGGATGATTTCATCTTGCGGGTTCTGAGTCTTCCAGCTCGCTATGAAATTGTCCGTAAGTTGAGATGACTGGCCGTTCTCTTGAAAGAGGCTGGACTTGATGTTGAGTACCTTTGCCATGACTGCTTCCTCGTAACTAACTTTGTATGAGCTATTGAAACATTCATTAAGTTGATTAAAAATTAGAATTATTTGCTTATTCCTATCTAAAAATTCGATTATGAGCCAACAATTGACACAATTATCAAACCCAAAGATCACTCTTGAGCAGTGGCGTTGCTTGATAGCGGTAGTTGAAGGGGGAGGGTATGCAAAGGCCGCCGAGCTACTGCACAAGAGTCAGTCGTCGGTAAGCTATTCGGTGCAGAAGTTGGAATCACTACTGGCTGTAGCGGTTTTCACCATTAGTGGACGCAAGGCGATTCTGACTCCCGCAGGTGAGATGCTCTACCGTCACGCAAAGCAATTACTGGAGGATGCTTCTGCATTGGAGCAGGCCGCCAGCCGGGCCTCGGCTGGATGGGAGTCCCAGATTGCGATTTCCGTGGAGGTGCTATTCCCAATTTGGTTGTTGTTGGACTGCCTAGCGCTTTTTGGCGAAGAGAGCCCTCAAACTCGTATTGAAGTGCATGAGATGGTGATTAGTGGAACTTTAGAAGCCTTGAATGAGGGGAGAGTTGATTTTGCAATCAGCCCCAGAATACCGCTGGGCTACAACGGTGAATTACTGCCATCTCCTGCACGTCTAATCCCGGTGGCCCATCCCAAGCACCCCCTGCATGAACTGGACCGCCCGCTAACTATGAATGATCTCCGCAATCATCGTCATCTGGTGGTTCGGGATACGAACCCCCAGAGTGGTAGTAAAACGCTCACGGTTGAAGTGGCTAAGCGGTGGACTCTAAGTAGCATGTCTTCTTTGATTGGCGCTGCTTGTAAAGGCTATGGTTTTTCATGGCTGCCAGAAGACAAAATTCTGAATGAGCTCACTGAGGGAAGCTTAAAACCCTTGCCCCTCCAAGGAGGAAGCAAAAGGGAGGTCCCTATGTACCTGATCTTCCCTAACCGGGACGATATCGGTCCCGGCGCACGGAGATTGGCGGCTATTATTAGGGACCGTTTGCAGGATCTGACACCCCCGGAGGCTTCTTAGCTAGGCCATGAACTGGTTAGTAGGGACAATTTGAACCTGATTCGCTTACTCATTATTTAACAAGCCAATTTCGTGAGCGGTCTCGACGATTGGCTGGTACATTGAGTTGTCTGCTTTGATAAACCCTTTGCGGGGAAATGCGGCAAGTAGTTTAGGGTCCCGCATATTCAAAATCGCTTGCTGGACCTTGTCTAAGAAGCCATTGCCCCAGGTTTCATCGACATCCCCACGAATTGTCCAGTTGTAATCTGGATATCCTGGGGTTTTCCAGATCACTTGCACTTTGCTTTCATCCACTTTGCCGGCTTTCTTTTCATTTTCCCACACCTTGTGATTTAGGGCGCCAACCTGATACTTCCCAGATTGCACAAGATCCAGGGTGTTGGAGTGGTCACCTCCAAAGCCCACACGGTTGAACACCTCGGCAGGGGGCTTACCAAACGCTTTTCGAATAAAGTATTCCGGCATTAGCCGTCCAGAAGTGGAGTGCTCTGAGCCAAAAGTAAATGTCATACCTTCAATACCACGGGGGTGTTGTGGTCAACTCCAACCGGACACTTCTTTAAGCACATTTCTCAAATTCGATAGGGGCTAGGTCTCCCAGTGTTGTATGTATTCTGCGTGAGTTGTAATAAGCAATATAGGCTCTTACATCTGCTACCGCATCCTCCCTTGTCGGATAAAGGTTTCCCGTTACCCACTCCCGCTTCAGGCTGCTGAAGAAACGTTCAGTCGGTGCGTTGTCCCAATAATTTCCCTTACGGCTCATTGAACACACCATCCCATGCTGACTCAATAACGTTTGGTAGGTATGGCTGGCATACTGACTGCCACGATCAGAGTGATGCAGGAGACCTTTTGGGGGCGAACGCAAATTGACAGCCATCATCAACGCACGAGTTACCAGGGCCGTTTCCATCTTGCGATCTAGATGCCAACCAATAATCCGGCGCGAATAGAGATCAATCACTACCGCCAAGTACAACCAGCCCTGCGAAGTCCAAATATATGTAATATCAGTCGTCCAAACTTGATTTTTAGCGCTCGGTGAGAACTCCCTATTCAGAAGGTTCTCTGCGACCGGCAGGTGATGTTTACTGTCTGTCGTCAGTGTAAATCGCTTCTTACGCTTTACTGCCAAGCCTAGCTTTTTCATGAGCTTGCGGACTCGATAGCGCCCGACTTCAAAGCCTTCTTTACGTAACAGCTTCATTAACCGACGACTTCCCAGGCTCTGTCTAGATTCTGCAAATAGGGCCTTCAAACGATGGCATAGTTGCCATGTTTGAGCATCTATTGAGCTATTACCACGGCAACACCAATCGTAATAACCAGTTTTACTTACTTGCATTACCCGGCAGAGCACCCTAACAGGAAAGCTGCCTTGCTGTTTTTCAATAAAGCTGTACTTTATTTCATTTCTTTCGCAAAGAAGGCGCTGGCCTTTTTTAGGATTTCTTTCTCCATCCGCAACTGCTTATTTTCACGTCGTAATCGCTCTAATTCTGCGCGCTCACCTACATCCAACCTCACACCGTCTTCTTCCTGCTTCAGTTCCTTTATCCAGCGTCGCAGGTTATTGGCTGTTGTTCCTACAACCTCTGCTGCTTTAGAAATTGAATACCCTTGCTCAGAGACTAGCGCTACGGCGTCTTTCTTAAATTCCGGCTTGAAATGCCGACGTGTACCTTTTGTTGTCATACTTCACCTCGCTTGGTAGTTTTACCATCTTAGCGAAGTGTCCGGAAGGATTAGACCACTACAGGGAACTCTTTTGAAGGAGTGAGTCCAGTACTTTTATTCGCAATAAAATAGGAGGTGAAATTTTGATCTCCTTCTCCCTGGGCAATGGCCTTGGCGCCAGGCTCCGCAATACGGGCTTGTACTCCAGTAAATCCGCCGAACCAAGCCAATTGAACTTTGTTATTTTTAAAGGCTTCAACCGTATCGCTATAGGATTTGACCGGTAAGTATTTAACTTCAACCCCAAGCGCGTCGGACAAATACTTTGCAACTTTGCCAAAGCGTTTTTGTAAGCGCTCCGGGTCCTGGTCTGGAATGGCAGTGAAAACAAAAGGTTTTGGGTTTTCTTGAGATGATACGAAGGGTACGCCGCACAATATAACGAGGCTTAGAATAAGCACGGTTAAACGCTTTAACATTCTTTTGGTCCTCTGCGGATCTGTAGTTCAAAATGTAGTGGTCTAATCCTTCCGGACACTTCGCTAAGATGGTAAAACTACCAAGCGAGGTGAAGTATGACAACAAAAGGTACACGTCGGCATTTCAAGCCGGAATTTAAGAAAGACGCCGTAGCGCTAGTCTCTGAGCAAGGGTATTCAATTTCTAAAGCAGCAGAGGTTGTAGGAACAACAGCCAATAACCTGCGACGCTGGATAAAGGAACTGAAGCAGGAAGAAGACGGTGTGAGGTTGGATGTAGGTGAGCGCGCAGAATTAGAGCGATTACGACGTGAAAATAAGCAGTTGCGGATGGAGAAAGAAATCCTAAAAAAGGCCAGCGCCTTCTTTGCGAAAGAAATGAAATAAAGTACAGCTTTATTGAAAAACAGCAAGGCAGCTTTCCTGTTAGGGTGCTCTGCCGGGTAATGCAAGTAAGTAAAACTGGTTATTACGATTGGTGTTGCCGTGGTAATAGCTCAATAGATGCTCAAACATGGCAACTATGCCATCGTTTGAAGGCCCTATTTGCAGAATCTAGACAGAGCCTGGGAAGTCGTCGGTTAATGAAGCTGTTACGTAAAGAAGGCTTTGAAGTCGGGCGCTATCGAGTCCGCAAGCTCATGAAAAAGCTAGGCTTGGCAGTAAAGCGTAAGAAGCGATTTACACTGACGACAGACAGTAAACATCACCTGCCGGTCGCAGAGAACCTTCTGAATAGGGAGTTCTCACCGAGCGCTAAAAATCAAGTTTGGACGACTGATATTACATATATTTGGACTTCGCAGGGCTGGTTGTACTTGGCGGTAGTGATTGATCTCTATTCGCGCCGGATTATTGGTTGGCATCTAGATCGCAAGATGGAAACGGCCCTGGTAACTCGTGCGTTGATGATGGCTGTCAATTTGCGTTCGCCCCCAAAAGGTCTCCTGCATCACTCTGATCGTGGCAGTCAGTATGCCAGCCATACCTACCAAACGTTATTGAGTCAGCATGGGATGGTGTGTTCAATGAGCCGTAAGGGAAATTGTTGGGACAACGCACCGACTGAACGTTTCTTCAGCAGCCTGAAGCGGGAGTGGGTAACGGGAAACCTTTATCCGACAAGGGAGGATGCGGTAGCAGATGTAAGAGCCTATATTGCTTATTACAACTCACGCAGAATACATACAACACTGGGAGACCTAGCCCCTATCGAATTTGAGAAATGTGCTTAAAGAAGTGTCCGGTTGGAGTTGACCACAACAAAATTTGTAGGATAAAACTAAAAATGTAACTATTGGCGTTATATATAGATCAGAAAGCCTGACTAAATTATATTTTCTTTCTTTGGGTTAACAAAAGCGAGATGGCTTTCCAACTTTTGTACGCTATATCTGATTTGTTAATGTAGTTGGCAGGTATTTACTTGTTAAATACTCTTCAGATCTTGATTGTTACAGGGATTCCTTCTTTGTTGAATAGATTTTGTACGAAATATACTTATTCTTTGAACTGCAAATAGTAGATATACGCATTCATTAAGCTGGCCTAGCTCATGTGGGGGTATCAGTTAGAAAGGGCTTTCAATGCTCATTCTTAGTGTATTTAGGAGTGCGCCATAAACTTGCGACTTCCTGAGAGATAAGTCCCGCCTCAGCATGAATTGCTCCATAAGCCAGGGGAGTCACGAATTTGTTTAGCGGTTCCTCAGACGCTAGGGAGCCCCATTGGTGTAAAATAGGCAGTTTAAGCCAGTAATTGCGGAGCCGACACAGGAAATGAGTGAATATGACGATCAGTTTAATCTACGTAAGCGGCACCCATTTGGTAGAGTCCATCTGCTAATCAATGAGCTACAAAGCTATTTGGCCACGCAAACCCTGAGAAACTCACTGGATATCAGCTACGGAGATAGCCCCGGTGAAAAGGTTGATATATTCCCTGCTAAATCTCCTAATGCACCGGTTTTTGTGTTCATCCACGGCGGGTATTTCCGGGCGCTAGATAAAAAGCAATACCGGTACATTGCCAAGCCCTTTGTAGAGGCCGGGTGTACAGTTGCTTTGGTCAACTATGATTTGGCGCCCGCCGTCAGTGTTAAAGAAATTATTGAGCAAAATATAAAGGCATTCTTATGGATATATAAGAATATTGATCGCTGGAATGGCAACCCCAGTAATATAGTGGTCTGTGGTCACTCTGTTGGGGCCTTTCTTGTTGCTAAAATTTTAGAATTTGAGTGGACACCTGAAGTCCGTAGCTCAATTAGCGGCGCTATTATGTTAAGCGGGCTCTATGACTTAACAAAGATGAGGCAATCTTATCTCAATGAATCTCTGCGTTTATCAGAAGATGACGTTACTAATTTGAGCCCCATTTTTGGCGATATTAGATGTTTCACCAAAGCGATTGTTGCAGTAGGTGATGATGAGACTGCGGAATTTATTGATCAGTCAAAAAGATACTGTGGGAAGCTACAGCAAACGAAAAGCCCGTGCGAATATATACTTTTGAAAAATAAAAACCACTATACCGTGTCGCGTATGTTAAGTAGTAGAAATAATGATCTAATGAATAGGATACTAGATATTTGCGGTGTGAATTGAGAGAGGGGGATGCGATTTAGCGATCAATTTATATGGTTTTGAACATAAGTTGGGATTACCAGCTTAAAATCAGGGAGCCTCTTAAGTCCTGTAGGATATTACTGAATTATGCCGAGACTCCCTGACTATCAATTAGCTTTACTTTCTCCAGTAAGAGATTGTAGGTAGGAGCAGCAATAGCCAGCGAGGATGCCTAGAGCGGTCACTATTGTCAGCCCAATCACTCCAGATAGAACGTTGGCTGGATGGGCTGCAAAGAAAGTGATTAACCCTAAAAACCAGGCAATGATATTACCTACAAGTGGCAGTCCTCTTAGTGATACCACCACAAATGCAACGGAAAACACTATAACTGCGAAGGCAATATTGCCCATTATTGGTAGCAATAGGGCATTAATTATAGCTGCTGTCATCCCCATCAATATTCCCAGAGCAACACAAATCCCACTGGAGATTGCGCTGAAGGCAGTGCCTGGCTGCGAAAAGAAAGCAACCCAGCCAACAAACATAGCCCAGGGTGGTAGTTCTAACATAGAGCAAGTGAATGCTGCTGCACCGGCAATAGTTGCAGCGATAAGGGTGTCCCTGATGTATTTAGCCCACGGTACTTGGGCTTGATCGACCATTGGTTTTTAGTCCTCTTTCCAGCTGGTATAACGATCAGTTGGAGATTGTTAAGTTGAAGCGGGCATTGGCTGTGAAGCTAGATAATTCCACCGTTGGCTCGTATAACTTGGCCGTTGATCCAGCCACCTTGCTCACTGACTAAAAAGGCAACGGTATTCGCAATATCTTCAGGCCTTCCCAATCGCTCAAGTGGCGACATTTTGGCAAGAGTTCCCACCATTTCATCAGTCTTTCCGGATAGGAAGAGCTCGGTAGCCGTAGGTCCTGGGGCGACGGCATTCACAGTGATATCTCTCCCCCGCATTTCCTTGGCGACTACCTGGGTCAGAGCTTCAACAGCTGCCTTGGTCGCCGCATATACGCTGTAATTCGGCATACACAAATCGACGACACTCGAGGATAAGTTGACAATCCGGCCACCTTCTTGAAGCCTTGCGGTGGCTTCACGCATGACATTGAAGGTGCCCTTAAGATTTACAGCTACCTGACGATCGAAATCATCTTCTTCACATTCTGCCAGAGGGGCTAGTTTCATAATGCCCGCATTATTGATGACAGTATTGATTCCGCCAAAGGTGACTTCTGCCGAGTTGAATAGGCGTGAAACCGCCTGTTGATCACTGATATCGGCTTGGGCAGTAACCGCCTTGCCACCCTCGGTTTCAATGCGGTTTACCAACTTTTCGGCAGCTGAAATATTACTTTCAAAGTTCACCAGAATGGTAAAGCCATCCTTTGCCAGGCGAGAGGCGATCGCCGCGCCTATGCCACGGGAAGCTCCTGTTACCAGTGCCACTTTCTCCATAATGATCTCCGTAGTGATTACTGGAGCCGCCCTTGCAGCTCCCTGATTTGGCTGTATTTCCATACTATTCGTGTTATTCATGTAGATAATCCGGCTAAAATAGAACCTATTGTTCCAAATAACCAAACAATAGGGCGATATGGATAAGCTGGATGCGATGCGCTTGTACGTGCGGATTGTGGAGCGGGGCAGTTTTACAGCCGCTTCTACCGACCTTGGGGTTCCGAGGTCGACATCGACTCAGGTCATCAACCGGCTAGAGAAACGGCTGGGAGTCAGGTTGTTGCAGCGATCGACTCGCAAGGTCAGGGCAACACTGGATGGGGAACTGTATTATCAGCGCTGTATTTCAATACTTGCGGACGTAGAGGAAGCAGAAGGGGCATTTACAGGTTTATTGCCAGGCGGTGAGGTGAGGGTAGATGTACAAGGGACTATTGCCCGTCATTTTGTTATGCCGCAACTCCCCCAATTTCTTGCCCAGTATCCTGACATTTCTTTGGTAATGAGTGAGGGGGATCGATGGGTGGACTTAGTCCAAGAAGGGGTCGACTGTGCTATTCGCTATGGACACTTGGCAGATAGTGAGCTGATTGCCAGGCGTTTAACCATGCTGGAACGGCTTACATGCGCATCGCCGCAATACCTGGAACACTACGGCCACCCAAGCTCTTTGGAACAACTGAATGGTCACCGTGTTGTAGCGCTTCGCTCTATAACGACTGGCAAGTCTACTCCGCTCTCTTTTTGTCTTGGCGATAGGATAGAGACGTTGCAAGTTCCGGCGCAATTGACGGTAATTGGGACAGAGAGTTACTTGGATGGCGTTAAGCGGGGGCTCGGATTAGCTCAGTTTCCAAAGTTTCATGTAGAAAAAGAGTTGGATGCTGGAAATTTAGTTGAAATATTGCCCAATTTTCGCCCGCCCAGCGAGCCGGTATCGGTTGTGTTCACCCAGAATCGCTTTTTATCTCCCAGGGTTAGAGCATTTATTGAGTGGTTAAGTGAAATATTTTCAGTTTCCATTTAAAGGATTGTGATTTAGCTTTCATTTGAATTTAATTTTCCAAAAAGTTATCTGCTCTTCAGATAGTAACTTGTCAAAAATTTGCGAAGCTAAATTAATGGTAGGCGTAAGAATATTCTTTTAGTTAAAAATCATATAGAGTAGCCGCGCACTGTGGATTTCAATAAATATTTCTATTCAGTCTTTTAAAGACTGCATTAACAGATTTATTTTTATCTTTAGTGCGAATCTTTCTAAATTGATTTTCCGAGAAGCAGATACAGGGAGTATGTCTGTGAAAAGCTTTAAAATTCTTGCGCCTTTCGTGTTGCTATTTTCTATATTTGGCGCTCATTCAGAAGAAAATGTGCATGTTGTTTTTGAGTCTTCCATGAGTGAAAGTAGATCAAATCTAATCTCACATAAAACTAAAAAAAGTTTAAATAATAAGATTTTTAGCTTGAAGCCCGGTAGTACCCTTGAGGTTCCCAGTGAGCTCGGCAAGCAACGGTTTACCTTGCAAAATATTCGCTCAACAAAAAATAGGGCTTCACTATCTGCATTTTCTGAGGATGGAAAAGGGTTTATCACCTTAGCAGAGAACAAGGTAGAATTGTTGGCTCAATACAATCTGAAGGTAGGCTCTACAAAGTGAGACCTGCCGGAAAAGGTGCGGTTACAATCGCTGAGGTTCCAGACAATTCACTTGTCGACCATGATAGTAACTACTTCGAAGAGATGGATTTTACTTCCAAGGTTGGCGCGCTAAACACAACCTCAGGAATTGCGACTACTGACTCTGGTGGAAAAATAACCGTTATAGTTGCTTATACCGATGCCTTTGAGGCAGACGCCGGTGATGTACCCGCCTACATGGATTTATTGGAAGAGGAAACCAATGTTTCATTTGCCAATAGTGAAGTCAATACCTCGGTAGAAATTGTTCACGCTTATAGAACCAGCTATGCAGAAAGCGGTAGCTTCTATGTGGACCGCGAGTACTTTTCGAATGACGCATATCCAGAAACTAAAGAACTATACGAACTTAGAGACTTGTATAGTGCAGATGTAATGATTGTTTTAACCGGCAATGATTTGTACAGCGGATCATGTGGACTGGCTAAGACGATCTACGCATCGGAATCAACAGCCTTTGCTTTCGCAAGGGAAGGGTGTGCAACGGGGTACTTCAGCTTTGCCCATGAAATTGGCCACCTGCTGGGAGCCCGACATATTATCTACAGTGATTCGAATATGGAGCCGTTTGAATATGGCCACGGCTACTGCAATTCCACCCCTTCAACTTGGAGGAGTGTGATGGCCTACAATTGCCCGTCGGATCGAGGTGGCCCCAGAATTCAGCAGTGGTCCAACCCGGATATCACAATAGATGGAGACCCTACAGGCACCTCCAACCTAGAGGATAATGCGCGGGTTATCCGTGAGCGCGCCTGGGAGGTTACCAACTTCCGGGTCGATGGGGAAAGTTAGCGGCAAATTCATACAATAGCCGCTAGCAATGCAGAACTGCTAGCGGCTTCAATCGCGGATACCCTTTAATACGACTGCGTTAAGCTTTAGACTCCACGTCCTTGGTCTTCTCGAACCAAAAGTTATAGAAGTCTTCAGTCACCAGCTGTTCGATATTGGTGGCTTCCTCTCTGGGGCAAAAAACGGTTACCGTGGTTACATCGTGGCCGAGTTCATTAGTCGTAATGCAGACTTTGGCATCAGGTCCTGATAGCTCAACGCCCATGCGATTCTCGATCAGGTTGCAGTAGCGTTCGGCAACTTCACGGAAGGACTCGCAGTGTTCTTTAAGTCGCTCAGCGATAAACTTCTTGGCTTCAAATGGATTCATTCCTTTGCTTTCACGGGTAATCGAAAAGGTATGCTCAATATACCGGCGCATAAAGTTCAGGTTCTTTACCGGTTGGGTAAAAAAGGCATTGTTTGGGATGTACAGAGTTGTTCCTGTATAGCCATTGCCCAAACCGTGCGGATCGATCTCCAAAAGGGTGGTACTTAGCCAGTCACTATCGGTGACTTCACCAAATTGATTGCCGACTTTAATCCAGTCTCCCACAGTAAACGAGCGCATGTTTGCCTGATACAAGCCTCCAACGAGGCACTGCACACCCTCTCTCAGTGCCAATACAATTGCCACAGAGAAAGCGGCAATGGATAGGGCAAAGTCCCGGAGTTCGCTTACCCAAATTGCTATCAGGCCAACTACCAATAACAAGTTGCCAAGGTTATGTACGGTATTGATACGGCGGCGCTTATCCGCTTTTTGCCAACTACTTCGTGCTATTACTAGCGTGAGCAGGCCACGTAATAACATCACTACTGAGATCAGGCATATGGTGATAAATAATTTGCTATCCAGGATATGCGCTAAGAACTCTGGTTTCATTCGGGAAAGGGACCTCACAGAAATTACTGGACCACCAATTCATATGGCAACGCCTAGCATCCCTTTATGGAGAAAGGAGTGCTATGCCGGGCAGGTGGGTGTTAATGGGAGCAAAGAAGGCGGGAATTTATCCCTGGTACTACATCTTGTAAATAGGATTTTGTAAATACGGATAGACTTGGCCAAGCAGCAACAACTTTAGGCTGCTTAGCTCTATAAATGTAAAAATGCAGGATGTTTCTATCGATAATCAGGGTTAGGAAAGTCGGGCTTACAGCCGGCATCCCAGGCAGAGCGCTGATTGCCGTGGGCGGGAATGCCCCCAGCATCTTTTATCATTCGCGCCATATGCATCAGGTTCCAGGTCATAAAGGTGGTGTTGCGATTGGTAAAGTCGTTTTGCGGACCACCGGAACCGGGATCAAGATACGAGGGGCCAGGGCCAGCTTCTCCCACCCATGCCGCATCTGCCTGGGGAGGGATAACATAGCCAAGGTGTTGTAGAGAGTAGAGAATATTCATGGCGCAGTGCTTTGCGCCATCTTCATTGCCGGTGATAAGGCAGCCGCCCACCCGGCCGTAGTATGCGTACTGGCCTTTAGAGTTCAGGTCAGCTGAGTTCGCATAGAGCCTTTCTATAGTTTGGGTGCAGACAGAGGATTTCTCTCCCAACCAGATCGGCGTGGTAATAACCAGGATATCTGCGTCTTCAACCCGGCGATAGAGCAGTGGCCACTCATCAGTGTCCCAGCCATGCTCCGTCATATCCGGGTAAACACCAAAAGCGATGTCGTGATCAACAGGGCGTAAAACCTCAACTGAGACTTTGTTGCGCTCCATGATTTCCCTGGATATGCGAATTAGACCGTCTGTATGGGAGAGTTCAGGCGTAGGCTTTAGAGTGCAGTTGAGGAATAGCGCCTTGAGGTCGGAGAAGTCCGACTTGCTAGACTTGCAGTCTTCAATTTGCTTCTGATTTAGCTTCGTCATTTAAGGCCTCCTTGCCACAATTTAGATAATAGCCCGAGTTCTAATCCCGTGATTTCAAAGAGGATCGTTTTGACTTATTCGCCCGAGGTCAACTTGAGGACTATAGATCCATAGAGCTCGTTACTTTTGGCGTGAATCAGCTTGCTCAGAGATTAACTAACCATAAAGCTGCACCTATATTTGACTGATAACCACCTTGGAAGTCTCCATGAAAATAAAAAATCACCTATTACTTTTGCTCGTATCAGGACTTATGACTCTTGTGAACATGCATGCCAATGCTCAGCCGGAAGCCAAAGATTCCCTGGAGGGGGTGTGGTGTGCGGTTGAAGGAGAGTCGTTTATTTTCTATGAGCACAGCCCGGACGCCTTTACTTTGGAGAAGGGGCAAATTTGCCGGACCTTTAAGGTTCTCAAGCAAACAGGTGTAGGCGGTGGCGGCCGTTATCTTGAGGTAACGAAGAAACCGAATGTTAAACACCAGCTGACTGCGGTTGAAGAGACGGTGAATGAGGCCACTATTGCCAAGGATATCGGTATCTTTGCCTACATAAAGAGTGGCAATAGAATCCAGTTGGTAGCTGTTGATGTTTCCGATGAGAGCGTTACAAATTTGACCTTAGATGGCAGTGGCACCATGCGCGGCTTTATTGAAGAGGTTACAGCTGATCATTCTGCCGGGCAGGGTCATGAAGCTCACGTTGGGGTTCTGTTCTTTCGGAGGTCATCCTCATCGATACCCGAGACCTTTGATCAGGATTGGGAATCAATTTTCAATGAAACCCATACCAAGCAGTAGGGATACAGGCATTAGATCATCCATCGTGATAGATCTCTCATGTACTGCTTGAGGCTCAAGTTTTTGTGAGTTCGACTCTGCCTAACAACCTGGCAACAATGATTGTACGGCACTCAATTTGACCATTGCACAGGTAGAGGGGCAGTATCATGTGCTCTATTCAGGCTAAACTGACAGAAAATGTACTTTTGGCTACTCGCAATTCAAACAATCTGAGCAGATTAAACTCTATTTTACTTAAACAGTTGATTTGGAGGTTTCTGGTGAGCTCATTTTTAATAAGAAAAACCCCATCAATAGAAAGTAAATTGCTGTAACAATGACATTGAGCAACCCTGAGACTAAGCTCAATACAGCAGGTAAATCAAAGAACCTGTTATATGGGAGGATCATCATAATAGGGATAAGCCATTTGGTATATTTTAACTCTACTTTGTAACAGGAGATTGCGAATAGACATACAAATATACCGTTAAAAGTCACCGTATTTACGAACGTATCCAATAATTCTTGAGCTACATAAATTCCGAAAGCTGACGTTTCTAATGAGATCGTCCTGATATTATCGCCTAGTGCCAAGGAGCTTGTATAATCATTAGCTATTGGTATAAGTGCTAATCCCAAGAGCTGGGCAATATTGATAATAGCTACGGAGACCAGGGTGAATGAAATCAATGCCGCTGAAGCAACTTTACTATTCTCCCAAAATAGGACTGCAATAAATACAAACGAAAGGGCATAACAGGTCCTTAATGCGAGTAAAATCAATTTCAGGATAATAAATTCATTTGGGGTTTGGCCAAGCGCGATCAAAAAATCGCCCATTTGAATTGTAGAGCTGGGCTTAAAGAACTGTATATTGTTTGGTAGTAAAATAATGAACCCAACAAACAATATGAACTGAATAAAAAATAGATAGCCTGAAACTTTCGCTAAGTCATTACTGTTGAACCTTAGTTTTTTTAGCTTCATCTATTTTTATTCCATAATCAGACAACTGATAGATCGATTAATATCAATCCTTACTAGCTTAGACAACGCTTGATATGTATATAATTGTAAATAAGTATTAATTAAGTGTTGGATAATGCTTGAGCTTGACTTTTCGCTTGCCCAGTTGAATCAATTAACCATGCATAGGGCCCCGTATCTTTTAATTTGCTCGCTTTTCAAGCCTCTTGGCACCGCCTTAGCGAGATATAAGAGCCGCCAATGGAATTTGAATCCAGTCTAGGTGGCGATGTAATATTCATGCCAAGAAGTAGAGGTTTGAGTATTTGTAACCTTCAAGTGCTTTAACTATTGCATTTATTTTAGGTGTATTAGTTCAGACCAAATCTGACACATTCCCTTGAAAAAGAGGGGTTTACCGGTTTTGATGAAGGTGCCTAAACCTAAAAGCAAAACCAAGGATAAACCCCATGATCCATACTAATGATCGCATCATCAAACACAAGACCGGATTGCTAAATCTGGCAGAAGAACTCGGCAATATCTCCAAAGCTTGCAAGATGCTGGGTGTGTCGAGAGACACTTTCTATCGCTATAAGGAAGCCGTTTCAAGTGGCGGCGTGGACGCCCTTCTTGAGAAGAACCGGCGCGTGCCCAACCACAAGAACCGTGTTGACACAGCCATTGAAGAGGCAGTGTTAACTTATGCCGTCCAAGAGCCTGCCCACGGGCAGGTTCGAGTTTCCAATGAGCTGCGCAAACGCGGTGTATTTGTGTCCCCTAGTGGTGTTCGGAGTATCTGGTTACGGCACGACCTTGCTAACTTCAAATTGCGATTAAAGGCACTTGAGGCCAAGGTGGCTGAGGAGGGACTGATCCTTACAGAGTCACAGGTTCAAGCTTTAGAGAGAAAACGTCATGATGATGAAGCCTGTGGTGAAATTGATACTCAACACCCAGGTTATCTGGGCTCGCAGGATACCTTCTATGTAGGAACCTTTAAGGGCGTCGGACGTGTTTACCAACAAACCTATGTCGATACCTATGCAAAGGTGGCTCATTGCAAGCTGTATACCACCAAAACGCCAATCACTGCGGCAGACCTTCTGAATGATCGTGTACTGCCATTTTATGCCATGCATGATCTGCCAGTGCTGCGTATCCTAACTGATCGTGGTACTGAATATTGTGGCAAGTTGGAGCAGCACGACTACCAGCTATATCTGAGTGTGAACGAAATAGAACACACGAAGACAAAAGCCAGGCATCCGCAAACAAATGGGATCTGTGAGCGCTTTCATAAAACTATTTTACAAGAGTTCTATCAACCTTCATTACGCCGCAAGATCTATGGATCAATAGAGGACTTGCAAAAGGATCTAGACGAATGGCTCACATATTACAATAATGAGAGAACCCACCAGGGTAAGAAGTGTTGCGGTCGAACTCCGATGGCAACTCTTGAAGATGGAAAAAGTATTTGGAAGGAAAAGCTCGTAAGCTGAATTTGACCTGACAGAGCACCTCCTGAAAAACCGGTAACTGTCAGATCAAGTCTGAACTACTACATTTTAGGGTAAAGACCTGATCCTACCCATCAACAACGAACACACCACTAAGCGACTAGTTGTTCCTCAAACGCCTCAGGGCTGAGATAGCCATTGGCGCTGTGTAAGCGATTTCGATTGTAGTCTATCTCTATATACTCAAATACGGTTTCTCGCATGAGGCACCTTGTAGGAAAGCGGTTACCATGGATTGCTTCTACCTTAAGTGAGTGGAAGAACGTTTCTGCACAAGCATTATCATAGCAATTACCTTTGGCGCTCATGCTGCACCGCAGATCATACGCTGTAATTAAAGATTGATAATCTTTAGAACAATACTGGCTTCCCCTGTCAGTATGCACGATAACATTCGTAGGTTTCTTACGTCGCCATAAAGCCATTTGAAGGGCGTCACAGACCAATGTAGCCGTCATCGTTTCTGACATCGCCCAACCAATAATCAGCCGACTATATAGGTCTATCACTACAGCCAGATATAACCAACCTTCTTCCGTTCGTAGGTAGGTAATATCCCCAGCCCATTTCTGATTCGGCGCTTCAGCATTAAAGTTCTGCTCAAGCAAATTTGGAGCTACTGGCAGACCATGTTTTGAGTAGGTTGTGGCTTTATACCTCCTGCCTGCTTTAGCCCGTAGGCCCTGTCGACGCATGCTGGCAGCAATTGTTTTCTGATTATATTTACTCCCCTCACTGGCCAACTCCTTCGTCAGACGAGGGGCGCCGCTACGTTCTTTGCTGGCTATAAAGCGCTGCTGTACCAAGCTATCGAGCTGCATTCGGTACTGCTGGTGCTTGGATTGGTCAGCCGATCTTGAAACCCAGTTATAAAAGCCACTGCGAGATACGCCCAATACCTTGGCCATCGCTTTGATGCTGAATTCATGCCTGTGCTTTTGCATGAAGGCGTACCTCATTTCAGGCTCTTTGCAAAGTACGCTGCGGCCTTTTTTAAGATCGCCAGCTCCTCTGCCTGCTCAGCCAGCTGCCGCTTAAGTCGAGCATTTTCTGTGGCCAGCTCTCTCTCCGCATCCCCTCGGCTCTGATGTAACTTAGACTTACTTCGCCATCCGTAAATCTGGGAAGGATGCAATCCAAGCTGTTTAGCGGCAACGCTTACCCCGACCTTGAGCGCCAGTGCTAGGGCATCCTTCCTATACTCCTCTGAGTATTGTTTACGAGTGGTTTTGGTTGGTTTATTTGATCTTGTCATAGAGCACCTCTGCTGCGTAGTTTATCGCTTAAGAGAGTGTCCATCGTTGATGGGTAGGATCAACCTATTGCTAATAGTGCATAAGTCATTACTAATCGATCAGTTCCGACATCTTCTTCATCAAGATAGCTGAGGCGTTGTCGGTAAACTGTTGCCCCTCCTCAATATACTCCCAGACAGTGGCATCACTCTTCCACCCACCTTGCTTCTTGATCAGCTCAAAGCCAACTTTTTCTCGCGCAGCGGAAGTAGACAGGCCTCGGCGAAAGCTGTGGCTGCTGAGTTCGGCAACAAAGTCAAAACCGCAGGCTTCCCCGAGATTTTTCAGTAGATCGTTGATAGCTGTGGGGTTTAGCTGTCGACTTTGCACTGTGTCCCAGCGATTGACCGATCGAAATACTGGTCCAGTTCTAATGCCACTAACGTCTAGCCAGGACTTAAGTGCTCGTGCGGGGCAGATTTCAGGGGTGCCGTAGGGAAGGGCACGCATCATTCCTTGACCACTTTGATCCGTCTTTGATTTGGGTAGGCGAATGATCAATCCTTCCTCCTCCCATATCAGGTCTTCTACCTGGATCGCCACCAACTCACTGCGCCGGAAGGCACCGAAGAAACCTACCAGCACCAATGCCAAGTCACGGGCCTTCTTCTTGGAATCAGGCTGAGAGCGTAACTGTCGGGTGAGGGTGGCAATGTGTTCGAGGCTCAGCGCCTTGGCTTTTTGCTTGGGCTTTCCGTGGGTGCGGCGAATACCGCGCATGGTTTTCTGCACCAGCGGCTCAGCGACTGGGTTGGCAATGCCTTGATAAAGGTGCCACTGGCCTATGGCCGTTAGGTGCAAATCCAGGGTGCGCGGGTTCAATTGTTCGGCCCGGCTCAATAGATAGCTAACCAGTGAATGGCTATCGGTGGGGAGCCGACCTCCCCATTTCTCGAACTGGCGAATGGCAGACCGATAGGCTTTGCGAGTGCTGTCTGAAGTCGCTGCTCTCAGGTACTTCTGAATGTCATCCTCAGTCAGAAGTGCTCCAGCTCCGGTAGATGTACTGCTGAGCTGGGACTGAGGTTGGATTTTGGTTGAGGCCAGGGGCTGTTTTCTCATGAATTCTGTGTCACCCGAAAACCACTATTTGTACTGAGGGTACGTTAGATGGGGGCTTCCTTACTCTTATAACCTTCGATAAGAATCATTATCGAAGGTTAGTTAGGTTAATTCAAGAATTGGTTTATTTTTATATGTTATGTATTATTACGTAATACGTAATTTGGTACAAAATAATCTGAGGGAAGGTTAATGGCGCGCACAGGGGTCACCTATCTGGACATTTTTGAAGCAGCAAAGGCGATTAAGGCCCGGGGCGAGGAGCCGACAGTTGATAGAGTGCGCGCTCATCTGGGGACTGGGAGTAAAAGTACAATTGCGCCGCTTCTAAAGCGGTGGAAAAGTGAGAGTTCCAGTAGCACTGATATCAGCGGCCTACCCAAAGATTTGGTGGAGGCGCTGAAAGGGCTTCATCAGCGTATCCAGGGGGATGCGGACCAGAGAGTGGAGCAGGTTCAGCAGGAATTTGAAGCGAAAGAGCTGGAGATAACAGAGAGACTAAACGAAGCTCAAGAGGCCAGTAGCAAACAAACCGCTTTGATTCGCGAGTTGGAGCAGAAGCTTTCAGCTTCTGAAAGTGAGAAGCGCCGCCTCAAAGTTACCCTGGGTGAAGCTCAGTCAGAACTGGAAAAAAGTGAGTTTCAATTGGAGCAGGCCTCGGTTCGAGTTGAGGAGCAGAAGGCCTCAATTGAAGAGATGAAGCAGGAGAATCGCGATGTGCGCGAGCACTTTGAGCACTTCCAGCAACGAACAGCTACAGACCGGCAGCACGAGCGAGATCAGTTTCGATCTTCCAGTGAGCAGCTTAAGGGGCAGGTGGCTTCACTGGCGGAGCAGCTCGGGCTGGCGGAACAGAAGCTTTCTGAGCAGGGCCTTCTGTATAAGCAGGGGCAGGCATTAATTACTGAACTCAATCGGGAAAAGCAGGAGTTGCGTGAAAATATAGGCGCCGCTCAAGCCGAAGCAGCAAACTATAAGCGGCAGGCTGAAGAGCAGGCAGCAAGCGCTGAATCCCAATCTTCTGAAATTACACGATTACAGGATGAGGTTACCCGCCTCCAGAGCAGCGGTGTAGGACAAGCTAAAGAGATTCAGCTTCAGCAAGTATCTTTGGAAAGACTGGATGCGGAACTGGGCGCTACAAAAGACCGGATAGAGGTCTTGTCAGACGAGAATCGTATCCTTCTACAGGAGAAGGCAATGCTGCAAGGACAGTTTGCTCAACTGGAAAAATCTTTGGGTAAGCAGTAGTTCAGAACCCGGCAGGCTGGGGCGGTCGTCAGTTGATAGCCCCAGTTCAATTGGTTGTCGCACCTAAACAGATGTGACAGCAGTAAAATTGAAATACGTTGACTAGCTGGTACTATTGGACATAAGTAAAAGCAAATTTAGCTGTAGTTGACCTACCTATCCTTATATAAGCTCTATTCACTAACACCGCATAATAAAGTTCCTTATATAAAGTCCCCCTTGCTTTTATTTGCCGCGGTTTGCAAGGCATTTGGGAGGCAAGTGTTGTCTAGTCATTTCAGAGAAATCATCGATAAACCCACTTTTTTTGGTTCACTGGCGCTGCTTCTGGCAGTGACAATCCCTTTGGTACTATTCCCGGAAGTGGGTGCCGCCTGGGTTTTAGCCGCTAAAGGTTTTGTTACTGACAAGCTAGGGGTTTTCTATCTGGCACTGGGTGTCGGGGCAATCCTCTTTATGGTCTATATCGTGTTTAGCGATATCGGCCAGATCAAGCTGGGGACGCCTGAAGAGGACCCAGAGTTCTCCACGATATCCTGGGCGTCAATGCTTTTTTGTGCGGGTATCGGTGCTTCGATTCTCTACTGGTCTATGGTTGAGTGGATCTACTATTACCAAACCCCACCTTTCCAGGTTGAAGGAGGCACTCCCGAGGCTGCACGCTGGGCTGTTGCCTACGGTATTTTCCACTGGGGTCCGCTGGCATGGTCGATCTACCTGATTCCCGCTTTGCCGATCGCTTACTTCTACTACGTTCGAAACCATAGCGTGCTGAAAATTAGTGAGGCGCTGATGCCCGTTTTGGGGGAGCAGCGCGCCCAGGGCGGACTCGGCAAGCTGATCGACGTGCTGTTTATCTTTGGTATGTTGGGCGGCGGTGCTACGACCTTGGGAATTGCTGCGCCGCTGATCACTCAGGGGGCTCATGAACTCTTGGGCGTGCCCACCGGGCTGGGAACCCAGGTTGTAGTGCTGATGATATGCACGGCAATCTTCGGCTATAGCGCTTTTGTTGGGCTTAAGAAAGGTATCCGCGCACTTTCCAACCTGAATATGTGGCTGTCTATTGTACTGCTTCTGTTTGTTTTCCTGGTTGGCCCCACCTTATTTATGTTGAACACCGGCTTGGATGCCCTGGGTCGTGTCTTGGATAACATCTTCCATATGGCTGCCTGGACTGAGCCATTTGCAGAGTTTGAGCAGTTCCCGGATACCCATTTTCCCCAAGACTGGACCATCTTCTATTGGGCGTGGTGGTTGGTTTTCGCTCCCAGTGTCGGCTTGTTTATTGCGCGTATCTCGCGGGGGAGAACCATTAAGACCATGGTGGTTGGCTCCATTTTTTATGGCACCTTAGGCTGTTTCCTGTTCTTTATGGTGCTGGGGAATTACGGCGTCTACTTACAGTTTTCCGGTGAGCTGGATGTGGTTGGGATGCTAAATGAGCAGGGCGCAACTGCCGCAATTTTTGCCACACTCAAGACACTTCCCGGCAGTAAACTGGTGATTCTTGTATATACGGTGCTCGCCCTCATCTTTACTGCAACTACATTCGATTCCATCTCATACATTCTTGCTGCTGTTGTGCAGAAAGAGGTCGATGAAGAGCCGGCTAGATGGAACCGCCTGTTTTGGGCATTTGCGCTTTCACTGATGCCGATAACGCTGCTGTTTTTGGGCGGCCTGGATACACTGCAAACTGCCAGCGTGATCGGTGGTGTGCCGCTTTTAGTTGTTGCTTTGCTGCTGTGCATATCGATTGTGAAAGCCGCTCATTTTGACCTGCGCTACCAGCCGAGCTACGAAGAGAAGGAAATCTATATTGAAGAGTTTCCAGAGGATGATCCGTGGACAGAAGAGGGGAATTGGGAGGTTCCAGCCCAGGCAGAGCACGGCGTATCCCACGATGACAAACCCCATATAGAGGGCGATCCTGGAAGCCATCCTTCTCGACTTTAATAGTTGGGCAGCAGGAGGAGGCCGAAGCCTTCACTCCTGCTCTCCATCAAATTCTGATACCACTTTATCGACACAATATTTTCTGAGGAGAGTAGCGTTTTTTATCGAGTTGCTCTCCTCAAAACAGCAATTCAATTGCTGGGTATATCGGTTAAATAGTTGTTTTGCACTCTCCTTTGGCAAAGTTACAAGGCGATTAATGAACTGACGGGAGCCAACCTGGAAGTGCATATAATCAATCGGGACATTCCAGTCTCCACCCCAGACAGCGAAGCCATGCCTGGCAAAGATTGTGGTTACATCTTCAGACATCCCCATACGCGTTGGCTTTCCCGGGCGAAACTTTGCCCGGTTTAAATACCCCTCTGTTGCATCCTTGGGAATTACTTTGGCCCGGGTGTGTTTATCAATATACAGGTAGGGGTTTTGTAGGGGGTTAATATCAATAGCGACACCATAAGCGTGCTCAGACCATCTGCTCCCGCCAGTAATAGGCCGGGAATCAAAGGCCAGCGTGTTGTTTCGATCATCTGCTATTCGCTGTTGCAGAGTAAAATATTCGACAGGAATGGCTGACTGTATTGGAAAGCGAGATCGATAGACCTCACCAAATAAAGACAAGACGCTCTCGGCAACGATATCAAGTACAACAACAGCGCCTCTGCGGTATAGAACAGCTTCGATGCCAACATTATCCTGAGCAGGGGTATCCAAGAGAGGCGCATAGTTGAAGACGACTCTTTTCAGCCTTTCACAGCCAATAGGGGAGCTGTTCCGAAGAACCTGCCGGAGCTTCATCAGCTCACAGTCTTCTTGGGAAATGTCGTAAATCCCTACCTTTGCTTCAGGTTCAAAATCATTAACATTGATATTCCTATCTTGGTCCTTGGTGCATGCAAATAGCACCAGGCCCGCAATGGCGGCGATAGCCTTCTTATACATATCGCTTCTCGGTATTCCTTTGGGAAAGCCCCGTTTCAAATAGTATTTGAGTATGCACATCCTGTTCACTCTTGAATTGCATTTGGCCTGTTAAATCAGCACTCAAAAGGATGCTAATCACGTCATGCTAGCGGTTGGTAAATGGCAGTGCAGTGCTCGCCTTAAAGATTGGCGTCTTTAGTTTCAGCAACTTTGTTCCGGCTGGTCAAAAAATAGCCAGACTGTAATTGATTTAGCTCCCAACTCCTTCCCGTTTTGTAAGAACATCTTTTCAGAAGGAACCCTTGTTGAATAAGGGAACAAAGGATCTCATAGACAAGCCCACCTTTTGGGGCTCTTTTGCATTGCTACTAGTGGCGACAGTGCCCTTGATCCTCTTTCCCGAGGCGGGTTCTTTATGGTTATTGGCAGCTAAAAATCTGGTAACAGAGAAGTTGGGGGTCTTTTATCTCCTGCTTGGCCTAGGTGCGATGTTATTTGTGCTGTATATCGCCTTCAGTGATATCGGCAGGATAAAGTTGGGAGGGGGGAAAGAGGGCCCCGAATTCTCAACTCTATCCTGGGCTGCCATGTTGTTTTCTTCCGGTATTGGCGCGTCGATTTTATACTGGTCGATGGTTGAATGGATCTATTACTACCAGCAGCCACCGTTTCAGGTTAAAGCGAGCTCAGCGGAAGCCGCACGCTGGGCAGTCTCCTACGGTATCTTTCACTGGGGACCGCTGGCTTGGTCTATCTATCTGATCCCCGCACTGCCAATTGCCTATTACTACTATGTGCGCAAACGCAAGGTTCTCAAGTTGAGCCAAGCGCTCGCGCCAGTATTGGGTGATCGTAGAGTGGGCGGGCCCGTTGGTAAGCTTATCGATACTTCCCTGGTATTTGGCATGTTAGGGGGCGCGGCTACACGGCTTGGTATTGCGGCGCCGTTGATTACTTTGGGATTACATAAGCTATTTGGGGTTCCTACTGGGGTGGGATTTCAGGTTGGGGCACTGATATTTTGTGCGCTATTGTTTGGTTACTGTGCTCTTGCCGGCGTAAAGCGGGGCCTTAGTGTCCTATCAAACTTTACAATTTTTCTCTCACTCGTTTTGCTGCTCTTCGTGTTTATCGCGGGACCAACACTATTTATGCTCAATAGTGGATTGGATTCCCTGGGTAGAGCGCTGCATAACTTCTTGCAAATGGCCACTTGGACTGAGTCCTTCTCTCATTTTAAACAGTTCCCCAGTACTCGCTTCCCCCAGGACTGGACTGTCTTCTATTGGGCTTGGTGGTTGGTTTTTGCTCCGAGTATTGGCTTATTTATTGCGCGTATCTCCGGAGGGCGGACTATCAAGGCGATGATTCTTGGATCACTATTTTTTGGAACTTTTGGCTGCTTCTTGTTTTTTATGGTGCTAGGCAACTACGGCGTTTACTTGCATTTTTCGGGCGAGCTGGACTTGGTGCAAATACTGAATCAGCAGGGGGCCAATACCGTGATCTTTGCCGTTTTGGATATGTTGCCGGCGAGCCAGTTAGTTGTGTTGCTGTATACGCTGATCGCACTGGTTTTCACGGTCATTACTTTTGACTCCATATCTCATATTCTTGCCGCCGTTGTGCAGAAAGAGGTCCATGGCGAGCCGCTTCGGTGGAATCGAATTTTCTGGGCCTTCGCGCTGGCAGTAATGCCTATTGCTTTGTTGCTTATTGGCGGGCTGGAAGCATTGCAGGCGGCAAGCATTATCGCCGGTGTCCCTTTGCTGCTAATTGCCCTCTTGCTTTGTATCTCAATGGTTAAAGTTGCACGGCATGACTTGAATTTACACCCAGTTATCCTTGAAAAGGAAATTGTTTTGGAAGGGGTAGCTGAGGAAAGTGCCTGGAGTGGAAATGCTGAATCAGGGCAAGTTGTGATGAGATCTGCAGAGGAGATTAGCGGGGGCGGAAAAGAAGAATCGCCTTAAGAGCAGACTAGTAAGATATGCCGGGGCTGTCTAAAGCCCCGGCTGCACTTATAGTTTAAAGACTAAAAGTGCGGGCAACAGAGAAGACAATTCGCTCGTCAGCAGTGCCCACGTCGAGATTGGTATTCTCGGCGGCAATATTGAAATCAAAACCTTCCAGGGAAGTCATATACTCCACTCGGTAGTGGTTGTAAGATTTTTTACCATCCCAGGTCCATTTGTCTTTATTGACGCTGGTAGAGCGGTCAACACTGAAGCGAACGTTGTGACCTTCTGCAAACTCAAAGGTATGCGCCAGCATCATAATGTAATGACCACCGCCCGTGCCAAAGTAATCCCAGCTATACCAGCCATTGACTTCTGATTCGCCTAGAGTAGAGCTGTAGCCAAGCTTGGCATAAGCTTCCGGATAGGCGTAGTCATCAGAGAGATCATCATCGCCGTGATAGGTGTAATAGGCGATGCCGGTATCCAGGCTCACTTTTTCATTGAGCTGCATAAATTTACCGGCATAGAAGTCCCACTCCAGGTTGGTGTCGTCATCGCCACCGAAGTCTACGTTGGAAGCCCAGGTGCCGATATACCAGCCGCTATCAAAACCGTAGTCCAGACTGGCTTGCAGTGCTGGGTCGTTTTGAGTCTGGCTGACACCGTTAAAGGTGTAGTCAGTAGTCAGGTTTACAGTAGAGGACAGCTCCGCTTGGGATTGTTGGGCAAGCACCAGCAGGGAAGCGCAGGTCAGTGCAGAAAGTTTCAAAGTTGATTTCATTGTTCAATTACCACTTATTTATATTTTGTAGCCCCCGCCAAACCAGGCGGGGGATTTCAACAGTTAGCTCGCCAGTTCGATCTTGCTAAAGTCGATCTTGTTTTCTTTAGGCGAGGAGTCGATAGCTGCTACTGCCCTGAAGCGTTTCACCAGGATGTAACCCAGGCAGCAGAAGAAAATGCCAATTACCAGAGCGCCGATCCACTGGATTTGCAGGAAGTTGAGCTTGAACAGCAGGGTGAGCAGGCTCATCGCAACCAGGTTCAGGACGAAGTATTTCCACTTGCCCAGACGCGCAACGGTCATGCCCAGGTTGTCGGTGTAGAGGCGAATCAGGGAATCCAGCGAGTTGATCACGAAGGTAACACCCACAATCACCATAGCCAGGTTGTAGAAGCCACTGGTATCCAGGCCTTGGCTGGAGTAGTAGTAGAGCACGGTGAACCAGAGCGCGATGGGGATGGATGGGAATATCAGCATCGCCGCCAGTACTTGGTAAGTGCGCAGGCCGCCCACAAAGCGGGAGGTAAACTGGCCAATCATAATGCTCCAGGCAAACCACCAGAACAGGTAGAACTCGTGGTAGTCATTCAGCGGCAGCACGAACTGGTGGATATTACCGAAGTAACCGCCGAGCAGCGCAAAGGTGGAAGCGAAGTCGCCAACGCTACCGTTCTCACCGGTAAAGGCGCCTACCCACATTACCGCGATCAGGCCAATAAACATCCAGGTAGTCGCCAAGCTGAGGAAGCGCACATAGCGCAGGCTGGTGGATGAGTAGACCGCAGCGGCGATCACGGCAAAGACGATCAGGTAGAAGGTGCCAACAATGGTTTCACCATCGCCAACCTGTGGCAGATACCAGGGCAGGTTGCTAAGCAGCAGGTAGGCGGTAAACGCGCAGGTACCGATAATCACCACGTTGTTGATCAGCTTTACCAGGCCGATCTCAAAGAATTTAACTTTGGGCTCGATAATGCAGAAGTAAAAACAGGTGAGGAAGTAGAAACCCCAGATCAGGAAGGCCCAAAAACCAAACTCAATCGCGAGTGCGTTGGTGAAGCCGTATTCTGGGTTTGCGGTTAGGTCTGCGTAGCCACCGAACTCAGTGAGGGGGAACATGATAAGGCCTACATCGAGGCCGGAGGTGAAAAGGATCGCTATAAAAGTGAAGGTTTTAACCGGGGTCACCCCGACCATCTTCACATTTCCCCATTTAATCAGCGAGAAAATTATTGCCGTGAAGGTAAATAATAATCCCGCAGAAAGCCAAGCTGTCATGCTGAGTCTCCAGCTAGTTATTGGTATGCCGGCGCCCCTCAAGGGCGTTGCTGTGCGAGATTTGAGTATCCCCGTCGCGGTTGAAGGGGGCAGTCAAATCTCTGCCAGAGCGCCGACGAAAAATCAGCTCACTGAGCGCGCAGGGCGGCCAGGTCGCTGAGTGCTGGTAGCGTTGGTCGCTACCGGTGCCTCGGAGGGCGCCAATACTGGGCGCCCTAAAATCAGGTCAGCAGCCCGCTCCGCCACCATAATGGTGGGCGCATTCAGGTTGCCGTTGGGAATGGTCGGAAAGATGGAGGAATCTACAACTCTCAAGCCCTGCAATCCGTGTACACGGGTTTCCGGGTCTACCACTGCCATTGCATCAGTGCCCATCTTGCAGGAGCAGGATGGGTGGTATGCACTCTCGACGGATTCCCGTACGAAAGCGTCAATTTGTTCATCAGTCTGGATATCGGTGCCGGGCTGGATTTCATCGCCCCGGTACTCGTCGAAAGCCGGCTGATTGATAATCTCGCGAGTTAGTCGCACACAAGCACGGAAACCCTCAATATCCTCTTTCTCCTGTAAATAATTAAACAGGATGGAAGGGGATTGCTTGGGATCACTGCTCACCACTTTGACTCTGCCGCGACTCTTGGGCTTGTTGTGCCCGATATGCACCTGGAAGCCGTGGCCGTCGAAAGCTTCGCGGCCGTCATAGCGCATGGCTGCTGGCAGGAAGTGATATTGCAGGTCCGGCCACTCCACATTTTCTTTGGAGCGAATAAAACCGCAGGACTCGAAATGGTTGGTGGCTCCGAGACCATCCTTCTTCAGTATCCAACGAGCGCCGATCAGGAATTTATTCCAGGGGTCGAGCTTGCCATTCAGGGAAATCGGTTGGTTGCAGCGGAACTGGAAATAGAACTCCAGGTGGTCCTGCAAGTTTTGGCCGACGCCGGGGAGTTCGTGCTGGAGTTCGATACCGGCTTCTGCCAGTGTGTCTGGATCTCCGATTCCGGAGAGCTGAAGAAGGTGAGGGGAGCCGATGGGACCTGCGCTGAGGATGACTTCCTGCCGCGCCTTGAATTCCAGGATCTTTCCCTTGCGTTCAAGTTTGATTCCGACTGCCCGTTTACCTTCCAGAATCACCTTATGCACAGTGGCGTGGGTCAATACCGTCAAATTGGGGCGTTGCATGGCCGGTTTCAAGTAGGCGTTGGCGGTAGACCAGCGCTTTCCATCTTTTACCGTCATATGCATGGGGCCAAAGCCCTCTTGCTGCTCACCATTGTAATCTGCGGTGTAGTCGTAGCCAGCTTCTTTGCCAGCTTCGATAAAGGCTCCATAAAGGGGGTTGGCCATTTCATTGCCGTTATTGACCCCTAGTGGGCCTTCGTCACCACGGTAATCATCACCGCCGAAAGCCCAGGTCTCAGAGCGTTTAAAGTAGGGCAGGCAGTGGGCGTAATCCCAGCCTTCGGCGCCGTGCTGTGCCCACTCATCAAAGTCTTTAGCGTGCCCGCGCACGTAAACCATCCCGTTAATCGAGGAGGAACCACCGAGTACCTTGCCCCTGGGGCAGTGCATACTGCGGTTATCCAAGTGGGGCTCCGGTTCAGTCGTAAACTGCCAGGCGTACTTCTCAGTATTCATGGGGATGGACAGCGCGGTGGGCATCTGGATAAAGATGCTGCGATCGCTACCTCCTGTCTCTACCAGGAGGACTTTTTTATCTTCCTGGACAGACAGGCGGTTGGCCAGAACGCAACCGGCAGAGCCGGCGCCGACAATGATGTAGTCAAACTCACTCATACAGGGTACCGCTTAAAATGGACTTTCCAGTGGTGCCAGGCCCACATACACCGCTTTTAGCTGGGTATAGTGGTTCAGGGTCGCAAGTCCATTTTCGCGTCCGATTCCGGATAACTTGTATCCGCCCACCGGCATTTCTGCCGGGGAAGCGCCGTAGGCATTGATCCAGCAGATACCCGCTTGCATCTGGTGGATCACACGGTGGGCGCGAGTGATATCACGGGTAAATACGCCGGCGGCAAGGCCCAATCGGGTATCGTTAGCGCGGCGGATCACTTCGTCTTCATCATCAAAGACCAGTACCGACATTACCGGGCCGAAGATCTCTTCGCGGCAGATGGTCATATCGTCATGACAGTCGGTGAATACGGTGGGAGCAACGAAGTAACCGTTAGGTGAATTTTCTGGTGAAAGGGTGTGACCGCCGCAGAACAGGGTCGCGCCTTCCTCTTTACCCTTGCTGATGTAGTCCATTACCAGTTGCTGGTGCTTGGCAGAAATCAGGGCGCCGAAGTTGGTGTCCGGATTCATCGGATCACCGGCAATAATATTTTGCTCAACACGCTCTTTCAGGCGAGCGAGGAACTGATCGTGAATGCTGCGGTGTACAAATACCCGGGTGCCGTTGGTGCAGATTTCGCCCTGGGTGTAGAAGTTGCCCAGCATGGCAGCAGAAACGGCTTGCTCCAGGTCGGCATCATCAAAGATCACTAGCGGGGACTTGCCTCCCAGCTCCATGGTGACTTCTTTCAGGTTGGAAGCCGCTGCGGCCATCACTTTCTTGCCGGTACCCACTTCGCCGGTAAAGGAAACTTTGGCGATATCCGGGTGGTTAGTCAGCCAGGCACCCACGGCGCCATCGCCCTGGATTACGTTGAAGACACCCGGGGGCATGCCCGCTTCAATAAAGATTTCTGCCAACTTCAGAGCGCCTTTGGGGGTCTCTTCGGAAGGCTTGAAGATCATGGCGTTACCGCAGGCCAGGGCCGGGGCGGCTTTCCAACAGGCGATTTGTAAGGGGTAGTTCCAGGCACCGATTCCGGCGCAGATGCCCAGGGGCTCGCGGCGGGTGTAGTAGAAGTCCTCACCGACTTGCTGCTGATTGCCTTCAATGCCTGCAGCCAGGCCGGCAAAGAATTCGATAGAGTCGGCCCCAGTCACTACGTCCACAACGCTGGCTTCCTGCCAGGGTTTGCCGGTATCAGCCACTTCGATAGCCGCCAGTTCATCGTTGCGCTCGCGCAACAGTGCTACTGCTTTCAGCAGGATGCGACTGCGCTCAATCGGCATCATCGCTGACCACTGGGCAAAACCGCGCTTGGCGCTCTCGATGGTTTCTGCGAGTACCTTCTCGTCGGCAACCTCAACCTGGTAGCTGACCTCGTTGGTCGCAGGATTGAACACGTCAAAACATTCACCGCTTTCGTTTGCCAGGTAGCGGCCGTCTACAAAATTCCGTTGTTTGTCCAGTGACATCTGTCTCTCCATACTGCTTTAACAGAGGGTCAGTCGGTTATTTGTTAGCGATGGGGCAGGGCGGTAAATAGCCGTCCAGTGACCCATTGGCCATCGCAAAAAAATGGGCTGGTCTGACGTAGACTTTTGTGCCAAATCGTCAGGCTCCAGCCCCGGCCCGACGGTCAAATGTCGGGCGATATGGCACAAAATATAACATATTTTTAATTTGAACTCTAATTGTTAGCACTCAATGCAACAAAGCTGGCGGATTCGTAGGAGGATTTATTTTTCAGCGACTACAGAGTTAATCCGTATTTTCAAGGGTTAAAAGTGGGCTGGGTTGGGCCAAAAATCTCATTTGAACTCTATAAAAAGCACTGTATGAATTTTGCTCAACCTGGCTATCTCGGGGTCAAGTCAGGTGCCCGAAAGGCGGGGCTTCGGACGGCAGGAGATAGGATTTGTCGCTTTTGGGGGAGGAGGCTCTAGCTGGTGAAGGTCTGGCAGGTGGGGAGGCTCTACCTCCCCAGAATTACGTTGAGTGAATTTAACTGTTTGCCTCGCGTAAAGTGGAGGTTTGGCGGTTCAGGCTGGCCAGATATAGCACTGCTAACCCAGCTGCAATACCCGGCAATCCCTCATAGATCACGCCGTGATACCCCAGTAGCCGCCAGGTAATCGCTGCTGTAAAGCCGATAATCACTGCTGCGATAGCGGTTGCCTGGGATGGCTTACCCCCAAAACACAATACCAGGAGTAGGGGGCCAAATGCGCTGGCAAGTCCCGACCAAGCGAAAATAACCAGGCTGAACACACTTTGGCTGTTGGCGAGCGCCAACAGCAATGCGCCGCCGGTTATCGCAACTGTGACAAGCTTGAGAAACCAGGTTTTTTCAATCTTGTGCGGAAGAATATCGTGGGTAATGGCTGCGGAGCAGCTGAGCAGCAGGGAGTCTGCGGTGGACATGGTTGCGGCAAAGATACCAGCCAGGATCAGCCCAACAAAAACAGGGGGCAACAAATCCATAGCCATGGTGGGAAGAGCAAGCTCCGCATCAAAGCTCCCTGTATCGGCAATAAACACTCTGGATAGCAGGCCGACCCCGGTAGCCATGCAATAGAAAAGGATAAACCACAGATAGTACCAGGCCCTTGCCCGGTTCATCTTGCTGGAATCCCTCAGGGTCATAAATCGGACCATTACGTGGGGCTGTCCAATCACAGACAATCCGGCAAAACCCCAACTGATCACAAAGAGTATCACCCCGCCCCAGCCCGCAAAGGCGAGCCCCTCGGGAAACCAATGGGTAGAACCTTCGATAGCCTGCATTTGTATCGCCGCACTGGCGATACCACCCAAGTTGGCAAGGGCGACAACTAGGAGTGCTGCCATAGCCCCCATCATAACGATGGATTGGGCCGCATCAGTCCAAATGGACGCGCGGATGCCGCCAGCTAAACAGTAGAGGCATACAAGCACAGCTCCTACTACAGCACCGGACCACAGGGGCCAATCCAGCAGTACGTGCAGGGCTTTGCTGCCGGCAACCATTTGGGCAGAGGCATAAGTTAGTAAAAACAACAGGGAAATGATGCCGATCAGGCGCTGCAGGGCTGAGTACTTCTGTCCGTGCCAGTTACTGAGAACACCTGCGTAGCTGACTTCACCACTTGAACTGGTAGCGGTCCTTAATCGCTTGTGTACATAGAGGGAGGCCAGAAAATCACCGGCAATCCACCCCACCATCAACCAGATGGAAGCCAACCCAGTGGTGTAGGAATAGCCGATAACCCCGATAAACATATAACCGCTATTGTTCGTTGCTACGGCAGACAACCCCACCAGCCAAGGGGAGACGCCACTGCTGGCAAGGTAATAGTCAGCTTTGGTTTGACGGCTGAACATCGCAGAAGAGAGGCCGACCAGAGTGAACAAAAGTAAAAAACCAAGAAATGAATAGATCATCGGCAATCCTATTATTTTTATCCCGTATTATTTTATGGGTTGGTCTTCAGAGGTTATCCGAATATTTCTAGCTCCCCTTGCCGCCGCTTTGCGGTGAGGGAGTATTGGCAATAACCTGGTCGAGCTCCTCAAATACTTCACTTTCCGCTAGAGGCTGTAAGGCACTATCAACCAGGATTTCATCGCGGTAGCTTTCCCGCCTTTTAATGGCTTCCGCCAGATAACGCAGCGCTTCATCAAATTGACCCATGGCAGTATGGGCGCAAGCCAGTTGGTAGAAGGCATGGCTGTTATCTGGGTCAATACCCAGGGCCTGGTGACAAAGATTGGCGGCCCACTGGGGTTCATTGAGCTCCAGCACTGCATCAGCTTTATAGGTAAGGGCTTCTACATCCTCGTGGCGGAGGCGCAAAATCTCGTCGTAAATGGCAATTTTATTGGCCACTGAGGATTCCTGTTGAGCGCGCAGCCACAGGGACTGTACTTCCTGGGTTAGCTCGATTTCCTCGCGGTTTTCTTCAATATGTTGTGTTTTCTGTTGAAGCTGCTTCTCTATAACTTCCAAGCGCTTTTCGTATTCCTGGACCAGCTTTGAGATCTCCTCATCGGCCAGAGAGTGTACCCGCTCTTTAATGTCCTGGAATGACCGCCAGCCAACTAAAACCAAAATTGAAGTGGCGGCGGCTATCAAGTAGAAAAAGTAGGTAACCGTATCGGTTGCGTAGGCTACGGCTCGATCGACAGAGTTGTGTTCACGATCGACAATTTGCTGAATCAATTCCTGCTTGGCATTAGCCTGATCGATTCGCAGCTGCTTAATTTCGTCGAGCATATAGCGCTCGACGAAGGGTGTGTATAAGGGCTTCTCAAGGGTGTCGACCTCGCTTTGCGCACTGTCTTTTTTCTTTTCTTCCGCTTCCTGGGAAATAGAGGTGGCGGAAGTAAATAAAAAGAGCAGGGCACAAAGGCTCAGGATGCGAGGCATATCGCCGTCCCGTGATTGTAAATTTCTACCAGTGCCTCGTGTAGTGTCCGAACGGCTGCGTCATAGTCTGGCTCGTTAACGATGAACTGCATATCCACATGACGCAGGGACTGGTGCATGGCGAGCACGCGGATATTGCTTTTGGACATCGACTGCACCGCTTTGGCCAGCACGCCGGGGATTTGCATATCGCTACCGATGGCTGAAACTATGGCGACTTTGCGCTGGTTCAGTTCGGCTTCGGGAAAATGCTCTTCCAATGCAGCCTGAATCCGCTTGATTGTTTTCAAGTTGGTGGAGAGGAAATGGGTAAGGGTATTGGCATTAGTGTTTTTGGAAATAATATGGGCTTTGAAGCGCTTGATCACCAGTAGCACTTCGCGATCATAATCGTGGATGCTGCCCGCCATATCCTGGTCAAACAACTCCAGGGCGTAAACCCCTTTACAGCCAGCAATAATTTCCACTCGTGGAGAGTCGCTGATGTAGTCACCAGTAATCAGGGTGCCGGCGTGTTCGGGCTCGAAGGTATTTTTCACCCTGAGAGGGATATTTTGTTGGCGCAGCCCCTTGGCGGCTTTGGGGTGAATCGCTTCCATCCCCAGGTTTGCCAGTTGGTCGGCCACATCGTAGTTGGTGCGACCGATGGGCACTGCATTTCCCTCTCCCACCAGGCGGGGGTCTGCACTGCTCAGGTGAAACTCTTTGTGAATCACCGCCTCCTTTGCCCCGGTGAGGACGGCGAGACGACTGAAAGTCATCTCGCTATAGCCCCGATCAAACGAGATCAGCAGGCCCTTATCGCTGTGGGCATAGCCGGTAACAATAGGCAGCTGTTTGCTTAAGTCGATGGTGGCAAAGGCATCCCGGATACGCTCATCCAGGGGAATGTGCTTGTTGGTGCGCCAGCCAGTCAGATCGACAAAGCAGGCATTTACACCATCCCGCTGCAACAGTTTCGAAGTGTTCCATGCGCTGTGGGCCTCACCGAGGCTGGCTAACATCTCCCTTACCGTGCCCAAGTGGGCGTCGAGGGAGAAGTGGCCGTGCTGGCAGAGGCTTTGCAGGTCTCTCAGGCATTTTTTAGCGCTCTCTAACCTTTCATCCAAAAACAGGTTCGCTTCCGCGAGAAGATCGCCATGCCCAAAAAGGCGCTCGTTGATTTGCCGCAGTGCTGCTCGAAGTTCGTCAAACTTAACCAGCCAGCTATCGTCCTCAATACTGCTGGAGAAGAGGGCATAGATCCCTGGTTGACCACTTTTCTTGTGTTCTAGAAGCAGGTCAGTAATACCGCCGTAGGCAGAGACTACAAAAACACGATTGTAGATCCCCTTGGAGTCACCTTTGATAATATTATCCCGGACCGCTTCGTAGTCCGTCATAGAGGTGCCGCCAATCTTTTCTATCGTATGCATCGTCTCTTACTGGTCCTTCTTTCTCTTAAAAACTGGGTGAGTGCTTTGAATTGAGATTTGCTTCAGATAGTAGAAATTGATTTCCTCGCACAGATGTATTCCGGCCTGGGAGGCAAGCCGCAAAACGGAGCCTCCACCTTGTTGCTCAGGGCATTAAAAACAAAAAACAAATTAGACCTCGGGTCGGGGCTGATATTGCTGCTGGAGCCATGCATTAAGTTACAGTCAAACACAACAATACTGCCGGGCTTGCCTGTAACAGCTGATATTCCGCCATTGGATACCAGGGACCTCAAATGGCTATCTGAGGGAATACCAAGCTCCTGCTTTTTCAGTGAGCTGAGGTAGTTCCGTTTTGGTGTTTCCCCATCGCAAGCAATGTAATGGTGGTGGGACTTGGGAATCAGCATCAATGGGCCATTAAAATGATGATTCTCTGTTAAGGTAATGGAGATGCTGAGTGCCCGCATACGGGGCATGCCGTCCTCGACATGCCAGGTTTCAAAATCGGAGTGCCAATAAAAATCTTTCCCGCGAAAACCAGGTTTGTAGTTCGCGCGAGACTGATGGATATAAACCTCATCACCCAAAATACATTTCGCAATACTTGATAGCCGTTGATCCCTGGAAAGCCGGTTAAAAATTTGGCTGCTTTTGTGGATACGAAAGACTGAGCGCACTTCGTTACTTTCAGGCTCGGTGATAATTTCTTCCGACTTGTCAGTGTGTCTGCGCTGTTTAATCTCCGCCAGCTCTTGCGTAAAAAGGTTAATCTCCGCCTGGGAAAACATATTCTCCAGTACAACAAAGCCCTGTTCTGCATAGCGCTTGAGTTGCGATGGTGCCAGTGGGGAGAGGGACTGGCAGTCCCCATACACAATTGGATCTTTGCGCACCCTGGTACCACCCAGAAGGCCCGGTTTTCGGGAGGGGTAGCAATCTTCCCTGGTAACACTTGAGCTATCTGGAAGGTACTTCATGGATACTGCCCTATGACTGACTAATTATTCATCAATCTTGTCAGCCTCAAGTTCGTAGGCTCCCTCAGCATTGTGTACTTCCTTGCCATTCAAAGGGGGTTAAATACACAGGCCATAGTCATTTCTTCAAAGGCTCTTAAAATGTGCCGGTCATGCTTATCGAGAATATAGATAGTTCCAGGTTCGATAGGGTGCTTCTTGCCATCCTCAAGAGTTTCTACCTCACCTCTGCCGGAAATGCAGTAAACCGCTTCCAAATGGTTTTGATAGTGCATTTGGAAATCAGCATCTGCATAAATAGTGGTGATATGGAAAGAAAAGCCCATTTCATCATCTTTAAGCAGGAGTCGGGTGCTCTCCCAGTTGCCATCCGGTGAAACAACCCGGCGGCCGGATTTTTTAGCTTCCTGTAAACTTCTGACAATCATTGGTATTTCGCTGTTTCGTGTGTGTTCGAGTCTGGCTGGTCAGCAATATTCTTAGTTTGCAGCCTGCACAGTTGGGTCTTTTACGTGAACCTTTTCAGAGGCCCTTAAAGTCTAGCAGGCTTCAAAAAAGACTCTTTCCTCAGGCATATCCCGCTCTCCGGCACAGACTTCCCGGATAGCGGATTCAATAATGTCGATCCCTTTTTTAAGGTTTTGATCAGTGATAATCAGTGGGCAAAGGAGCTTAACGATCTGGTCATCGGCTCCGCTGGTTTCAATAATCAGCCCCTGCTTGAATGCCAGTTTAGTGATCTTTCCTGCAAGTTCGCCGCTGATGCAGTCGATACCCTGAAACATCCCCCGGCCTTTGGTGGTGAAGTTACCCTCACCATATCGGCTGACAATTTCATTCAAACGCTCGGAAATGTATTTGCCCTTGCGTTTAATCTCCCGTGAGAAGTTTTCGTCAGACCAGTAATGATCGATAGCGGCTTTCGCAGTTACAAAAGCCAGATTGTTGCCACGGAAAGTGCCGTTGTGCTCACCGGGCTTCCACTGGTCCAGTTCTGGTTTCATTAGCACCAGCGCAAATGGCAGCCCATAGCCGCTGAGGGATTTGGATAGCGTAATGATATCGGGTTCGATACCGGCCTCTTCAAAGCTGAAAAAGTTGCCCGTGCGGCCGCAGCCAGCCTGGATATCATCGACAATAAAAAGTAAGCCGTGTTTTTTACAGACGGACTGAAGGTTTCTTAGCCACTCGATACTGGCCGCATTGATACCGCCTTCCCCTTGAACTGTCTCAACAATCACTGCTGCGGGGGAGTTAATGCCGCTGCTGGAATCTGAGAGCACTTTATCGAGGTATTCGGTGGTATCGATATTTTTGCCCAGGTAGTCGTCAAAGGGCATGCGGTGTGTACCATTGAGGCTGACACCGGCAGCATCCCTGTGATGCGAGTTGCCGGTGGCAGCCAGCGAGCCAAGGCTTACGCCATGGAAACCGTTGGTAAAGGTGACGATGTTCTGCTGCCCGGTTACATTGCGGGCAATTTTCATCGCAGCCTCTACCGCATTCGTCCCTGTCGGACCGGTAAACTGCACCACGTACTCCATATTCCGTGGTTTGAGAATTTTCTCATTCAGTGCCTGTAGGAATTCACCCTTGGCCCTGGTGTGCATATCGAGGCCGTGAGTAATTCCATCGGCCTCAATGTAATCTTGCAGTGCCTGCTTGAACAGAGGGTTGTTGTGCCCGTAGTTGAGCGTGCCGGCACCCGCCAGGAAATCCAGATACTGATTTCCCTCCTCATCCCACATCAGCTCGCCTTTTGCGCGATTGAAGACTCGCGGAAAGGAGCGGGCATAGCTTTGCACTTCTGATTCAATCTCATCAAAGATCTTCATGATTTTCTCTTTTATGGTGTTTCTTCGAGGGCGAAAGGCCCGATGCGGACAAGGGTTTCGGAGTCGTGCAGCCCATCAAAGTGGGCTTGAGAGTCCATCCAGGGTGAGGAGTGAAGATCGACCGATAATTTATCGGCGACACTGTGGAAGAGCGCCCAAGAGGGCAGGTTGTGTTCTGTAATGGTGGTCTCGATAAATCTGACCGAACCACAGTGAGGGCGCTCAAGGATGTGACTTATCATCCGGGAGGCCAGTCCAAGCCCCCGGGCTTTCTCGTCGACGGCCACCTGCCAGACAAAGAGGGTGTCTGTACGGTCGGGGATGATATACCCGGAAATAAAGCCCAGCAGCTCTCCATCAACCTCTGCGGCGACTGAGGTGTTGGCGAAATGGCTGCAGTGGAGGAGGTTGCAGTAGCTGGAGTTTGTATCCAGGGGAGGGCAACGCTTGATCAATCGGTAAGTGGCCATCCCATCTTCAATCAATGGGCTGCGCAACAAAATATTTTCTGAGCTAGACAAAAAACCTTCCCAACCGACTAAATATTTTTTCACCTCTAAATATTTACCTGCACAAGTGTTGAGCAAATGGCGTAAATATAGCTTCTTAGAGGCATTTTTGTGCCGGATTACTAGTAAAAATGCTTTGAACGCTAAACATCGTACACAAATTAAATTCAAAGTCCAGAATGCTTGAGGCGAATCAAGTCACAATATTTGACCTAGAAATGCCTGGATATGTGGGATATACAGCCTATAGGCAGGTAAAAATAATATTTTGAGGTCTATAAATTTTTCTTTTGGCATATCGGCTGAGCGATCGACTGGGCATAAAACAGACAGTTTTGTGGTGAAGTCTGGAGCTCTTGTGGGGGTGATGTTTCGCAGTCGGGTTATAAGCGCTTAGTGATTGAGGGGCAGGGCGATATAATTCCGGCAATCACCCTGACTCCATGATTGAGAGGTAACTTTGAACAGTATCGAACAAGTGCTAGTGGCCCTGCGGCGGGTAATAAGAGCCACGGACCTGCACTCCAAGCACCTGGCTAAAACCACCGGCTTAACCGCCCCGCAGGTGTTGTTGCTACAGGCTATTCGCAATAAGGGTGAAGTGACTATTGGCGAACTTGCAAATGAGGTTAGTCTGAGCCAGGCAACAGTAACCAACATCTTGGATCGCCTGGAGAAGAGAGGGTTTGTCTATCGCCAGCGCTCCCAAACCGATAAACGCAAGGTACACGCCTACCTCACAGAGGAGGCCACTGAAACGCTGCGCGACGCCCCCATCCCGCTTCAGGACCAGTTTGCTCGTCAGTTTGGCGATCTAAAAGACTGGGAGCAAAGCATGATTATTGCTTCACTACAGCGCGTTGCCCAAATGATGGATGCTCAACATATCGATGCCTCCCCAGTACTGGATATCGGTGTTCTGGATCGCCAGGGTGCCTCAATGGATAAGCCCGCAACGGCACTGGGCTACAGTGACACTTCCGATTCCTCCGACGGAGATAAAAGCAATTAGCTAGCGATATTCCAGAAGAGTGGTCGTGCGCCCTTTTGGGGAGTATTAGGCCCCTCTACAGCAGTGGGAATTTGTCTAAGCTTGCAGCACAAGCTCCCTGTAGCGATCGAGGCATTCTGTGTCGACCGGTAGAGCTTTCAGGCTACAAGTTGTTTCGATGGACATCCTCGTAATCGGTGCCGGTCCGACCGGATTGACTGCTGCGGTCACCCTCACTTCCTTGGGGCTGAAGTGCCGTATTGTTGAGCGCAAAAACAGCCCCTCTGAACTCTCCCGCGCTGTCGGCATTATGCCGGCCACCATTGATGCTCTTCGGGAGCTGGGCGCCGCAGCCCCCTTTCTTGCAGAGGCAATGCCCCTGAGAAAAATGCACATATTGCGCGATGAGAGAACCCTGGTTTATATCGACAACAGCGGGAATGAGTTTCGCGATAGGGTGCCTCTGGGGTTGCCGCAAAACCGGACCGAGGGAATCCTCCGGGACACTCTTGCCGAGAGGGGCGTCGAAGTTGAGTACGGGGTCTCAGTCACTAACATCACAACCACCCCAGACAAGGCGGCCGTTAATTTCTCAGACAATACCAGCGCCTCTTTTGACTGGGTGATTGCCGCAGACGGTATACAGTCCGCTGTGCGACAACAGCTGAAAATACAGTACCCTGGTATTGATTTGCCCAATAAGTGGTCAATTGCGGATGTGGATTTGAGGGGAAACTTCGATCCGGAAGAGATTGCCCTGGACCTGTACGGCGGGGAAGGTGAGTTCACCTTGGTACTCCCTATCGAACGGCGCCGCGCTCGCATCGCATCATCAACCGAAGATGCCCTGGCAACCCTCAGGCTACCGATAGAAATCGCCAACATCCGAAGGACAGCGGCCTTTAAAATCTCCATCCGACAGGCAGAAACTTACCGAAAGCACCGGGTGTTATTGGCTGGAGACGCAGCCCATTGCCACTCTCCAGTGGGAGGGAAGGGGATGAATCTGGGTATGGCCGACGCCATAGCTGCAGCATCTGCTATCGCTAACGGTGCGGTCGATAGCTACTCTACCTCCCGGCATGAGGCAGGGGAGTCCGTGGTTAAGAAAACAGAGCTGGCGAGAAAACTGATCTCCTCGAGTAATCCTTTGGCAAAATCGGCATTGTGGCTATCTGCACATTGCATCGCCTCAGTGCCTCCGATTCATCGCGCCTTTATGCGGCAGTGGACGGCGGTCTGAGTGCCAATGTCGGGGGTAGATTTAGGTAAAAGTGGACATAGGTGACAGGCTAGTGCTACTATTCGTCCGCCGGTTTAAAAGCCATTTTTTATTGCAGTTTACCTCGTAGTTTTAGTCATAATCCTTCGTTCGGTCTCGTTTAAAATAATACTTTTTGCCCGCACAACTCCATTCAATTGGAGCGCAATTGTTCAATCAAGGATATCTATTATGTCTAATACAGTTACTGGTACCGTTAAGTGGTTTGACGAAGGGAAAGGTTTTGGCTTCATCGCCCAGGAATCCGGTCCCGACGTTTTTGCTCACTTCAGCGCAATTTCCGGTGGCGGTTTTAAAACCTTGGCCGAAGGCCAGAAGGTAGAGTTTACCGTGACTCAGGGCGCTAAAGGCCCACAAGCAGAAAACATTGTCTGCCTGTAAACTTTAGGCTTCGCCCCCAATAAGGGGCGAGACCGTCCACTTCCCCAGCCAGGCAAGTGCTGGGGAGGTATCCCCCTTGGTACAACCTCTCTTTCTTTGTAGTGACAGCCGAGCTTTTTAGGTCTATCACGCATTTTCGAATCCCTCCCAGCTTTCTTAACTCGACGACAGATCTACCTGGATCAACTCAATCCAAATGAAGGGTGTAGTACCAATAAGGGTCGCCAGAGGGCAACTTTTTGCAAGAGCCTATGAAGATTTGATAGGGTCATTTCTTGTCAAGCGCGATGGCCCCGACATTTTTAGATATGGCAGTAGCTGTCACAGGCAAGCTTCCCATAGGTGATCAGTAAGTGGGCAATCTTACACTTATTTACTTTCCGTTTACCCAGTGGCTTTTATTATTCCAGGTCTATCAAGAACTTTTGAGTGACTAGATCAATGGGGCCTGACTGCAAAACGCCATTATTGGTACTCTTAGCTGAAGACAATCACGCACTGGCGGCCAATATTATCGAGAGCCTCGAAGAGTACAATATTCGATGTGACTACGCCGATAATGGGATAATGGCCACTGAGCTGGCCTTAAAGCATGACTTCGATGTGATCGTACTTGATGTCATGATGCCGGGTAGAAGTGGTTTCGAAGTGAGCTCTAAGTTGCGCAATGCAGGAAGCTCGACACCAATATTGATGCTGACCGCGCTGGACCAATTGGACGATAAACTCGCCGGTTTCCAATCTGGAGGGGATGACTACCTGGTTAAACCCTTCGAAATGCTTGAGCTGGTCGCACGGATTCGGTCTCTATCAATAAAACGACGCGTTACCCAAACCCGGTATAAAGTTGAGGACCTGGAAGTTAATTTAGAGACCCATGAAGTCACCAGGCAGGGGAAATCTATAAATCTGCCCCCAATCTGTTGGGAATTGCTCGTGTTTTTGATGCAACAGAGTCCAAAGCTGGTTACTAAAGAAAAAATTGAACAGCATTTATGGCAGTTTCTTTCCCCCGAATCCGACGTAATCAAAGTACATCTGTATCGGTTGCGGCAGGGAATTGATAAGGGGTTCAGTTTTCCACTACTGCACACGATCAGAGGGAAGGGCGTTATCCTGGGGAAGCGTGATGAAAGCCTTTGATCGCTCCATTCGCAGAAAATTTTTCTTTCACTATATTTGGATTCTTGCCGCAATTGTGGCGTGCAGTGCAGTTGTCGTCGAGAGATCCAAAGTGAAAATGGTTAAGCACGCTTTAGGTGCGACACTGATATCTGTAGCTGAAAAACGTATCATTGAGGCCGGAGGGGTTATTGATGACCCTTTTTTTGCCCAGTTACAAACATATGATGAGTACAGTTCACTGCCAAATACGGCAAAGCGCGTGTTAGAGGAAGCTGATGGCGAAGAAAAAGGGTGCACTTTAGCAAAGACTTAATTGATGATCGCTACTATTTAGCAATTATGCCTTATGCTGAAAGCGCACTTAAGACAACTTACTACGTGCTAGAAATAGAAGAAGCTGCAATACCCAGCAAGTACAAAAAGGTAGAAATTGAAGTTCTTATCGGTATCTTACTAGCCCTTACTTTAGCATTAAGTGTGCCTCTTATTCTTGCAAGACAAGTGATATCGCCATTAAAAGACCTGGAGAAATTTGCGCAAAAGAGCCGGCATAAGCTGACTCCGATCCCGGAATCTTTAAAGCAAAGGAAGGATGAATTTGGTCGTGTAGGACGAGTACTGCAAGAGTCGCTACAGCAGGTATGGAATCATCAAGAGCAGGAAAGGCAATTTCTACAGAATGCGAGCCATGAATTGAGAACCCCTTGGCAACCATTGGCAGTGCCTTGCACGTGGTGAAGGTAAGGCAAAAAAAGGCAAGCCAATCGATACTCAACTGGAGCAGATTGAGCGCTCCTATGAGCAGATGACCCAGCTAACACAAGCACTTCTACTGCTATCTCAAAGCAAGGTAAATCTGGAATCAACAGAATTTGATTTCAGTAATATGATTCAAACTCGAGTTGAGCAGCTCAAATACCTCTTGGGTCAGCGAGATGTACAAGTTCATCTCAATTCGGATAGTTCGGTCAACTTGAAGCAAGTACAAGTGCTATTGGATATCGCTATAACCAATCTGCTCAGAAATGCCTTTGAGCATACCCTTGAGGGAAGTATCGATATTGATTTTGATGCAAATGGAATCCGGGTTCAGAACCCCATACTGCCGGAGCAGCAGGTGCATTTTGACAGGGGGAAGGGCAGGGTTTTGGTTTAGGTCTTCATATTCTGAAGCAAGTGGCCGATCAGCAGCAATGGATCTTTTCTTACAAGAAAAATGAACAATACTTAACCGTTAACCTGGCCTGGGCATGAGTTTATTTACCTGGCGTTTACCTTTACCGGCATAGAATCCACTCCAGAAATAACGGAACTTCAACCAGTTCAAATTGGGATTCAATATGTCTAGTTTGCGAGATCAAAACCATAAGAGTTCTCTGCCATTAACTTTGAGTATGTGCACCGCGCTGGTGGGTTCGGCATTATCCAGCCTAGCTTTTGCAGATGAAGTTACCCAGAAGCCGCCAAGGCAGGATGAGACGGCACTTTCTGTAGGTATTGGGACCTTTAGCGTTGAGTCAATCTACGTTGATGGAGAGGACCAAAATAACATATTTCCACTGATCTCAGCCCGCTACAAGCGTTTTTACTTTCAGGGTTTTGAGTTGGGTGCTGATCTGTACCACGACGATAAACTTCGAGTGAAGCTTGGTATTGGCGGCGACTTCGCTGGTGATAGAGACAGAGGGGACAGTGAAAAGCTCAGCGATATGGAAGAGCTTGACCTGGCGATTCTTGCCAACTTATCAATGAACTATAAAAGCCCTGTAGGCCTTTGGAAGGTTGGCATCTCACAAGATATCAGTGATACCCACGACGGATACAGTCTATCGGCTGGATATAGTCTGCCTTACAAGCACCAAAAGTGGATCATCAAACCCGACTTCACTATTAGCTGGCAAAGTGATAGTGCGTTGGATTACTACTATGGCGTGGACCTAAATGAAGTAACTCAAGATAGGGCAGCGTATGAAGCAAATGCAGATATCATTACCCGGTTAGGTATACAAGTGGGATACAACATTAGCCCAAACCTTATTCTTATGGGGGGCGTATATCAAACCTGGTATGGCGATGAGATTAGTAATAGCCCAATCGTGGACACTGATAGCTCAAGACGTACGTCATTAATGGTGAGTTATAAATTTTAACTCTTCTTACGATATTTGATGAGTGTAGATTATTTAGACTAGCCGGCTTATCAATACCAAGTAGAAGTTACAGGCCGAGGCAAGAGCCCCTGCCTGTAACCAAAACCTGTTTGCAGTACAATGTACACGATACCCACCGAGTCATAGCAAGAAGGCCTCTCTATTTAGCATCCCAATAGCAGGGACTACCGTATTTCTCCTTAAGGAAATCAATAACAACACGTACTTTGGGAGCCAGGTTATCCGTAGGTAAGTAGAGTGCATTGATAGTCTGGTTTTCTGCCGATGAAGATGCGCGGTAGTCAGTCAAAATAGGAACTAGCTTGCCCCAAGGGCCACGAAATATACCCAGGTCTCTCCTTCAGTTGGCCCTTCAGTCATCACTGTAGGAGCACCGAGTACCTCTATATTCTGTTTCTTGAGGTATTCAACCGCAGCATCAATATCTTCAACATAGAATGCTAAATGATGCCCCCTTATTTCGATCTATGTTGTCGGCATACTCGAATATTTCTAGATTGATGCTGTTAGCATTCATAACAGCAATTTGCTTGATCTCTACACGAGGATTTACATTAAGGTGATCCGTCATCCAGGTATCGCCTGAGGCAAATGGCCCAAACGTATAAGCCAACTCAAAGCCAAAGTGTGTACTAAAGAGCTCAACGGCCAATTCAACATCGGGGACGGTTAATCCTATATGATCTACTTTTTTAAGTCCGGGGATCCCCATTAGATATCTCCTCGATCATGGCGAAGCTTATTCAGTCCGCCCATGGTGGTAGCCCCTTTATTGAAGCCCGTATACATTGAGGCAAAAACAATCAATTCCTCAATCTCTTCATACGTTGCCCCTTGTTTGAGCGCCATTTGGTCAATAGCGATAGTGATTAGTGCTTTGGTTTTTTGATCTAGAAGTGGCTTTCCCCATACTTCACCCGCGACTCGTACAGCTAGATCTCCCCATACCGGGTTGATAGACTTAAGGATCCTCTGATCAACGAAGCATTTTTCCAGAATTAAGCTGAGCTGCTTGAAAAATTCACTTTATTACGCACAAACGCGTAATTTTCGCGTAATAGTCCCCTAATTTTTCATCTGAAACCCTCAATAGGTGGGTTTCAGGCGAACCACCCCTAGGCAGCCAAGTATTTTCTCCCTATTAATAAGTTGGTAAAGCCTGCCAGTAAGCACAGCCTCTCAGTATTTTTTACCAGTCCCCGATAGCGGACCTTGTCATAACCAAATACCCGTTTGATGTAGCGGAAGGGGTGCTCGACCTTCGCTCTTATCTGCGCCTTGATCTTTTCCGCTTTACGGAGTGCATCACGCCCTGGAAGAGTTTTTAGCTTGCTCGGCTTCATTGCTATATACCAATCCGCCTCCCGCTCTTTCAACTCTTCACGTTTCTCCGCACCAATGTACCCAGAGTCTCCCCAGATTCTTTTCTCCTCCCCGTGGAGAACTCGCTCTGTGGTTGTGACATCATGCGAATTCGCTGCTGTTGTATCTATGCTATGTATTACTCCGAGCACATCATCAACCCCGATATGCATTTTCATCCCAAAATGCCACTGATTGCCTTTCTTTGTTTGATGCATTTCCGGGTCACGTTCTTTCTTTTCATTCTTAGTTGAAGTTGGCGCAGAGATAATAGTGGCATCTACAATCGTGCCTTCACGCAGTACCATCCCATTCTCAGCAAGGTGTTTGTTGATTTCATCAAAAAGAGCTGCACCTAGCTGATTGAGCTCCAGTAAGTGGCGAAAGTTAAGAATCGTTGTTTCATCGGGAATTGGGCTACTCAAAGTCAATCCAGCAAAACTACGCATGGATTCAATTTCATACAGTGCATCTTCCATAGCGGGATCACTGAGATTGTAAAATAGCTGCATGCATTGAATACGAAGCATGACACTCAATGGATATGGCTGTCGGCCACGTTTACCTTGTGGGTAACAAGGAGTGATCTGAGCTTCTAGTCGCTGCCATGGGACGAGGGTTTCCATTTGAGAAAGAAACTTCTCTCGGCGAGTTATACGACGCTTTAGCTTATATTCTGCTTCGGCAAAGGTGACTTGGTGCATGATTCATCGTAGTCTTGATGGGTAGGTGAATATTACCAAATTGACTCAGAATTATTCAGAGGTTCCTTAAGTCCCTCGATCAATGCTTGATCATCCAAAACGGCATTTTCGTATTTGGTAGTCATAGTTAATAGTCCTGGTTATCTAGATGATATTTCGCTGTAGAAACTGGAAGTTATTATAGAGAGTCGTATCCTTCTTAAAACTTATAAGCAGGAACATCACTTTTGCAAATTATGCACAGTTGATCGCTGTTTATGGGGTGGCACAGTCTGTTGTTGGGACCTATTTTAGTGCCCTAGCAGGGGCGAAAGAGGTATATGGTAGCGTTGCTAAAATGGTATTAGCCTGAAGGGAAGAGCGTTTTGATATGGCGATTACAACATGGTAGCTAATGCCTCTAAATATATTCCAGGTGTCCTAACTAGATAAAAGCTACTAGCAACACCGATGCTGCTTATAATCTACCCTAAACTATGAATATCCATTGAAGGCTCGATATTCATATGTCCATGACTCCTATTGATATCGAACGCTGGAATAGAAAGGCCCACTTTGAATTTTTTATGAGCAGTGCAGGGTCAACTCGGATAGGCTTAACCCAGCCGGTCGATGTGACAAATCTGGTATCTTTCTGTAAAAAGAATACACTCCCTTTTTATTACAGCCTTATTTTTCTTGTCACGCAGGTGGGAAATGAAATAGCGGGTTTCAGGCATCGTATCGTCAATGGCCAGCCCATTGAGCATGACATGCTGCACCCGTTATTTTCTGATTTAGGGGATAATGAGTTATTCAAACTCGTTATGGCAAGAATGGAAACGAATCTGACAGAGTTCGTCCACAAGGCAAGGGAACTTTCACAGGCACAATCTGAGTACCTCCCCGTAGAAAATTTCATCAGCCGCCATGATATCTTGAATATCAGCTGCTACCCCTGGGGCGACTTCTCTGGTCTACAGGTAAAGCCTGTACAGAAAGAAGGTTGTGATCCAGGAATACCTTTTATTTTCTGGGGTAAATACCATCGCCAGGAGGGCCGCCTTGTCACTTCGATGTATATTGAAGTTAATCACTGCTTTCTGGATGGCATCCATCTTTATCAATTTAAACAGCAGTTGGAGGATAAGATTTGTCAACTGGCTTAAAGTTTTAAGCTGGAGCTAGGGGCTCTGGGTAATTTCGTGAACCCGCTCTTAAAGTCGCATAATGTGTACCTTGAAGAGCTATAGAGATGCATATAGCTGCTCAGAGGCTCCCTAGCTAGAACTCCCTCAAATGGTGAAACTTCAGCCCCCAATAAAAAAGGCAATTACCAGTGCAATAAGCCCGAGAGAAGTAAATTGTATAGAAGTCTTCCTGAATTTTGGCACCGCAAAAGCAACCACTAATCCACTAATCAAGCTAAATAGCAGGCTCGCACCAAGCATAATGGATGAGAACCAGAAGAGGGGGCCAGCATGACCTTTATGAATCAGCAGAAATTGATGCCATAGATCATGTTCTTTTACATGAAGTATCGCTGATTGCTTATCCTGGCTAGGCTCCAAATAGACTTGGCGTTTGTAGCCATACCAGCCAATCCACTCATCCTCCAAATAGAAATCTGCCGGCAATGATACTTCTGTGGGCTGAACAAACGGAGATATAGTATCTAGGGTCTCTTGCTCATTGCTGGGTAAGCCCTTGGGTAGAGAAACTGTGTACTCAAATTGTTCGTCGACGCCCCCCTCTATATCAAATAGGTAGAGCACGCCCGTGGCGATATACAAAATGGCAATGGGTAGAAAAAAGCAGGAAAAATAGGTGTGGAGCTTGATCCACAGTAAACGGTATCTGGATTTCATAGGCAACAAAGGGCGCAATGCAAGTGCATTGCGCCCTGATAGTAAATAAACAAATAAAGGAGATTAGAAGCGGTAGTCTACTGACAGTCGAACGTCTCGGCCCGCCTCATAAACTCCAGATACAATATCCCAGCCAGGAATATTGGTATAATCGGCCACGCTGGAGTGATCCCGGTACTGCTCATTAAACAGGTTTTGAACGGCTAAATTCACATTCAGGCGATCATCTGCCAAAGGCTCCCAGTGCAAGTATAGATCGTGCACATCGTAACCAGACTTATCTACGGTTTGGGTGCTATCGATCCAACCAAGTTCTACTGCACGGTGTAAAACCTCAATATTACTCAGCTCATCAACACGAGTGTAGTTCCAGCCCAGTTCTAACTTAGGTGTAATTGCATAGTTAGCGTTCAGGTTATAGGTGTCGCCACGGGCATTCGCCAAGCCATTGTGTTCATAGGCTTCTACGGTATTCCCATTAAGCTCTGAATCATTGTGACTGAAAGCCGCGCTCAGCGTTAAATTATCCCATGCGTAAGAAGCACTAAGTTCAAAGCCGTCGGTTTCTAGCTCACCAACATTTTCGTAGTATGTACCACCTCCGAGCTGATCGAGAATAACGTCATCGATCGTACTGCGGTAGACAGCGGCTTTTAACTCAAGTCCATCCTGGCTGTATTCCAACCCCAGCTCAGTATTGTCGACGGTTTCTGCATCTAGGTCAGGTGCAAGTTCTGCCGATTCCAGCGTAAACCCATCTCCAACTTCCTTGCCGCGCATCGCTGTTGCGTGGCCCAGGGTGAGGGTGATCGCATCGGTCAAAGAGTAACTCATACCGATATTGGGGCTGAAACCTTGGCTATCAGTCTCATCGCCATGGGTTACTTGCTCCAGCTCGTATTCGTCGTAGCGGAGACCAAAACTCAGTAATAGTTCGTCTGTTGCCTGCCAATGGTCCTGAATGTAGGCACTGCGAACCTGGCCTTCTTCGCGGAAAGAGATACCGGTATAAGGCTCCGAGAGGTAGCGGCTTTCCACTTCATCCTCACGGGCTTCGATGCCGTAGGTGAGGGTGTGCTGGCCGATATTGCTGGTATTACGCAAATCAAAGCCAAGGGTTTCTACTGAGGCACCGTACTTACCCCATCTATCGAATACATTCTGCTCCACTTCTGACTTTGTGTGATATACGGTAGTCTCAAGATTGATCAACGCGCTGGGAGCAAATTGGTGATTCACGACAAAAGTCTGGCGGTCAGCATCCATTGGGTAGAGAGTATCTCCCTCAAGGGCAGGCCAGTTGGGGCGTTGGCCGTACTCTCCAGATTCATCCCGTTGTTCGAAGCTGAGGCTCAACTTTTGATTTTCAGATAAATCGCCACTTAATTTTATAAAGGCGAAATCCTGCTCGGCAGCAGTACCATAGATAGTGTCACCGTCGCCATCCTCCATCTCATCGCGATCAACGGTCACAAATGATCCGAGCAGTCCCCAGTTGTCAGTGATTTTTCCATAAACTGAAGCACTGGCTTTTTCGCCATCATTGCTAAAGAACGAGCCTTTCACTATTGCGCCAAACTGCTCGCCTTCATCGAGTAGGTCGTCCGCATCTTTGGTCTCAAAGCGGATAGCACCGCCAATAGCGCCAGCACCGCTGGTAGCTTCGCCTGCGCCAGCTTGCACTTCAACTTTCTGCAGCAACTCCGGCTCTATGGATACCCGGCCAATATGGTGGAAGAGGGTACTGGTTTGAGGAGCACCATCAACGGTAACGTTGAGAAGGGTGTCTTCCATGCCACGGATATAGACTTTCTGCGCAATACCCACCGATCCACCAACAGATACGGACGGAATCTGGCGGAAGACATCACTAAGATCATTTGCCTGCTGCTTATCGAGTTCGTCAGGGGTAATCTCAGTATCAGTCGCCACGCCGACAACTACTACAGTTTCCATCGCGGCTTCAGCGTTATCCTCTTGCTTTTGTACTTCCTGTGCCTGGCTGATGCCAGAGGCCAGGGCACTGGATACCATCAAGGGGAGTAACACGTATTTATTGTGGGAAATATTGCGGGCCATTGGCTGTCCTTCACAGAGTTACCTATTTGCTAATGCGAATTATTCCTATTGGCAGTTGTGAAGTACAGCAGTGTTGCATTTGTTACATTTAGTTGCATCAGTGTGTTGGAGAGATACATTATGCAGGCTTCAAAGATTGAATGGGGAGAGTTACTCTCATACACAATCCTCCTACAGAGCGGTTGGAGGCCTCTAAGGTTCCGCCCACGCTATGTAGCTGGCGTCGCGCCAACGCCAAGCCCAACCCAAAATTTTTCGATTTTGATGTGCGAGACTGATCTGCTCGGAAGAAAGGCTTAAAGATACTGTCCAGTAGTGCTTCGGGAACTCCGGGGCCAGAGTCTTCAATATCAATAACAAATCTGTTTTTCGTATTTCCCTCCAGAAGGACATGAACGGCTTGTCCCTTCGGGGTATAGCGCATGGCGTTACGCAAGATATTTTCCAAGGCTTGTCCTACCGCCTTGTGATTAGACTGTCTTATTTCAGCCGAGTCTGGCAAATGAGTGCAGATAGTGCGATCGGGAAATTCGAAACGAGCATCCTCGACAATCACATCGATAAGGTCAACCAGGTCCAAGTCTTCGATACCTATAGAAGGCTGTTCGTTATCCAGCCAGGCTAGGGTGAGTGTATCGTCTACCAAACGCCTGATATGAACAGACTCCCGCTGAATCCTCTGGATATTTTTATCATCAGCGTGACTTGCGCCAGCTCCCTCTATGGCAATATCCAGTCGGGTGAGTGGAGTTCTCAGTTCGTGAGATAGATCCGCGATTAGCTGGCGCTGGTTGACGATCTGCTCTCCTATCCGCGTCGCCATTTGATCAAAAGTTTTGGCTAATTCAGAAATCTCATCGTCGCGGTTACCTAATTGGCGGTGTACTCGAACATCAAAGTTTCCCCGACTAAACTCCCGTGTTGCCTGCTCAAGTTTGCGCAGCGGGTGCATAATATGGCGATAGAGCATCACGGAAACTAAAGCCAGGATTCCCATTGGCAGGAGTATTTGCAGCAGGAGTCGTGTTGTTTTCCAGTAGCTGCCGGGACGCATCCTATCGGGAAGAAGTACCAAGAGACTGGTTTGCTCGGTTGCAAAAGGAATTTCCATCACCGGGTTTTCTTCAAAATACAGGTGGACCTTCCAATCCACATCCCGGCCGAGGTTATAGCCGATGTAACGATGTTCATTACCCGTCTCACCTGCTACATGGATTAACTCATATTGGGTAACTGTGGCCCAGGTGTTTTCCTTCTCCTGTAATTCTTTTAACCACTGTTCCAATTCCCCCTCGTTGCCGGAGAGAAACCGCGCTTCCGCCTCCTTTCCCCACTCTTTCAATTCCTCTCGATGAGATGCCTCCAGCATACTCATCTGCTCCTCGGTGCGAATAGTCAGGGAGTTGATCAGGTAAAAGAGAGAGACAATGCCCGCAGTAATCAGAAGGCATAGTTTCCAAAAAAGTTTGCGGTTCATTTCAAACAGTACCCTCTGCCATGTACTGTTTGTAGCCGGTCTCCACGCCATCCTGCTCCAGTCAACTTGCGCCTGATTCGACTCAAGTGCATGTCCAAACTGCGGTCATAGGCACCCAGAGTACGGTTGAGAACTTGCTGTGAGAGATAGGCTTTGCTCAATACCTCTCCCCGGTGAACCGCTAACTCCCACAACAATTTAAACTGGGTAGCGGTAAAATCAATTGCCAGACCGCCGGTGAATGCTTGCTGAGCATTTAAATCGAGTTGCAGGTTATCGATTTCTGTATGGTGGACAGCCTCCAGCATCACTGGTTGACTGCGGCGCAATAGTGCCTCAATTCTTAGTAGCAGTTCGGTCTTGTTAAATGGTTTGGCCACATAATCATCTGCTCCATGGCGAAAGCCCGCGATCCTCTCCTCTTCAGCGCCCTTGGCAGTTAGGATGATGACCGGAACCTGACTGGTTTTGCGTAAAATTTTGAGTAGAGAAATACCGTCCATTTCCGGCAGCATCAAATCGAGCAAAATTAATTGAGGTTGTTGCCTGGCAGCTTCCAGCAATGCGGTATTGCCATCAAAGCAAGCGTTGACCTGGTATCCTGCGCTTTGGATCATTTCGCAAAGTTGGTCGTTGAGACCGCGATCGTCTTCAACGATAAGGATGTTGGATTGTGTGGAAGGTTTTTGGCTCATGAAGACATTGGCTGTATGCAAACTGGTTGTGGAGCAAATTACCACAATGAGCAAAGCCTAAATATAGTTAGTTGAAGAGATGAATATTTGTTCAATCATAGCGCTGGGCTGAACTGCTGATGAGTTCCAATAACTTAGCATTGTATGCTTGAGCATAAAATTTATTGTGTTCGTGCTGCTCGCTATCCAGAGCGTAATCTTCAATATGAAAGCCGGTTCCACATAGCAAAAATATTTCCTGAGGTCTGAACTCAGCATACTTACCTTTCAAGTCCTCTTATAGTATCCCGGGCGTTACATGGCCAACACCTGGAGAATAAACATCCACGAACTTAGCCCGTCTATGAATGAAATCATCTTTCGCATCAATGAATCCACGCTCCGCTGACAGCACGGGATCGCTGGCTATTGCAATCAATTCATAGCTTTTTGAAAGTTCAGCCCATCCCCAAGCGACTACACTAGCGAGAAGGCCCGTGCCCAGAAGAAAGGTATTTCTAAGAGTTGACGTCATTGTCTCCACCTGTGGAAGCCCTAAGGCTTCGTCCTAAATAGGAAAAATAGGCTGTGAAAGCCTGGTTAATTCTTTTGCGTTGCTGCCCCTGTGGATACAGTCCCAACTTTGCCTCTTGACTAGCCTTTGAGCCAGCAACCAAAAAATTATTGTTGATACTGGCATCCTGAATAAATGCTTCGAAAGCCCGAGCACTCAGCTCTACAGGCTCACTGAAGTAGACAGAACCATTTGCTTTATCGGCTCTGATGGAAGCAGTCACCAAGTCACTGAGGTTATTACCACTCTCATCCAGCATCACAGTTTTAAAGCACGTAAAAAGTAAGTCATTGAGCGGGTGGGGCACTGGAGTTGCATTCCGTAACCAGGCCTCTGAGGCATACATGGTACTGGACGTATCACTGAACGCTTTTTGGGCTAAGTAATGATCAAATGCATGAAACCATTCATGGGCAATAGAGCCAGGCCCCGCGTTCTTGGCAAGAGAAAAGCTCCGGGCAGTAGGGTCATAAAAGGCAGCCATCCCTGGGCGCCCGCCGATTCCATATTGAAAAGACAATGTACCTCGGAGGGATATCAATGCTTCCGGTCCTTGAAGAATGGCCATTAGATCAACAAGTGCATCATAAAAAAGCCCAGCGGCCCGATCTCGCTCCTCGCGAGTGACCCATCGGCCAACAGCAATTGAGCGAAAGCCGAATCGCTTCCTGACATCCACAAACGAAACGGGTTGTCGTTGCTGGGTTGCAGTGTGACCACTGCGATAAAATGCCCTGGTCAGGACCATAATCAATGCCAGTCGATTGGAGGAGGGGGATATTAATCCTCTGGATTGAAGGCTTGCAAGAAATCGGAAGTGCTTCTATCCCTTTCAACGAATCCAATCGCTTTCTATTCCACCCAGTCAGAAAAGTAATCAACCAAGTAGTCAATCGCCATTCGCGCTCGCATGGGTAAAAAGCGACGATTCTGATACACGATCCAGCTACTGGCTCCGCGCCCACAAAAAGATTCCAAGATAGGCTCCAGTAAGCCCTGTTGAATTGAACCACTGAAACTGCTTTTGGGCATATAAGCTATACCCAAGCCTTGCTCGCAAGCTTTCACGATCGCATGGGCATTATTTGTTCTCCAGCGCCCACTAACCTTTACGCTTACAGGCTCTCCATTCAGGTCAAAAACCCATTCGTCATTGTTAGCCACCAAGCAACTCTGCGTTTTTAGTTGATCGGGGTGATTGGGTATACCATTTTCTTTCAGGTAACTCGGGCTTGCGACAGCCATCATTTGGCGGTCGGCCAGTTTACGAGCAACTAAGCCGGAATCCTCAAGGCGACCATAGCGTATGGCAAAATCAATCCCATCCTCGACGAAATTGACCATCCTGCTATTGAAGTCCATGTCGATTTTCAACCCCGGGTGTTTCAAGCCAAACTCCATCAGGGCAGGGGCAACATATTGCTCAGCAAAGATACCAGCACCGCTAACTCTTAGTGTTCCATTGAGCTGAAACTGTTGCTGGCTAACCTGCTCATTCGCCTGTTGCAGGCCAATCACTAACTCTTTACACCGCTGGTAATAGGCAGTCCCGGCCTGGGTCAGACTTACCTGACGTGTTGAGCGGGCCAAAAGGGATGAGCCCAAGCGCTCCTCCAGACGGGAGACCTGCCTACTCACATGGCTAGTACTGCAGCCAAGTTGCTTGGCAGCCGCTGAGAAACCTTGGCTCTCTGCCACCGCTACAAACTCGACTATACCGTCAAAATTTTCCATGTTTCTCAATCTCGATTGTTGCCATTCTGCAAAGGTATTTAACAGGTTTTACGCATTATCAGCACGAGAGGGACAATCTACAATCCCTCCCCACTGAATACTGACCAACAGAGGAAAGAAACATGAAGAAAATACTAATTCCAGTGACCAACCACGCCACCCTTGGTGAAACTGACCAGGCAAATGGCACCTACTCACCTGAGTTGACTCACGCGATTCACGTATTTATGGAGAGTGGAGTCGACTATGACATCGCCTCCATTGAAGGGGGTAAAGCACCAATCTATGGCACCGATATCGAGGGTGACGATGTCAATCAAAAAGTACTAAATGATTCTGAATTCCAAAATCGTATCAATAACACCATTCCTGTGAGTCAATTGAATATTTCTGACTATGATGCGGTCTTTTATCCGGGCGGATTTGGTCTGCTTTCTGACTTGGTAACTAATGAAGATTTCGCAAAGTTGAGTGCCAAGCACTACGAAGAGGGCGGTATCTTAGCAGCAGTATGCCATGGCCCTGCCGGTTTCCTGCCTATCACTCTCAGTAATGGTGAGAAGCTTCTGGCCAGCAAATCCGTAACTGGTTTCACCCGTGAGGAGGAGATCGACTTCGGCACTATTAATGATATTCCGTTTTTGCTGGAAGAATCTCTGGCAAGGGGAGCTGCACGTTATAGCAAAGTACAGCCATGGCAGGAATTTGTTATTGAAGATGGGCGGGTGATTAGTGGCCAGAACCCAGCGAGTGCCCACGGTGTTGGCGTTGCCATTGTCAAGCAACTGGCTAACTAAGTGACCTTCGCAGCCGACCCTCCTGGGTCGGCTGCGATTCTGAGTAGAGGTATCCCAAGTGCAAAATGCGATTATCTACCCATCTCTAATGCTTATTGCAGGCATCGGCATACCGGTAATGGCAACACTAAATAGCGGACTGGGTATCAAGCTTGGTAGTTCAGCCCTGGCAACTACACTGCTATTTCTCGTTGGACTTGTAATCTCCGCAGCCTATCTCTTGAAAACGGAGGGGTTACCCAGTGCTGTTTTTAGCAAAGATATTGCCTGGTACTTTTACTTGGGTGGGATTCTGGTGGCTTTCTATATATTGAGTGTGACTTGGGTGTCGCCAAGGTATGGTGTGGGTAATGCGGTATCTTTCGTTCTTCTAGGGCAACTGCTCGCCATCAGCGTTATCGACCATTTTGGGCTACTAGGTGCGCAGCAAACCAGCTTGGATACCAAGCGCCTTATTGGTCTCGCCATGATGGTTGTCGGCGTACTGTTGGTAGTGAAACGCACTTCTTAATTTCAGAAAAAATGGTTATGTATAGAGAGCATATGGCTAATTTAATCGTTATGGCAAAAGTCACAATCCGCCCACAATATACTTCTCAGGCATCAGCGTTGTTAATCGAGCTGGCATGTAAGTCAGAACAAGAGTCTGGCTGTTTATCCTATAAAATTTTACCCTCACAGGATGAAGGCAATGTTTTCACTACGCTAGAAGTTTGGGAGTCTTCTGAAGCTGAAATGCAGCATTGGAATACAGACCACTTAAAAACCATCATTGCAAAGTTGAATCCACTTCTTGCTGCGGAGGCAAGAATCGAAAAATATACGGAGGTAAAAACTATCTAGCACAACCGTTATTTTATATTGCAACTTTTTGTATTCTCACTTTTATAACATCAATACCTTCATTTTCATTGAGGTGAGTCAAATCGGACATCGGCTTAAAGAAGTACATCTATACCAATGAGATAGTCTTTCTGTTAGGTTATTTTTTTGATCTCATAATTAGGGGCATGGCCTTTCTTATAAACCAGAACTGTTCGCTGAAAGCTCATAAAAGTATCTCCTCGCTGATTAATACCACGGGTTTCTACATTAACAATACCCTGTGTTGGTCTAGACTTGGATTCACGTTTAGAAATGACTTCACTTTCTGCATAAACCGTGTCACCTTCAAAAACAGGTTTGAGCAGTTTAACTTTGTCCCACTCAAGATTGGCAACAACTTTCTTGCTAATAGTATTTACAGTCATACCCGTGACAATAGCCAATGTCAGAGTACTATCTACTAATGGAAGGTTCCATTCAGTGCTCTCTGCGTAATGGGCATCAAAATGGAGTTGCGCCGTATTCATAGTTAACAGGGTCATCCAGGTATTGTCTGTTCGCGTCAGCGTCCTACCTGGGCGGTGCTCGATAATGATACCTTCTACAAAGTCCTCGAAGTAGAAGCCAAAATCTTCGCGATATCGATTGTTGTCAATCTCTTTATAGGGGTTAAATCCCATCAATATTGCCTCCTTGGTTGAGTGGCTCTAAGTTCGCTTGGTTATGCCCACAGCACTTGTAGATTTTTGCTGGAGTAGCCTTTAGCTAAGATTATTAAAGTTTGAGATTATTTGCTGGGCCTTAGAGTAGATCGGGATATCTATCATTCGGCCTTCATATTGGCAGGCTTTACCTGAGGATTCATTGTAGATACGAACGATTTCCTTTGCTTCCTTATACTGGTCTAGTGTGGGTCTAAAAGATATCTTGATAGTTTTTACTTGTTTAGGGTGAATAGCTGCCTTGCCACTAAAGCCAAGCGATTGAGCCTCATTGAGTTCATTAATTAGTCCACCTTCATCCTTAAAGTTAAAACAAGGGGAGTCATAGCAAGCTATCTGTTTGAGTGCGGCAGCTTCGACCAATTTCATGCGCGCCCATATGAGTGCTTGTGGGGTGCATTCACAATTCAGATCGGCTGCATAATCAGCGGCCCCAAACATCAAACCTTGCAACTTTTCAGAGCTACAGTTAACGATATCATATAAATTGGATGCTCCCTGAGCGGTTTCAATTAAGGCTATAATCGAAATATCCTTATAGGCTTCGCTCAAGAGCTCACTGATAAGGTTGATATCATGTTGAGATTCTGTTTTCGGATAAAGCACCACATCTATAAATGGCTTTTTATCAATAATTTCAGCCATATCTTTTATTCCATTGATCGTTGACAAACTATTTATCCGAATTGCACTTATAACACCATTCGAGCTTGGCCTTGAATAAAAATCGATCGCGATATCCCTGGCACTATCTTTGTCCTCCACTGGTACGCTATCTTCGAGATCAATGATTATTCCATTCGCCCCAACTTCAGACGCCTTAGCAAATCGTTCCGGTTGGTTTCCAGGGGTGAATAACAATGCGGGGAAAAGCTTTAAGTTGTTCATTTTATCGCTCAAATAAAGTTCTGCTCTTTGGCCTGCTCCAATAAGCTCTTACGGAATTTAGGGTGTGCGATTTCAATCAAGGCGAGGGTCCGCTCTGTGGTTGATTTTCCCATAAGTCTGCAAGCTCCGTACTCGGTTACCACGTAATCGATATCTAACCGAGAGTCTGTGGTTATAGAATTCAAACGTGGAACTATCCTGGAGGTATTACCACGCTGTGCCGTTGAGCTACTGGCCAGAATAGTCTTCCCATTTTTTGAGTAGTAAACTCCCCTCACGAAATCCAGTTGCCCACCAACACCGGAGAATTGATGTCCAATGAATTCCGCATTGACCTGTCCACTGAAATCAATCTCAATAAATGAGTTGACTGAGATCATATTATCGATCTGGGCTATTATTTGGGGTTCATTCACATATGACACGGGCAGACAGAACATAGATGGATTGCCATCTATAAAGTCAAATAGTTCTTTGTCTCCAGCTGCAAAAGTGAATACGCTCACATGAGGGTTAATTGTCTTTCGGGCATTAGTTACTGCTCCAGACTTAATAAGCTTAATCATACCCGGTGTTATTACCTCGGTATGAATGCCCAAATCTTTCTTTTTAGTTAGTTGTTCACACACTGCATTCGGAATAGCGCCAATACCCATTTGGATAGTTGCGCCATCAGGTATTAACGGAACAATGTAGTCACCAATTTTTCTATCTAAATCGGTAATCTCTTTTGGAGATTCCTCCGCTAATTCCATATTATTTTCAACAATGGCATCCACTTCACTAATGTGCAACAAGGTGGCCCCCGCTGTACGTGGCATATTTTCATTCACTTCCACAATTAATCGATTTGCGTGGCGCGACAACTCAATAGCATAATCACCATTAGTGCCAAAGTTGAAATAACCATGCTTATCCATCGGCGCAACAGTTACCAGAAAAGCATCTATTTTAACTTGCTCTCTGATTATTTGAGGATATCGACTAAAAGATATAGGGACATAGTTAATATATTTTTCCCCTTTTGAAAATCCAGCATTTGCTAATTTAACTTCGTCTTTAGTTAGCATTGAAGAGTAAGGCCTAACCCGGTCCATTAGATCTTCTTGAAAAATTGTTTCCGTCGCAACCTTCCCACAGCGCATATAATAGACTTTTAAATGTGTGATAAATCCATTTCGAATATGCTTCTCAAGTGCTGAAAGTAGGGCTGGTGGGCTAGCGGTGCGCATGCCGATAGAAATAACGCTATCGTCTGGGATTAAATTAACTGCTTCTTCCGGTGTTAGCTGTTTCTTTTTATACAGGGCGTTGTTATCCATAGCAGATTAACCGATTATTTGGCCACACTGTGATCCTTGAAGCGGCTGCTGTCGCTCTTACGGTCCTGTTACAAAGGCGTTAATAAGCAGAAAACGTTCATAGACTTGCTATCAAGCACTGATAAGGAAGTAAGAGCTACTAAGCCCTGCGATTATAGTTTGTGAATTAAAGCTTGTTTCAGAAGGGCTAGTGACTTAACGATGAATATCATGCAGCTTGTTTGAGCAGATTCGATTCTATGCAGTCGGTATGTTCTAAAAGCTCCGCAGTTGATCTTTATGCCACGGTGGTATTCGTAAAGTACCTAAATCTCTTAATGGTGTTCCATTAGCTTTAAGTGCTATTCACCAAAGATTACTGCCTATCAGTTGTCTATAAGAAAGAATGATGTGACTTTAGCTGATCCATCAAGCAATGGTATGCCAAACCTCAGCAACTACACTTTTGCAAACACTCGTAGATGCCGCACTGGTACTATTCCAAATAGTTCTTTAGCGGTTCCTAAAGCAACCGTTGGAAGTCTATTCATGACAAAGTCAAAACGTCCACTGATTTCCGTCAACCCCTTAAACGGTAAAACTCTGAAGACTTATCACGAAATGTCACAAGAGGATCTCGACAAGGCGATCGGTCGCGCAGACAAAGCCTTTGTAAGCTGGAGAAACCGAAGTTTTAGTGATCGAGCAGTGATACTAAAGCGTGCAAGCAACCTATTTGAGGAGCGATCCGAAGAACTTGCCCGCCTGATGGCGTTAGAAATGGGTAAGAAGCTCAGTGATGGTCAAGGTGAATTGGCACTTTGTGCTGAAATTTTTGACTACTACGCCGAAGAGGGCGAAAAAATCCTAGCTCCACAGCAGCTTTCCACCCGCGAAGGGGAGGGCACTTTAGTCTTCCAGCCCTTAGGAGTGGTCTACGGCATCCAACCATGGAACTTTCCCTTCTACCAACCGGCTCGCTTTACCGCCGCCAACTTGATCGCCGGCAATGTTGTACTTACTAAACATGCCTCTAATGTTCCCCAGTGTGCCGAAGCCTTCGCACAGCTGTTGTTTGATGCAGGGGTACCGGAAGGAGTCTATACCAATCTACCGATCACATCCGGTGGGGCTGCCTCCATTATTGATGACGATAGGGTCAAAGGAATCTCCTTTACTGGCAGCAATGCCGCCGGTGCAATGGTTGCAGAGCAAGCTGGCCGCAATGTAAAGAAAACTGTTATGGAGCTGGGTGGTGTTGATCCATTTATCGTGCTCGAAGATGCGGATATGGATTTAACGATACAGCGATTTGCGGAGGGAAAGCTGGGCAATTGCGGGCAGATATGTTTGGCTGCGAAGAGAATCATTCTAACGGAGCCCATTGCTGAAGAATTCCTAGACCGAGCTACCAAGCTGTTCCAAGCGCTGAAATCCGGTGACCCTCTTGTAGAAAGCACAGATTACGGTCCGTTATGTACCGAAAAGGCTGCTGAGCAACTTGAGGATCAAGTCAGCAAGTCCGTTAAGGCAGGCGCCCAACTGCTAGTGGGGGGTAAGCGTAATGGCGCATTTATCGAGCCAGGTATATTAACTGAAATACCCGCTGGTTCCCCGGCAGCAGTAGAGGAGTTGTTCGGCCCCATCGCTTGTGTTTGGGTGGTTCCCGATGAGGAGGCAGCGGTTAAGATGGCCAATGATAGCCCCTTTGGTCTGGGTGGTTCTGTCTATACCCAGGACCATGAAAGGGGGCGCCGTGTCGCGGAACAGTTGGAATGTGGTACTGCCTTCGTGAACCATGCCGCTTCAAGCTACGCCAGTATGCCTATGGGAGGAGTGAAGAAATCCGGCTATGGCCGGGAGCTGGGAGAACTAGGTATTAAAGAGTTTGTCAATCAAAAGCTGATACGGTACTTCTAAGTAGCGCAATATAGACATGGGCAGAGCAATGAAAGTACTTGTGGCGGGTGCTAACGGTGCAATCGGTGAAATCCTTGTGGGTAAACTTGTCGACAAAGGGCACGAGGTAACCGCTATGGTCCGCAAGGAATCCCAACAAGATAATTTGCGTAGTACAGATGCGCGCCCCATTCTTGGAGACCTGACAAAGAAGGAGTCCCTGAACAATGCGGTAAAGGGGCAAGATGCAGTCATTTTTGTTGCGGGCTCCAAGGGTAAAGCATTGGAATCTGTGGATCGGGATGGTGCTATCCATCTTTGTGATGCAACGAAAAGCGCGGGTATATCGCGCTTTATTCTATTGAGTTCCATTTTTGCCGGGCGAAAGGAGCAAGGGCCTAAAGAACTTCAACTCTACCTTAAAGCCAAACAGATTGCAGTTGAGTAAATCGGAAAGAGTGACTTTATATATGTTCAGGTGCTCACTTGAGTAAGTCACCAGTATTCTCTTCGCTACCGACCCCGCCAACGCTCCGTGTCTCACGCCCTTCGAGTAAAGTTTAAGATACTCTAGTTAGGGGTTATGAGGTCTTTAATCGCAATCGATGTTTCAAATTCTAAACTCATGTGAAGTCAGAATCATTGATATTGAATGGATTTTAAGGCCAATAGTTTTATAAATATGGTGTGCCTCAATCATTAGCGCACAATACTCATTAAGAGCCACTTTTTTGTCCCGCATAGATGAATTAACAATATTTTTCAGTGCATTCATAGTGAAAGCATTACATGAGCTGTTCTGATCATTTCTATGGCTTTTGCTTACTTAAGGCGCGGCTTCGCAGGAATCTAGACCTTTCAAGAAGTCGGAGTGTAGATCGCTCTGCAAGCCCCGAAGGGCGGGTCTTGAAGGCCACAACTGCTGAGTTGCAGCTCTTGCAAAGGACTAAGGCCATTTGCTGCGAGCTCCGTTTAACATTTGCAGCCTTCAAGACCAGCAGAGGTATTACGGAGTTATTCAGAGAATCCTTAGATTAAAAAAAGTCCAGACGAATATGAAGGAATGACCACATAAGATGAATTTAAGATGGCGTCTACTTAAAAAAAGGGGTGCTGCTGCAATGCTCCCATTTTGCACAAATTGCGGACAGCTTAGCGGGTCTTCTAGCTGTAGAAAGTTGAAGTTCAGCCTCCCCCCCAGATGACTGGTTAAATATTAGGCACAAATGAGTATCCTGCGTGAACCTAAGTTAGTTTTCACTACTTAATATGTGCTGTTTTAATGTAAGATTATAATGTGAAAAGGTGAGCGAGTTTTTCTACCACCCCAGCAATCTAAATAGTATTTGGAGAAGTAATAATGAAATATGCAATATCAATAATTTTTTCCTGTTTTTTGGCAGTCTCAGCAGCAGCGGAACCAGCTTACACAGGTGATGCAGTCCCATCATTTCTTCATATTTTTAGTGAAAGCGGTCATGCCTACGTGGATCACCAGTCGGGCTACTGTAATACAGATAGATTTGTCTTGTATACAAGCCATGAAAAATATGATGCCGTTTTTTCTATGTTACTTTCGGCTCAAATGGCTGAAAAAGAAGTTATGATTCGATTTGATGGTTGTGTTAATGATGGAGATTTTGGGAAAATAATTGGTGTATATTTAAAGTAGAATATACGAATTCGAGAAGCTGGTAGTTTCTAGTGGTCCATCCGGTTAATTCTATAGCGATTGTTTTGCACGCTCTACAAAAGCGATGGTTTGACCGGAGGGCTTTGTCCATTTAAATGGTTTTACAGCTTCAGCATTGTGAGCCTCGATGAAGCAAAACTAGGATACCTACAGATTAAAAGATGACGTCAGAAATAGTACAGGCCTTTCACTTTAAAGGCCATTTCTCCTGGTCTAATTCGGACGATGTGAAATGCTGAAAATTAAGCTTTAGGTTTAATTGCGTAACTTTAGCTAAATCGGAAGGAATAGCATCGAAGGTTGGGAGGGAATTAGTAGGGTGTTGCCAAATGGAAACCTTGGCAATTACCTATGCCATGTACCCAGCGTTTATTGAACTGAATACATGCCTGTCGCACAGCCCCTGCTGATCCCATCAGGCTTTTAAAGCGGCTTTCAAAGTTCCAATTTTAATAGAGCCCATGTTTGGTTGAGGTGCCCAGCCGTTCAAGGACAGGGAGCGTGTTTTGAGAAGTGGCACCGCGCTTTTTGGGGGCTAAATGTCGGCTAGCCCAATCTACTAGCGCCAAATACTGACCTAGCAGAAAGGGTAGCCCTCTCAGTATATTCAAACGCTCAGCGCCGACAAATGGAAGTAGATTTTTGGGTTGCTCAACTTAGGCTGCCACAAGAATACGCTGTTGAATTGAAGTGTAATCAGACTCTTGAAGCATCTTCGCGATATTCGCATGGATCAGGCCGAGGTCTACATGGGCCAGATATTGGGTATCTAGAATCGGTAGCTAGCGGATTGGGCCTACTTTTGAGTCAGCGGCCACACTGAAAACTTCACAGCAGCAAGCTAACCAGATCTTCCATAATTTTCTTATCAGTGCGTATATCTAAATGGATACCAAAAGTGGAATAGGTCTCTTCGTCTTTAATTTTCGTGTCCTTATTATTGTCCGAACCTAATGAAAGGCTACAAATATAACTCTTAACTAAGGGGGCGGGACAGGTTTGACAGGTACTCCTATTCCTAATCCAAATGTTTTGGTTGTTGTACATCTTTGGAGTGTGTTCTAATTGCGCGTTTTTTGTATCATTTAAAGGAATGACTCTGTATGTTAACTATTTTTAAGAATAAAGTTTTTGGCTCATTTTTAAGGTTGAAGTATTTCAGCCTTATAAACTTAGTTTTTTTACTCCATGCAGCACCTAGCTTTTCTTACAGCCTCGATCAATCCTATCAGCTATACGCGGACGGTAGCACATATTATTTGAAAACAAACTCCATATGGGTGCCAATTGGGGTGGAGATTATGGTGATTATACCTGCCTATAAGGATGGGCAGGTACTTAAACTAGAAAAAGTGAATGGAAACTGGGTCGTCGAGTCTATTTCAATTTCTATCTTTAATGCCGTCGCCCCATCGCTATTGAGCGGGAATCGAATTCAATATGTTGATACAAACACTGATGGTCATTTAGATATACAGGTCTCCTTGGGTGGGGCGGATGGAACAGTCATTCTGCTTAATGACGGTACATCATCGGTTTTCACTGCCTCTAAACCTGAACGACGCGTAATATTTATTCATACCGACTTATTGGGCTCGCCCGCAGCAGAAACTGATGTTAATGGTCAGGTTTTGAGTCGTTAAATACTCTATAGAATAACTTTTATTTGAGCCTAATGTTTTACAGATGACCTCACAGTGACAGGGGTTACTATCGAGAACATTATGAATTTATCGGGAATACTTTGAATGAAGAAATCTGGAAAACTGATCAGTAATACTGTACCACTGACACTATATATTTACTGTTCTTTGTTTTTGTCAGGGGTTATTTTTAGCCTAAATACTTACGCCATGACCGAAGATGAGCTGGCGACAGTGCTTTTCCCTGTGGGTGATAAAGTTGAGCCCTTGACTTCTGAGGTTTTTAACGAACAACTAGATTTACAATCGGGAGCTGTCACTTTTAGAAGAAGTGATGTAAAACTCCAGCCTTTAGGAGATTTATCAGTCGCTTACAATATCTCCTTTGGTGTTAGCTATGGAGCCGCGTACGGCTGGGTCGAAGATATACCTAGAATAGAGTCCAGTTATGCAAAGCGGGCAACTGGTCCAGCAGAAAATATTGAGCCCGATGCTTTGACTGATGGAAACTTTTGCTCAACAAGCTATCGTAATCCCGATGAATTAGCGTACGATCTTAATGAAGATAGTAACCTCCCGTTTGCCACGCCCCCTACCTTACATATTCCAGGCTTACTGCGAGAGCGCCTATTAATTAATGACAACCCCAAGAGTCCTACTGACTCTCCTTTTATCACTAATAGTGGCTGGCGTGTAGAGTGCTATGATTCCCCCAACTCTAATATCAATGGTTTTTTAGCAACTTCCCCTAAAGGCACAAAATACTATTTCGATGTTTATAGCCAAAGGCCGGCCTTGATCAAAATGAACGATGAGCTTAGGCCATATCTTCAGCATCCTGACTTTCTAGAGGTTTATGCTAGAAAGACATACCATATGCTCTATATCAGCAAAATAGAAGATCGGTTTGGTAATAGCGCAATATACGGTTATGACATCCGCTACCGCAAAGATTTTGATATAGATCAAAATTACTTTTTGATCAATCAATTAAGTAGTATCACCCAGAACGATGGTCAGAAAATTGACGTCAATCTTGTAAATGGACGAAAGACTGTTTCTGCTAACAACAGGCAGTGGCAATATTATTACTCTAGCAATAGTTCAATCTCAAATTCGACATTTAAAGTAGTTATGCCGAATGGCCAGGAGTGGACTTATCGTACAGCAGGCCCTGAAGATCCCTACCGATATTTTTGGGAAACAGGTATGACTGGGCGGTATAGAGGCTGTAGTGCAAGAACTGAAGGTAAATATATTAACGTAGAGATTGAAGCCCCAGGGAACTTGAGTGGAGTTTTTTACTTTAAACCAACGATTATATCATTGGCGAACTATAAACGACGTCCATTTATTGACGAAGAGCTTGACCGATGCCATATGTCGATGGCACTAGATAAGAAAAGAATTGATTACGATGCAAATAAGAGCTACACATGGTCCTATCAGTACTCAAACCATAAAGGTGAGTTCCAGGAGATGTTTAGTTATGTACCAACGATAACCGAGGCGGAAAAATTACAGGGTGATGTCCCGGAGAGTGTTGATCGATATCTCAGTGGTCGCACAACGGTAACAATGCCTGATCTTAGCTATGTTAGCTATTATACCAACCGCGATAGATTGTCTAACAATTTTGGCTCAGTTATTGCTCTTCAAAATTATTCTGCGCCAAATAACGGCTCATCAAAATTGCTTCGGGAGGTGCAGCTTGACTATCAGTTAATCCCAGCTGTTGGTTCTAAGTGGTGGTTGCGGCAAAGTCCCGATGAAAACGGATACCGCTTAAAATCCAGAAGAACTATCGAAAATGATGAGTATTTAACAGAGTTTGAAGACTTTAGCTTTTTTGGCACACCACTAATTCGCCATGAGCAACATAAAAATCAATCAGGCTCGACCGTTCGAGAAAAATATACTAAATATAGCTATTTAAATGACTATAGCAACTGGGTACTGGATCAATTCGTAAGCAGCTCTGTAAGTAGTAATGGAAATTCAAATTCTTACACCGAGACAGATAAGCTAAACTACAGCACCTTTAGTTATACCAACCGCTATACCAGCCAAAAACTACCAAGCAAGCAGTACAAATTTGGACAACTCGTCAAAACCTATAAATCTTACGATGCCCAGGGAAATCCAAGCCGAGTTGAATTTAATGCGCCGCTAGCATTTGGCACTGGCAATCGGTTTATAGAATATAGTAATTATAAACGTGGCATTCCACAAACAATTACCGTACCTCGTCGAGAAACGACAGGTGAAATGATACTATCGAGAACAGTTGACGATAATGGTTTATTTACCAGCATTACAGATTTTAATGGCGTTACCACACAATATAAATACGACGAAATAGGGCGCCTTATAGCCAAGGATTTAGAAGATGATACCGATTACAATTACAGTTGGGCAGATACACTGTATCAGTGGGATGATGACACCAACACAAGAACTCTAACACGCTGTAAATTGAATGCTTCGCAGAACGCATGTATTAATGGAACCACCGCATTAAAAACACAAGAAGATTATGATGGCTTAATGCGGCTGGCAAGTACAGAAGCGGAGAATCGACGTCAGACTAAGCCCAGTGAAAATACTATTTATAGAAATTTTACCTACAACTTTAATAATCAAATATTATTTTCCTCCTTTAACAGCTATTATAGTGTCGAAACTGGCGGCACAACAAATACTTATGATGCTTTAGGGCGTATCAAATCCATATCTAAAACAGGTTTAGGAACTGTTACATATGATTATCGATCAGGAAACATAGTCGAAGAAACAGATGCGGAAAAAAATATCACGACGACTACTTACTCTGCTTATGGGGAACCGTCCTATGAAAAAGCAATAAAAATTGAATCTCCGGAAAGTGTCGTAACTGATATCAATATTGATATCTTTGATTTAGTGAAATCTATTACTCAGTCTGGGCCGGGTAAAACCTCAAGCACTACCATAAGCCAGACCGAGAATCATTATTATGACACATATAAACAACTGTGCCTGGTTACTAGAAAAGATATCGGAAGTACAGCATATAGTAAAAATGCACTTGGCGAGAATCTCTGGACGGCTCAGAATATTAGCTCAAACTACAGTAACTGTTTAAGTAGCCAACCTAGTGATGCAACTCTGTATGGATATGATAATTTAGGTAGACTCCATTCAGTTGATTTCTCTGATAGTTCACCAGATATGCTTTATCAACGCGACAATAATGGGAATGTAACATTAATTGCTGCTGGAACAGTAGGCCATATTTACAGTTACAATAACCTCAACTTGCCTGAAGATGAAGTTATAGATATAGAAGGAAGTATAAATTTTTCTCTTGATTACACCTATGATTCCTTAGCACACCTTTCGTCAATAATCTATCCTGATGCCAGTCAAGTGAGTTTCGCTCCCAATGGCTTTGGGCAAGCAACTCAGGCAGTTCGAGAAGCAGCAAATGGCTATAGTGCATTTACCTATGTAGACGATGCAGTGTATTACGCGAATGGGTTGATCAATGGTTTTGATTTTGGCAATGGCCTTAGCCATAAAACCATGCTTAATAGCGCTCAGACTCCAAGCAATATTGAAGACTCTAGTGGCAATGTTAAAGCGCTGGATTATAGTTACCTCTATGACAACAACCTCAATGTTACTCGTATATTAGATAATATTGACACTGATTATAGCCTTACCGATTTAAGCTATGACGGGCTTGACCGACTGACAAGGACTTATGGGAATAGTGGCATTGGCAACAGTACTATACGCTATGATGGCCTAGGAAATATCACCTATTATCAAAGCAAAGACAGTACTCTGGATTATAATTATGATACTAGTCTGAACCGACTGAGTTCAGTCACTGGCAGCGGATCAGCTTCTAAGAGTTACAGTAATTTTCAATATGATTCACGCGGCAATATCGTCAATAATAGCCATCGGAAATTCACCTATAATTTAGCCGGTCAAATGACCACTTCCGATTCTAATAGCTATCTTTATGACGCTTACAATCGGCGTGTTAGAACGGTAGATAGTGAAGGCACAGGTTATAGTATTTACAATAGGAATGGTGTACTACTTCACCGATACACGCCTGCAGGTGGTATCAATTACATTTATCTTGGAGACAGACTCGTCGCAAAAGATGGTGTTATTGCCGATAATTCTGGTAAACAACATTACCGGCCTTATGGAAAAAGTATTGAAGGTGAAGTGGATGATGTCGGCTACACAGCTCACAAATTTGATGCCGATCTTGATTTGTCTTATATGCAAGCTCGATATTATGACCCCAATCTAGGTAGGTTTTACTCGAATGATCCGATGGGCACAGTTACGCACCTAAGTACGGAAAACGGTATTCATGGATTTAACAGATATATGTATGCAAACAACAATCCGTATAAATATACCGACCCTACGGGTATGTGCTCAGTCGGTGAAAAGCATTGCGTTGAAACTATATCTAGAACTACAAATTCAGATAACTCAATAACAGTTTCTAGAACTGATACTAGAACTAATGGCAATACGTCTACAACTACCCCTTCTGGTTCGTTAAAGCTGAAACCACAAGCTTCTGCCAATAACGCCCCTGCGACAGTTACATCTACTATGGAAAATAAACTTTTAGATTTAAGTGAAGACGTCAATAAGACGATTAATGTCCATAGCGGGGTTAGAACACAAGCTCAACAAAACTCCCTAAAGGGAAAAACATCGAATACAGTAGCTTCTACTTCTCAGCACACGGTAGGTGATGCCGCTGATATTACAGTAACAGGAATGTCAGGTGCGGATCTATCGAAAGCTGCTGTAGATTCAGGAGACTTTGAGCGTGTAAACTTGTATAACTCAGGATCAGTTCACGTTGATCAAAAGAATGTTGGTCCGGGGACACAATATTATAGACAATGGAAGCGGAAGCCCAATCCATGATGAAACTCATTAATTTAATTACAGCAACACTTCTAGTTTTAGCCGCTGGCTCATGTTCTTGGGCAACTCAAGGGTTGACTAAAGAGTTTTCAGTTAGCGGAAAAAGAGTCTGTGAGCTTTCTTTAGGCGGAAGCGAAAAATTACTCCAAGGCTCATATGATAAGATTCCCGTCTATACAGAAGAGGGGGAAAGCTATAAGTTTCGGGGTAAAATATGTGACAACTCTGTACTAGCAGAGATCGAAATAAATAGCCATTCCATCAGCAAAATATCAATAATTGATGTTGATTTTTGTGTTAACGGTATTTGTATTGGAAAACCTTTTGAAGAAATACAAAAGCTTATACCGAATTCAAAATTATTTTTTAGTGGTGAAGAAGGAGGTTTTTTTTCACTCGAAGCCACAAATGGAATTCGATACGAGTTTTCTACGGAAGGAATTACTATCGATTGTTATGTTAATCGAGAAAGCTGCAGAGATAAGATTGAACGGGCTAAGCTGAAAGCCATAGTTATTTAATTTACATCAACACGGAATCGGCACTCCATGAGTATTCTCGGAGTGCCTTTTTACTATGTGCTTACTGTAAAACCAGTTTTCCATCATACGTTTGAATTATGTATGGCGTTCTAAGCTAAAATCTTTTTTGCTTAAGCCGGAACTCTCTATGATTAATTCATCGACTCTTACACCAAAAGTTATTTTTCCGTAATTTGGATTATTTCTCTTCCTATCCAAATGGGGGGCAACTATACTTTGCAAGTGATATTTCTGCTTTTTAGGAAAGTAGTGTCCCTTTGTACCGATTGCCATTATTACAATAGTCTTTAATGTGATATTAATTCAATTTTAAAAAAATATTTCTGCTAGTTATTTGGCTGAATGGCTGAATGGTACCTTATATACAAATAGGGTCTTGGCCTTAAAAGCCTACCCTAAGGCCTGCTAACCTGGGCTGACACAAAGTGTAAAAGCTATCTTCCCTAAGGCGTTAATTGATGGCTGGCCTTACTTAGTCCGTGAATGGCGAAATTTCCTTAGCGAGTAGGGTGGGACTTACAAGTTAAGAACCTCAACGTCTGATCTATAGCTTGCTCACTATTGCAGCGCTGGACCTCCAACTTTTCAATACCAATACCGCTAAGTTTCTCCCGTATTTGGTTCAGTTCAGCATCAGTTGTAAGACTCGGATGCCTGGTAAGGCGCACTTGCAAAGGTACACTGGATTGAGCGAGAAGCTCCGCACACTGCCAGGGGGCCACGCCACTGCCATCGACACCCGTAATGGAAGGGTAGTTTTCCGGCATTGCTTTAATATCCAACCCCACCCAATCAAGACTCTGAATCAGGCGTTCCAGCCTGCGGGGGTAGATTCCCGCAGTATGAAGCCCGACCTTGAATCCCAGATCCCTGACTTGGGCAATCGCCGGTTCCAGGGCACTCTGGGCGGTGGGCTCGCCACCGGAAAACACAACGGCATCCAGCAAGCCCCGGCGACTGTCTAAAAATGTGAGGATTTGATCCCAGTCATAGGCACTGGGTGCTCGCGCAGGCAGTAGATCGCCGTTATGGCAGTAGCGGCAGCGCCAGGGGCATCCCTGGCAAAAAACCACCGCTGCCAACTCGCCGGGGAAGTCGATTGCCGTAAACGACGTGAATCCACCGGCACGTAACTTATTACTCATAAGTTTTTAGTGCATTCCTGCTGTTGTCCGCCACAAAGAATTGGCGCTCCCGGTGCTCGGATTGTTTTCCCGGATTCCAAAATGAAACTGGGCGGTGGTACCCCATTACCCGGCTCCATACCTCGCAGCGGGTGCGATCTTCTTCTCTCAATAAAGTATCTTGTTGGCTCATGGTCTTTCTCCTTGAAAGTATGGTTTAGTCGCTACAACAGGATTGCTCTCGGGCCAGGAGAGCTTCGTCGCAGCGAGGGCAGAATTCGTGTTCGCCGCTAAGATATCCATGGACCGGGCAAATTGAAAAGCTCGGCGTCACGGTGATATAGGGCAGGCGGTAGTTTTCCAGAGCGCGCCGCAATAAGCGGCGGCAACTATCGGCATCAGGCAACTGCTCGCCCAAATAAAGATGAAGTACAGTGCCACCGGTGTAACGGGATTGGAGGGATTCCTGCCGGGCCAGGGCCTCAAAGGGATCATCGGTAAAGCCCACCGGCAGTTGGGATGAATTGGTGTAGTAGGGCGCTTCACTACTACCTGCCTGGATAATATCCGGGTAACGTTTGCGATCTTCGCGGGCAAACCGATAAGTAGTGCCCTCTGCCGGAGTTGCCTCCAGGTTGTAGAGATGCCCGGTTTGTTCCTGGAATTCAGTCATGCGCATACGGATATGATCGAGTAATTGCTCGGCCAGTTCTTTCCCATCTTCCGTAACCACACTTTCGTTATCCCCACTAAAGTTTCTCAGCATCTCATTGATGCCGTTCACCCCGATCGTGGAGAAGTGGTTGCGCAGAGTCCCCAGGTAGCGGCGAGTGTAGGGAAACAGACCTGCATCCATATGCCGCTGGATGACTTTCCGTTTCACTTCAAGGGAATCGCGGGCAAGTATCAGCAGTTTGTCCAGTTGGGAGAGCAGAAGCTGCCAGTTTCCTTTGTAGAGATATCCAAGGCGGGCACAGTTGATAGTTACTACGCCGAGTGAACCTGTCTGTTCGGCGGAGCCAAAGAGGCCGTTACCACGCTTTAACAATTCGCGTAGATCAAGCTGTAAGCGGCAGCACATGGAGCGAACCATGTTTGGGCTCAGGTCTGAATTTATAAAGTTTTGGAAATAGGGCAGACCGTAGCGAGCGGTCATGGCAAACAGCCGCTCAGCATTTTCGCTCTCCCAAGGGAAATCCTCACTGATGTTGTATGTGGGAATAGGGAAGGTGAATACCCTACCGCGTGCATCCCCCTCGCTCATGACTTCGATATAGGCGCGGTTGATTAGATCCATTTCTTCTTGCAGGTCGCCATAGGTGAAAGGCATTTCCTGACCGGCAATCACAGGCACCTGCTCGCGCAAATCCTGGGGGCAAACCCAATCGAAAGTGAGATTAGTAAAGGGGGTCTGGGTACCCCAGCGGGATGGCACATTCAGGTTAAAGATCAGCTCCTGAATGCACTGGCGTACGGTCGCGTAGTCCAGCTGGTCCTTGCGCACAAAAGGTGCAAGATAGGTATCGAAAGAGCTAAATGCTTGCGCGCCCGCCCACTCGTTTTGAAGTGTTCCAAGAAAGTTAACAATCTGTCCGACCGCGCTGGTCAAGTGGGCCGGCGGTGCCGATTCGACTTTTCCCGGAACACCATTCAGCCCTTCATGTAATAGGGTGCGCAGTGACCAACCTGCACAATATCCAGCCAACATATCCAGGTCGTGGATGTGTAAATCCCCATTCCGATGTGCTGCGCCGATCTCAGGGGAATAAACATGATTTAACCAATAGTTGGCAATCATTTTACCTGCACTGTTCAGGATCAACCCCCCTAGGGAATATCCCTGGTTCGCATTGGCTGCAACTCGCCAATCCGCTTGCTCTAAATACTCTTCAATAGAAGCACCGACATCCACCAGTGTTTGCCGATCAGTGCGCATTTGCGCATGCCGCCCCCGATAAGCGATATAGGCGCGGGCAGTATCAATGTAATCGTTATTGATCAATACCTGTTCAGCAATATTCTGAATCTCTTCAATATCAATGGGCTCACCACTATCAAAGCGGTGCTTGATCACTTTAAGGACAGATTCGGTAAGTTGTTCCGCTTCCTGTTGATCAAAAGATTCCGTTGCCTGGCCAGCACTGAGAAGAGCCAAAGTGATTCTGCGAGCATCAAAAGCCAGTGTCCTGCCATCTCGCTTACGCACCAACAGTTGATCTGAACTTACCTGCGAAATCTGTTCTGAAGCTGGTGCGGCTTCGCTGTCGGGTATAGCGGTACTGGTCATCGGACTTCCTCACAATTTGTGGGGAGAGCATATCGAAGAGACAGGAACGCCAATTGATCCAGATCACTATATATGGCGCATTGATTAATAGATGAGCACAATATGTTGTGCTCTTGGTGTGGACTTAGATTAGATACATACCTACTCTCGGCAAGTCCGAAGGCGAGTTCAGTGCCAGTCGGATGTACCTAACTATAGGGAGAATCGCGTAGTGCTTCCTTCAGCCAGGTTACGAAAGCCAACACATTTCCATTTCTTGAATGGCGGCTAGGTATTAATGCGGAATAGGTAAGTCCCTCAATCCCTGAAAGCTTGGAGCCTCCTCTAAAAGGAACCAGCCATTGATTGCGCAAAGGATTTTGAACAAGAAGCGAACTTACTAGCGCAATACCCTGGCCAGCCAAGGCGGCCTGGATTACATGATGCTCCTGGTCAAACTGCCGCACGCGAATGCCATCAAGTTTTCTTTTGAGGAGAGTTTGCCAGTTCAGCGGTGGAAGTGATGAGTTGACCCATTTTGTTTCCAGAAGTTGAGCTTCAGAAATATCCCTAATCTGAGTCAGGTAGCTTGGTGCAGCGTAGACACCGATTGTTTCGGTGGCCAAGTGGAGAGCATTTTTTGTACTTTCATCATATTTCCCGTACCGAATAGCGATGTCGATACGTCTATCTCGCTCGATATCACTCACTTCTTCCCCGGTCACTACTGAAACAATGATATCTGGAAATTTCTGATAAAAATTCTCCAGATGGGGCACAAGCCACATAGCAGCAAAGCTTGAAGTCGTACTAACGGTCAGTGTTTTCTTTGAACACGTTATTTCACTCACCGTTTCAGTGAGCTGCTGAAAAATTTGAGACGTTGTTTGAGCGAGCATCCGCCCTTCACTGGTCAACTGCACGGCACGGGTTTTGCGCTCGAATAATGTTGTACCCAGGGACTCCTCCAAACCCTTTATCTGATGTGATACGGCTGTCGGCGTTATAAAGAGTTCTTCCGCAGCTCTCTTGAAACTGCCCAGTCTGGCGGCGGCATCGAATACTTTGAGGGCGTTGAGTGAGGGCAGGTTTGGGTACACCGATCAGAATCTCTTATAGATGAGTTTTCCTCATCTATAGGAAGAAATAACTCGTTTGTCAAGGGTACTCCCCAGCATCACCATAGATGAACCTTCAGGCGGTTTAGTAAAGGTTCCAGACTATGAAAACACTATTACATATTGACGCTAGTGCCCAGAAGTGGAGCGGCTTAGCAGCACCACAAGACAGTGCGAATATCCCCAGGCATACCTCAATCTCCAAAGCAGTTGCCGCAAGTTTTGTAAGCGGTTGGCTAGAAAAGAGACCCCAAGATAAAGTTATCCATAGAGATGTCGGTTTAAACCCGCCAGGCTTTATCAATCAAGATTGGATTGCCTCGGTTTTTACGCCTGAGGCGGATCGCACAGAAGAGCAGCAGTCCCTGGTAGCGCTTTCTGACATCTTGATTGATGAGCTATCCCAGGCGGATATCATTGTTATGTCAACTTCGATGTATAACTACGGCATGCCTGCCGCACTTAAGGCCTGGTTCGATCAAGTTGTTCGTATCAACAAGACGTTCACCTTTGATTTAGACCGTGGTGACTTCCCCTTAGAGCCTATTATGTCTGGCAAAAAGCTGGTGCTAATCACCTCTGCCGGGGAGTTTGGCTTTGGACAAGGAGGAATCCGTGAGCAAATGAATCACCTGGGGCCACATATCCGAACCTTAAGCCGCTATTTGGGGGTTGAGGAGTTCCATGAAATCAATGCAGAGTACCAGGAATTTGCTGATAAAAGGCACCGGGATTCGATTAAACGAGCTTTCCTCAAAACTCAGGAGTTAACCGCAACGTTGGCTAACTGCCTTTAAAGTTTGCCTGCCAAAGCCAGCTTGTCTCCCCAATAAAGTGGCCAGCGGCTTGTCAGAGTGGCCTCCCGATACTTACTATGGGGAATAGGCGCAAATAGCGTCTTTGCCAGCTCTCAATTTGTACTCGGGTACAAAAAAGTAAATAAGTATCTGAGGATTTATGAAGCAGCGGGTATTTGGCAATTCATCGGACAACAACGGGAATATTACTTTAGCCTCTGGGAACAATTGCCGGTTGATCAGGGTTCGCAGAGACTTAATACCGAATTACCACCTCTTGGTTTTTCCAAAATCCCAGGGAGAACCAAGTAAGGAGGAGGTTAGTGAGATGGTTTCACTTGGCATTGAGCATGCAAGAAGCATTGCCGAATCAATAGTCGGTGACCCAGAAGCCTATACTCTCCTTTACAGTGGTTATAGTGCTCGACGGGAAAAAGGCTGGCATATTCATATCGTATTATTGGGGAATCGATGGAGAAAGGCATGGCTTTATTTGGTATTGGCAGGGAAAAACACTTTACAAGCTACGGGTTTTCGGAAAGATGACGCTCCGAGGATTAGCCAATGAACCAAAATAGATGGCTCAACCTAATGGGGGCACTCAATCTTCCTGAATCCCTTCAGTGCTTCGAAAAGTTAGTTTCTTCGTATGCAGAGAATCATAGGCATTATCATACAGGGCATCACATTGATGCGATGCTGAAGCACTTTGATAAAGTTGCAGAGCTTGCCGAGCACCCCCATGAGGTCGAGCTGGCTATCTGGTTTCACGATGCGATTTACAAGCCTTTTTCCTCTAAGAATGAAGAAAACAGTGCTCTATGGGCAAAAAAGTTCCTGATCGATTCCGGGTATTGTCCCACAGGGGCGGATAGGGTGTACCAATTGATTATGGCAACCTGCCACAATTACACGCCAGTTAGTATTGATGAAAAGCTAATTATCGACATTGACCTAACGATCCTGGGTGCCAGCACAAGCGTTTTCGAAGCTTATGAAAAACAAGTCCGTAAAGAGTATCGGCTGGTACCGATTATGATTTACAAAAAGAAACGCAGGGAAATATTAAGGGAATTTTTGTCTCAGAAAAGGCTTTATCACACCGATTACTTTCACAGTCACTTTGATGCTCAAGCTCGTAGTAATATTAAAAGAAGTTTACAGGCCTTTTGACGTATTCTTGCGTGGTTTAAATGATAATTCAACTTCCCTTAAGGCTCGTCTACAACTATTGGATTCTGCTAACAGTGGTATTTTTGTGCACTATTACAAGCCTATCCCTGTTTCCGCTTCCCGAAGTACCCAATATACCCGGCACCGACAAAACCAATCACTTAATTGCCTATAGTGCACTGATGTTCCCCGTCGCCCTGCGCAGGCCTAGTTACTGGTGGCTAATAGGACTATTTTTTGTACTGTGGAGCGGTGGCATCGAGTTACTTCAACCTTATGTGAATCGAACGGGTGAGTGGTTAGATTTCGTGGCCAATACGGCGGGGATATTGAGCGGAGCGCTTATCGCTTGGATGCTGGGAAAATTTGGGCTGAGGGAGTACAAATCCTAAAAACCTGGGTTAGCTCAAGCTCCAGAACTTCTCCAAGTTGCCCGTTAATTGATCAGTGTTACGACAAACCGCCGGTTGCCAGTGCTCGGGGAAAAGCTGCCAATAAAAAGGTTCTGAAAAGCGGCTATCTGCCAGAATGATCACACCTTTATCAGATTCGGAACGTATAACCCGACCGGCAGTTTGCAGTACGCGAGTCATCCCTGGATAGCGGTAGGCGATGTCAAATCCATGGATGCCAGTGGTTTCCGCAGCATCGCGCTGTAGCTCCCGCTCAACATTAACTTGCGGGAGCCCAGTACCGACGATAATAGTGCCAACCAGCTTCTCCCCAACATAGTCAATGCCTTCACCAAAGATGCCCCCCATAATGGCAAACCCAAGGCTCTTGTTACCTTCGTTGAATCCAGACAAAAACTCAGCGCGCTCTGTCTCTCCCTGTCCCGGCAGCTGTTGTAACAAGAACACTTCCGGGAATCTCGCCTTAAAACTCTCAGCAACTTGCTCCAGGTAACGATAAGAGGGAAAAAATACCAGGTAATTTCCTGCGCGGCTGTAAAAGGTACGGGAAATAATGTCGACGAGGTTCTCTATTGAGCGGTCGCGGGCTTGGTAGCGCGTATCTATATATGGACACAGGAAGACACCCTGTTGCTGCGGCTGAAAAGGCGAGGGCAGTCTTAAGTAGGGCGACTCATGCTCTACACCCAGTTGACTAAATATATAGCTGGCTGGGCGCAAAGTCGCAGAGAAGAGTAAAGCGGCTTGGTTTTGCTGATAGGATCGCTGTAAAAACTGTGCAGCATTTAAACAAAGTAGCTTAATTTCCTGCTCCTGCCAGGGAGCATCCCGGTCAATCACCCGAGTGACGACTTTATGCTGATCGGAAAGCTCCTGCTCAATAACGGCGTAACGATAGACAGACCTTAACCACTCTGCTGTTTCTTCCGGGGGCGACTGAGAGCTTTCTATAAGTTGGCTGACCGTGGAGAGCACTTTTTGCACCGCTCGGGAAACCGATTCTGGATGCTCTTCTTCACCTGTTGCTGCAGTGACCCAAACTTCACCCCCTTCAAAAGCACTGTGGCTTTGAGCTACACCAACTTCTCGCAATCGCTTGATCCAATTATCAATTGCCCGAACCAGAGACTGGATACTTCTCTGCAATGTCGGAGAGTGCCCTTTGCAAGCATTAGCTGCACGTCGACTATCACGGCGGGACAACTTTGCACTGTACATTTCCTGGGCGCGGTCGATTAAATTGTGAGCTTCATCGATTAACAGTGCGCGGCGATTGCGCTGGTCCTGAAAACTGGTCAGGCGTACCAAAGGGTCAAATACATAATTGAAATCACATACCACCAAGTCTACCCAAGGCAATATTTGAAGGGAGAGTTCAAAGGGACAGATTTGCTGCTGATCCGCCACGTCAGCAATCTCTTTGGGAGTTAACTGGGGCCGGCCGAGCAGGGCATCCATTGCAACTGGAAGTCGATCATAAAATCCTTTTGTTCTCGGACAGATGCCGTCATCATCACGGGTACAAAGCCCCAGGTTACAGGCACAGGCTTTTTCCCTTGCTTGAATTTCAAGTAAAGATAACTGCAAACCACTCGCCTGAAGTGCCTCAATGGTTTCCCGCACCATTTGCCGACCGGAATTCTTTGCTGTCAGGTAAACCAGCTGATCCAGCTTTTCCTCGCCAATTGCCTTTATGGCTGGGAAGAGGGTACTGATTGTCTTGCCGGTTCCCGTGGGTGCTTCAGCCACCAGCTCACCACCGTCCCGGAAGCACCGGTAGGCTTCCACTGCCAGTTGGCGCTGGCCGGGGCGGTATTGCGGGAAAGGGAAAGCGAGCTGTTTCGCCGTATCAATAAGCCGTTGCCGATGTTCCTGCCAAGCCCTGCGCCAACACAAATATTTTGTGAGAGCCTCAAGAGTAAAGGCCTTAAGCTCACTAAAGCGGTACTCTATGCATTCTGGATAGGCCTTGCGCTCCTTGAGGTTATACCAGACAACTTTCAGGGCAACTGTATCTGTACCATCTGTAGCACCTTCATTTACCAAGTGGCAATAGCCGTAAATTTTTAGCTGGGCCCAATGCAATTCCTTAGTGGCTTCGGGCAACTTCGATGGGGGTAAATAAGTGGTCTTAATTTCATCCAGCTGAGCCGGTTTATGCAAATCACTTTTCGGATGAAAAATGTCAACCCGGCCGCTCAAAGTAACCTGTTGTTCCATCCAGTCTATTTGGGTCTTGAGCTTGTATTCTGCCTCAGCGCCTTTGGGCCGCTGATTTTGTAGCTTCTGATGAGCCCGAATCCCTTCCTGGGCAGAGGGCCCTGAAGTTGGCTCCCGAATCAAATCTCCGCTGCGGCAGGAAAAAGCGACTAGCTCTCCCACAGAAAGATTCAAAGTCTCAGCCGACTCTAAGCTATCCAAAGCTAGTGCCATTCCACATGAATTACGCGATGAGGGATCGCCTCTTCAGCAAAAAACGCCAGCCAGCGTTCTTGGTTTTTTTGTAAGCGATCCCCAGGACCTTTAACCTCCACGAGTTCATAGTGACCGGAGGGAGTAAAGCAAATAAGGTCTGGCAGCCCATTTCTATTCTGTGTGATATCACTGAGCATGCGAGTAAAAATTGAACGCCAATGACTTGGGGGGATTCTATCCAGCGCCTTCTCAAGTAGTTCTGTAGACAAAGCCTCCCAAGCAACTAAAGGGTTGGCCATACCTTGTTTCTCTGCAAAGGTAGCGAGGACGCGGGACTTCAAGGACTCATGCTCTATTTCGGCCAATCGCTGGGTGAATAGCGCTTGACGGGAATAGTAAAAATCCGCGGTGCGAAAATCAGCTGGGGCTACCTGGAAGGGATTGAAAAAAGCACCAGGCACAGGTGCAAATAGTATGCCCCAAATATAGAGGCCCAACACACCGGTGAATAGGGTGTTCTCTACATAAAAGCACTCACCACCGCTAGAACCTTCAAGGTGCTCTGCCACCAGCAGCTCAACACAGATTTCCCCCTGCGCCAAACTTATCACTTCAGTGGGGGCTTGGATTTTATGAGGTGCCTGCCAATTGTTGAGGCCTCCACTTCGTTTGGCTGTGCGGTAACCAAAGACAAGAGCAAACTCTCTTTCTGCCTGGTCCATAGGGGAAGCTATTATTTCCTCGCATATTTCCAATGCCAGAGTGTCGTACCCTTGCTTTACGGCAATGCGTGCGCGGCGCTCACGGGCGGGAGGGGTTTTACAAAGTTGATATAGTGCATCTGCCTGCTCAAGAGCATTGAGCCGCTCAAGCTGCCGTGCCAACTTAAGACGTATTCTGTCCAGCCGACGAGCCAGGGTTGAGTCACCATCAATACCTTCTGGCAGTTGAGCAGATAAGGCTATTATGGCTTCTGCATCTTCCAGTAATGGCTCTTCTAACAGCTCCAGGCATTGGTAGTAAAGCAGATACTGATCAATTTGTGCCCGACTTTGAAAGGGGAGATTTTTCTTATCCAGTGGATAGGATTCATAGCGATAAAGCCCAAGATCCCGTAATACATAATCAGTAAGGTCCTGGTTCAAGTTGCCAAAGTAACACAGTTTAAAAGTCTGGAAATGCTCAGCACCCTGGACGGCTAGTACCCTGTGCTGAGAAAGCAACTTCACAAACCAGTCACTCGAACTGGAGTCTTCAAGCAATAGTTGCTCGAGGGAAGGCCGGCTGAGAGACTTGTGTATACCCAAGTGTCCTGCCGCAAGCAATTCAGCTTTGGTAAATAATGGTAGATATTCTTGTGCCGTTAACACCGGATTAAAACAAAGTAGTCCAGCACGATCCAAAACAGCTGCAGCACTTTCAATGCACTCTATCTCACCGTAGTTAAGCTTCTCCAGGCGGAAAAGCGATCCTCTAGAGGAAGGCACTCCTTTACGGGACAGCAAACGCACATAGAGCCGCTGGCTATAAATATCCAACTCTTGGAAGGTTTTAAAAAATTTTTGCTCAGATGTGGTGATAAGCCAGGAATAATGTTGGCTAACAAATTCAATCAACGCTTTAAAGTTGTCCAGGTAGTAGCCAGTTGGCAATTCTATCGGTTGGGTCATGGCACAAGCGCTAGTTTTTCGATCTATCTATCGTTGATACCGCACACCAAATCCTTATGACGTGATATGCAAACAATGAGGCAGAGGTTACTCTTGAGCTGTATGGTTATACAGCAAGTTGGCCCGGTGAACAAACAACAATCCCAAGCTTTCTTCTTAGTTATTCAGCCATTTTTTCCTATGGCAGTTCCCTTGATGCTCATCCAGGCTTGCAGTCGAGGCTTATAAGCAGTCGCCCCATAAAATTTAACCAATAAGGGATTACCTCTATGAAAGTGACAAGTTCTGTGACTGCAGTCGCGCTATTTGCCGCCAGCATATCTGCTCTAGCTGATAATAATGTCACCCTGGTATTCCAGGAAGGTACTGGCAATAGTGCAACTTCTGATCAGTCCGATGGTACTGTGCATAACAACTTGATTGTTCAGACCCAAATCGGCGATTTCAATGACTCGGATGCAACCCAAACTACGGGCACTTCTGAAAGCACTATTGAACTGGTGCAGACGGGAAATTTGAATCAGGCCTCAGCAGTGCAACAGAATGCAACGCAGCTTACTACGTCCTCCCTGTCCCAGAATGGCAGTGATAATACAGCGACCTTACTGCAGGACGATGCTCAATTCAGCGCCTTCACGGGCACTCAGGCTGGAGACTTAAACGACATCCAAGTCCGGCAACAGGAAGATGTTACTTCCACCACACTTGTTGCATCTCAACAAGGAATGTCTAACACATTGGTTTTAGATCAGCGTATAAGGGTGGATAGTACTAGCGCCATGTTCACCCAAGTTGGTGACTCCAACTTCGCCAATATAGATCAGGATAGAGATGTAACCTTTACCTTTGCTATGGCCAGTCAGACTGGCTCTTCCAACTTTTTAGATATCGAGCAGGATGAAGTCACGACGACGAGCACTGCAATAATAACGCAGATAGGTGATTCGAATACTGGAAGAATAGAACAAGAAACTGATGTTTCAGCTGCTACTGGGATAGTCACCCAGATTGGTGACAATAATATTGCAAATGTGGATCAGGAGAATATTACCTCAAGCAGCGGTGAGGTAATGCAAACCGGCTCTTCTAATACGGTAAATCTTGATCAAGGGAACGAAAATATTGCCGCTATTGAACTTATTTCCTGCACCACTCTAGTAATCCAGGATGGTTCAAACAATACAGCACAAATAGATCAGGGGCAGGACGGGTCTTTGCTCACCAGTTCATTGATACTAAATCAGTTTGGCGATTCTAATTCTTCCCAGATTAATCAACATAGCGGTATTAGCAGCAGCATTCTTGCGACACAAAACGGTACTTCCAATACTCAAACAATCTCTCAGGTTGGCAGTGGTGAAATCGCATTAACCACGCAAACTGGCACAGGCAATGTAGGCAATACCTTCCAATAAAACACTAACTGAAAGAGGTTAAGGCTAGCGTAGATATTATTTAAAATATCTCATCACCTTTTGATATCGGTATACAACGTACCAAGTAAAAAATATCACTGAAATCCAAATCATAGTAATGATTTGGATTTCCAGTACCGACATATTGAACTCATGGATGACGGAGAAAAATTCAAATACGTCAGTGCAGATTAAAATAGGCAAATAGATACGCCAAGCATTTGAGAAGGCAATCCTTTTCGAGAAGGCCAATCCAAACAAAGCAACAAAAAATGCAATATAAACTAGCAGACTAAAAATCATCCACCAGATAGGGAGGTCCCACTCATCGGCGGTGAAGCCAAGATATTGGGAGTAGACTTCCAGCGGAGCGAGAATAAAAAGGAGTACTTTCCAACCTACACTGGGTTTGTAGTGTGGAATAGAGTCTGTAAGAGGGTTATCTGGTGTCTGATACATATCCTGCATCTCGAAACGTCCTTATTATTTACCACTATTCCAGATAGGCACCAATTACCAATCCGAAAGTTACTTCTCGCCATTCCCTGAGCTAAATAGAGGTGATCATTACTTACCAGTTAGGCTCTTTGACTATCAAAATTTGAACAGCGAGGATATTGTCTGCAGTTTCAAAGTCAATAGTTGGTACATATAGTTTATCGATAGTGTGAGGCAGCTCATCGCATAAATGTGACAACATAGCCTGCTTTTTCGTAGTGTTAGCAAGGTAAAGCCATGATGTCAATCTTTAAGCTCTGAATGCAAAAGACTAAACGATAATCGGCAAACTACTTCTACATTTGGTCTGCAGTAATTAATAGCCGGCAAAAATTGCTTATAAATGCACTTACCCATAGGATTGAAGTCGCCGACAGTTTTTAATTTCAAAGGCCAATAAAAGGGCAGAGCGTGCAAAATCCTTATCAAGCACCTGAGAGCGAACTCGATAATCGCCCCGCCGTCTATAGCCCTAGTGTAGGCTGGAAAATTGTCTTTTTTATCCTTCTACCACTGGAGCTGTATTCCCAATATACGGTCTTGACCGATGGCTCCACAGGCATCCCCTTTTGGTGGTTGGTAATCAGCTTGGTTGTTTCCTCCCTTTTCTACGTCGTACTGTTTGGATTAGCGTTTGCCAAGAGAATAGGATTCGAACAACTTTGGATCTTTTTTATTCCAGTTATAGTGCTTATCGATATTTTTGAATTTTCTTTACTCGCCATCAACTTAAACAAGCTCGGGGCAGGTGTAGCCCTTGTGATGGCAAGCACTGCGCCAATCATCTTGCTTAGATGGTATGTCGTATATAAGTATCAGAAGGTTATGAAATACTTTGCCTAAAGGATGCACCCCACCTCAATAAGGATTCAGAGCTATAGCTTTTCTCTAAACTTTATTCTTAGCATTTTGGCACTTTTGTCTTAGTGCAATTAGCCAGTACAGACCTAAAAATCAGTAGGTCACCAACTACTGCTCTTTCGGAGCCGGCTCTCGGCTATTCGTGGAAATACTTAAACTGGCAGCGAATGACCTGGATTGTTTGATTCAGGCAATTCGCAGGGAAGGTTACCAGCTCTTTGGCCCGATACTACATAACGGGGCTATTACCTATGGTGAGATTGAAACTTCCACAGATCTGCCCCAAGGATGGACGGATCAGCAAGAGGCGGGGCAATACCGGGTAGAGCGCCGCAATGACAACGCTTATTTTGGCTACGCCGTTGGACCCCACTCCTGGAAGCAGTTTCTTCAGCTGCCCCAACGCCAGCTCTGGAGCGCTAGCCGCTCTGGAGAGGATGTTCAGATTCTGGAAATTGAAGAGCCTCCGGTCAAGTTAGCGTTTCTCGGCGTTCGCAGTTGCGAGCTACACGCCATTGCTATCCAGGACCGTGTCCTCGCCCAGGGGGACTATGCCAACAGCAGCTATAAGGCACGTCGAGCGCAGCTGTTCACTATTGCTGTGGAGTGCACAACAGCAGCAAATACCTGTTTCTGTACCGCAATGAACACAGGCCCGCAGGTGCGACTGCCCAGTGATCTGGTAATCACCGAAGTTCTGACCTCCGATGCCCACTTCTTCCTCATACGCAGCGGCAGCCCTCAAGGCAACAGTGTATTAAAGCAACTACCCACTGTTGGCGCCTCAGAAGCGGAGAAACAAGAGGGGCAAGCTGCCGTTCAGCAAGCCGAAAATCAAGTGAGTAACGGTCGCCGCAGCTTCGACAGCTCTGACCTAAAGACGCTGCTTTATCGCAATTATGACAACCCCAACTGGGATAAAGTCGCGGAACGCTGCCTCTCCTGCGCCAATTGCACTATGGCTTGCCCCACGTGCTTCTGCTCAACCGTTGAGGACACAACAGATTTAACAGGAAATGAAGCGCAGCGCTGGGAGCGTTGGGATTCCTGCTTTACGGCTGAGTTGAGCTATTTGTCTGGCGGCCCAGTTAGGGCGGATACCCGCAGCCGCTATCGGCAGTGGATGACTCACAAACTGGCCACTTGGTATGACCAATTTGACAGCTCTGGCTGTGTCGGCTGTGGACGTTGTATTACCTGGTGTCCAGTAGGCATCGATATCACGGAAGAGATACAGAATATTCGCGCCCAGGAACAAAAATGAAAGTTGTCACCACCTTACTCAAGGAGCACCCTTTCTTTACCGGGTTGGCAGACAAGGACCTGGCATTCCTCTCCGGATGTACAAGCAATAGTCACTATAAAGAAGGAGAATACCTTGCCAGGGAAAACACTCCAGCTAACCATTTCTTCTTAATTCGATCTGGACGTGTCGCCGTAGAAACCTTTGTCCCCAACTATGGACCCCTTTGCCTTATGACACTGCATGGTGGAGATATATTCGGCTGGTCCTGGCTGTATCCTCCCTACTTGAGTGCTTTCGATGCCCGGGCCCTGACCTCAGTTCGCAGCCTTAAACTTGGCGGGCAGTGCCTCCGAGATAAGTGTGAAAAAGAACCGAGACTCGGTTTCGAGCTGATGAAACGGTTTACCAAAGTTGCTACAGAACGACTGCAGGCAGCACGAATACAGTTGTTGGACCTTTACGGGCCACATCCTTCACAGGGAATTCCTCGCTGTGATCCCTGAATTATGGCGTGTTACCCATCGGCGTGAAGAGTTTCCTGGCACTATCACTCTATCCCTGACACGAGAGGCTGGGGGCCCATCACCCATTCAGCCCGGGCAATTCAATATGCTTTACGCCTTTGGTGCCGGGGAAGCTGCTATCTCCTTGAGTGGTTCCAGTGCATCACCCGCTGAGCCACTTACCCATACGATTAAAGGCCAGGGGCTTGCTACCCAAGCGCTTTGCAAATTGGAAGTTGGAACGCAACTGGGCATCCGGGGACCATTCGGGCAGGGGTGGCCAACTCACCTGGCGGCAAATCGTCCCTTAGTGATTATCGCCGGCGGACTCGGGCTAGCGCCTTTACGACCCCTAATCTACAGCTTTCTTAAGGGGCACTTGCCGGCCAGGAGACTACAAGTTTTCTATGGGGCTCGTCGCCCCGAAGAAATGCTCTACCAGCCAGAGCTTGGTCACTGGCGCAGCTCATTTGAACTGGTGACATCTGTGGACCACGCCAGCACAGACTGGAACGGGCATATTGGTGTGATTACCGACCCTCTGCGTGTCACTCATTTAGAGTGCAATGATGCTTTAGTGTTTGTGTGTGGACCCGAGATCATGATGCGCTTTTGCATACAGGTTCTTCTCCATAAAGGTGTGACTGAATCCAATATCTATCTATCCATGGAGCGCAACATGAAGTGTGCCATTGGAATCTGCGGTCACTGCCAGTGGGGACCTAACTTTGTTTGTAAAGATGGCCCTGTCTTTTGCTACCGGGATATTCGCTCATGGTTTCAAATCAACAGCCTATAGCGAGTAGTAATCCTACCCCCAAGCTTGCCATCTGGAAGTTCACCTCCTGTGATGGTTGCCAATTGAGCCTATTGGATTGCGAGGATGAGCTTCTCTCTTTGGCAGCCCAGGTAGATATCGCCTATTTTCTGGAGGCCTCCAGTGAGGTGAAAGAGGGTCCTTTTGATATCTCTCTCGTCGAAGGCTCCATTACCACGCCATCAGATGAAGAGAGAATCCTAGAGGTCAGACGTCAGTCCCGCTTTCTAATCAGTATTGGCGCCTGTGCAACAGCTGGAGGGATTCAGGCACTTCGAAACTTTGCCGATGTGCAGGAGTTCACCGATGTGGTCTATGCCCACCCGGAATATATCGCCACTCTCAAGGAATCCACACCAATATCAGGGAGGGTAGCAGTGGACTTTGAGTTGCAGGGGTGTCCTATCAACAAGCATCAATTGCTTGAAGTAATCAGTGCATTCCTGCACCGGCGAGCCCCCCAGGTTGCCAATCACTCGGTGTGTATTGACTGTAAATTGCGCGGCAATGTTTGCATCTGGGTTGCCCACGGCACCCCCTGTATGGGGCCTGTTACACACGCGGGATGTGGCGCTATTTGCCCCAGTTACAACCGCGGTTGCTACGCTTGCTACGGTCCCAAGGAAAATCCCAACACCGAATCACTTTGCCATTGGTGGGATGAAAAACTAAATGTGGAAAATACTTTAATTGTTGAAAACCTTAGGAATTTCAATCCACTAGCACCTTCTTTTAAAGTACAAAGTGAGGATAGGCAAGAAGATGGGGAGCGTTAATCCCCCCAAACATTGGTGATAAATCTGCCCCCAGGTGAGCTTTATGGCGGATCGCAGCAAAACGATTAAGGTAGATTATCTCGCTCGGGTCGAAGGGGAGGGAGCCCTCCATATCGACTACGACGATAGCGGCGTACAAAATGTACAGCTCAAGATTTTTGAGCCCCCAAGGTTCTTCGAAGCCCTTCTCAGAGGGCGCGATTACTTGGAAGCCCCAGATATCACCGCACGCATATGTGGGATCTGCCCGGTGGCCTACCAGATGAGTGCTGTGCATGCCATGGAGAATGCCCTGAACCTAAAGCCCGGCGGCGCTTTGCGTATGCTTCGTCGATTGCTTTACTGCGGTGAATGGATCGAGAGCCATATGCTGCATATCAGCATGCTCCATGCGCCGGATTTCCTCGGCTACCCCAATGCAGTCGCAATGGCTAAGGATCATCCAGAGATTGTTAAGAACGCGCTGGAGATTAAAAAGGCGGGCAATGCCCTGGTTCGCCTTATTGGTGGGAGGGAAGTACACCCGATTAATGTGAGGGTAGGGGGTTTCTACAAGGTTCCGGAAGCCCGAGAACTCACAGCCTTGGTAGCGCAGCTGGAAATGGCCCGGGGTCTCACCGAGCAACTGGTGCGCTGGTCCGCAGCTTTGCCTTTCCCCAGCTACGAATGGCGAAGGGATAATCACTACGAATTTGTCGCTCTAACGCACCCGTCAGAATACCCAATGAACGAGGGCAGAATCACCTCCAGTGCGGGACTCAATATTAGCGCCCAAGACTATGAGAACCACTTTGCAGAAGAGCACGTCGCTCACAGCACCGCGCTGCACTGTACTTTACGGGAGCGGGGTGCCTATCTGGTGGGCCCCATCGCACGATACAACCTTAATCGCGACAAGCTGTCGCCTCGAGCATTGCAATTGGCTGAGGAGATCAACTTTACCGCCCCCTGTTTAAATCCCTTCCAAAGCATCCTCGTTAGGAGCCTGGAGGTACTACATGCCTTTGAGGAAGCTCTGCATATTATTGATAGATACCAACCCCCAGCCGAGCCTCACTTAAAGACAGAGCCGAGAACCGCAAGCGGCTGTGCAGCCACCGAAGCACCCCGTGGGCTTCTGTATCATCGCTACGATATTGATGAGAAAGGCAAGATTACGACGGCAAAAATTGTCGCTCCCACCTCACAAAACCAGAAGACCATCGAAGATGACCTCCGCTTGATGTTGCCGAGCTTTATGCACTTTCCTGAGGATAAATTACAGGGGCTATGTGAACGGGCGATAAGGAATTACGACCCCTGCATTTCCTGCTCCACTCACTTCCTACAGCTACATTTGAATTATGGGCAAGCGCAAAGTAAGCAATCCATGGTTACTGGTAAGCCTGGGCAACCCCCTGCGCGGTGATGATGGAGTAGGGCCACATATCATCGCTCGACTTCGCCAAAAACTTGGAGGGGCGGTGGAATTCCTCGAAAGCGGTGGCGATATTTTACATTTGCTCTCGCAATGGAAAGGTCGATGGGTTTGCCTTGTAGACGCCATGGTAAGCGATCAGCACCCTATTGGGGAAGTCGTCGCCATTGATGGTCTAGGCAACGCATTTGCTCCATCGATGTGCAATACATCAAGCCATGGATTTGGACTGACCGAAGCGCTGATCATGGGAAAACATATTGATTCGCTGCCGGCACATCTGGATGTTTTTGCGATCAACTCAGAAAGTCTGGCAAAAGGACAGGGGTTATCGCCCAAAGTGGCCAGTGCAGCCCATCGAGCAGAGCAAATGATTATCGCGCACCTAACGCTATACAGCGGAGACCACTATGCACGAACAGAATCTCATCAAAAACCTGATCGATAAAATCCAAGAACTGGCCTCAGATGAACCTGGCAGGCCGATCGGCGTTCGCTTGCGCTTAGGTGCCCTGGCGCATATGTCTGCAGCGCATCTGAGGGAGCATTTTGACAGGGAGATACTCGGGACTTCTCTCGAGGGGATTAAGCTGGAAATTGATGAGCTTAAGGATATTAATCACAAGGAAGCCCAGGATGTAATCCTGGAGAGCTTAAAGTTTGAGGAGACCGATGGCCACTGAACGCCGCCGGATTGAAATCGCCGGATTGGTGCAGGGAGTAGGATTCCGGCCCTTTGTCTATCGCTTGGCCGATAGCTTTCAATTAAAAGGTTGGGTGGCCAACTATAGCGGCGGCTTGAGAATTGAAGTCCAAGGCAAAAGCCGGGAAATCGAGAAGTTTATCGATAAGTTATCTTCAGAGAAGCCTCCCTACAGTCGCATCACTCACATTGAATCCTATCCGGTGGCTCTTCAAGCAGAATACGGTTTTCGAATCTTACCCAGTGTCCGTGATGCCAGCAGCTCAACCATCGTCTTACCAGACCTGGCTCCCTGTGATGATTGCCTCAAGGAATTGTCAGACCCCAATAATCGCCGCTACGACTATCCGTTTATTAGCTGCACTCTTTGTGGCCCCCGCTACAGCATCATTTACAAACTGCCCTACGATCGTGTCAACACCTCCATGCACCACTTCCCCCTGTGCGGAAAGTGCTCTGGGGAGTACCGGGACCCCCTCAATCGGCGCTTTCATGCGGAGCCCAATGCCTGCCCCCAGTGCGGCCCTCAGTTACTTTTCTGTAATACTGCCGGCGTTACAATTGCGAAGATGAGTCGGGCACTATCCAAAGCCCTTGATGCCCTTGCCCAGGGGAAAATTATTGCCCTTAAAGGGGTAGGCGGCTTTCAACTGTTAGCCGACGCCTCCAATGGTAAGGCGCTCGCCAACTTGCGCCAACGCAAACAACGTCCGCATAAGCCGTTCGCGCTTCTATATGACGAGCTGAAAAGTGTCTGCCAGGATTGCTGCGTCTCGGAGCAAGAGGCACAGCTACTATCAACCCGAGAAAGACCGATTGTTCTATTGGAAGCAAAGGATGACAATCACTCCAGGATACATCCGTTGGTCGCTCCAAATCTTGCCGACTTGGGGGTGATGTTGCCTGCATCACCCTTGCATTACTTGCTTGCGCGTAAGTATCGAGCCCCCCTTGTCGCTACTAGTGGCAACCTTGCGGAAGAGCCTATCTGTACAGAAAATGATGAGGCGTTCGAGCGCCTGGGTAAAATCGCTGACTACTTTCTGATACACAATCGCCGAATTTTGCGCCCGCTGGATGACTCTGTACTCAGGGTGGTCAATAACCGTCCGCTGATGTTGCGTCGAGCCCGGGGCTACGCGCCACTTCCCATCACCTTGCCTGTTCCAGGCACAAAGGGCGAAGGTGAACGCGAGAGCTTCCTGGCCCTGGGCGCGGACCTGAAAAACACAGTTGCACTGTCTCACGCCGGGTGGGCTTATCCGAGCCAACATATTGGCGACTTAGGTAGTGCCAATACCCTGAAGCACTTTAACCAAACTATTGGCGATCTCACGAAACTACAGCAGTGCCGCCCGAAAAAATTAATCCACGACCTCCATCCAGGCTATACCTCTCACCGCTGGGCCATGAAGCAAAGAGCTGTGCGTATTGGCGTTCAGCACCATATTGCCCATCTATTCTCCTGCATGGCAGAACACGCTCACTCGGGACCTGCACTGGGAATCTGCTGGGATGGAACTGGTTACGACCGCAGTGGCATTGTTCGCGGTGGGGAATTCTTTCACTGGAATGGACAGTCTCCAGTCAAACACATCGCCAGCTTTCGCACATTCCCGTTGCCAGGCGGTGAAAAGGCCGTACGGGAGCCCAGACGCTCTGCGGCTGGACTTTTGTATGAAATCTCCGGGTTTGTCGCCCTGGAGAATCGACAGTTAAAGCGCTGCTTCACCCTTGGTGAGCGTCAAAACCTGGTCACCATGCTAAAAGGTGAGATTAACAGTCCACCGTGTAGCTCTGTCGGCCGCCTATTCGATGCGGTATCCGCACTCCTCGGACTGACCACGCATACCAGTTTTGAAGGGCAGGCAGCCATGGCTCTTGAACAGTGCGCCCGTGGCGTCAGCTCTAAAGACAGCTACCCCTTTAGCTTTATTCAAAAAGGGGACCTGCTTGAGCTGGATTGGACACCCTGTATTAGTGCTTTGATCTACGATGAAAACCGATCACTGCCACAAAGGGCCGCTGCATTTCACAACACCCTCGCGCAGATGGCGCTGGCAGTAGCAACGCAACAAGGTGAAAAGAATATCTTTCTGTCCGGCGGTGTTTTCCAGAATAAGCGGCTTACCGAAACCGTCACTGCGCTCCTGGAAAGCCAGGGCTTTTCAGTTCACAGCCACAGTGAGGTCCCCCCAAATGATGGCGGAATATCGCTGGGCCAAATCCACTACGCACAGTGTATGGATGCTGCTGGGCAATCATTGGGAGAGGAGAGTTCCTAGTGTGCCTGGGAATTCCCGGAAGAATCGAATTAATAGAGCAAGAATCAGCCATGGAGCGCACTGGAAAAGTTTCCTTCGGCGGTATCAGTAAAGCTGTAAATTTATCATTGGTACCTGAGGCTGAAGTAGGAGACTACGTGATCGTTCATGCTGGAGTCGCGATCAGCAAGTTGAGAGCAAAAGAAGCAAATAAGGTTTTCGAGTACCTCAAAACATTGGGTTGAGTCAGCCTGTAATGAAATACCTCAAGGAATACCGCAACGGCGAGAACATCAAGCTAATTGCGGCAGAGATTCAGAAAGTCACTACTCGCCCATGGACTCTAATGGAGATCTGTGGAGGGCAAACCCATGCCATCGCAAAATACAACTTGCAGCAATTACTGCCCGAGGAGATTCAATTAGTACACGGACCCGGTTGCCCGGTTTGTGTCACACCTCAGGAAATCATCGATAGAGCTATTGCGATTGCTGCAATGCCCAATGTTATCTTCTGCTCCTTTGGCGATATGTTGCGAGTCCCCGGTTCAGATCGAGATTTACTAGAGGTCAAAGCTGCCGGAGGCGATGTCCGTATTGTCTACTCGCCGCTGCAAGCGCTCAATGTGGCAGAGCAGAACCCCACCAAGCAGGTCGTATTCTTTGCGGTGGGTTTTGAAACGACTGCTACCGCCAATGCCCTGGCGCTGTCCCTCGCCAAGCAAAAGCAAATCGACAACTTTTACGCATTGATATCCCAGTTTTTGGTTACACCGGCGATTCAATCGATATGCACCCGTGAAGACTGCCGGATTCAAGGTTTCCTAGCTGCCGGCCACGTTTGTGCAATAACCGGATATCGGCAATACCGCAGCTTGGTGAAAAAGCACCAGATTCCAATAGTGATCACAGGCTTTGAACCCCTGGATATTCTTGAAGGCGTACTCCGGTGTGTCCGTCAATTAGAGAGTGGTCGCAGTGAAGTAGAAAACCAATATCAGCGCGCGGTTACTAAAACAGGTAATACCGTTGCCCAAGACTTGATTAAACAGGTTTTTAAAGTAGCAACACAACAGTGGCGCGGCATAGGTGAGATTCCTGCTAGCGGTCTGGTATTGAGCGATGATTACTCAGGATTCAATGCAGAACAAACATTCAATCTGCCAGCATTGAGCATTTCTGAGAACAGGGGCTGTATCAGTGGGGATATTATGCTGGGGCTAAAGAAGCCCGGGGACTGCCCTCACTTCGCTAAGACCTGCCAACCCCAGCAACCGCTGGGGGCGCCAATGGTTTCCACTGAAGGCGCTTGCGCGGCCTACTATCGCTACCAGAACCAGGTGGAATCGAATGAATCTGCAGTGTCCAATTCCACCAACCGCTGACGAGGTCGTACGCCTTGGCCATGGCAGCGGTGGGGAGATGACCCAACGCTTGATCGATCAATATATTCAACCTGTCTTCTCTAATCCCTGGCTATCCCAGGCCCATGACAGTGCAACACTTCCATGGAAACCGGATCAGCTCGTATTTACCACCGACTCCTTTGTAATCTCACCGCTTTTCTTTCCCGGAGGAAACATCGGTGAGCTCGCCGTTTATGGCACCGTCAACGATTTGGCCATGGCAGGCGCGGAACCCAAGTTTCTAAGCTGCGGCTTGATTCTCGAAGAGGGGTTACCCCTGAAAACTCTCCAACGGGTTCTGATCTCGATGGCTGAGGCTGCCCGGAACTCAGGAATTACCTTAGTCACCGGCGATACCAAAGTGGTAGAGAAAGGGAAGGGGGATGGGCTCTATATCAATACCAGTGGCATCGGTACCCTGATAAGAGAACAACCCATTGATCCCAACCGCATTTGCCAGGGTGATTCTATTATTCTATCCGGCGATATTGGCCGCCACGGAATGGCGGTAATGGCCTGCCGCGAAGGACTCGAGTTTGAAAGTGATCTCCTCAGCGACTGTGCACCACTGAATGGTGTAGTTGCACAAATGATCAATGCCGGAATTGAAGTTCATTGTCTGCGAGATCTCACACGTGGTGGGCTTGCCACTGCACTGGTGGAGCTAGCAGAGAGCTGCGGAAAAACCTTCATTTTGGAAGAAAGCAAAATTCAAGTATCCGATGCCGTACAGGGCGCTTGTGAAATTTTGGGCCTCGACCCACTATATGTCGCAAACGAGGGACGTTTTGTCGCTATTGTCCCTGAAGGCGCCTCCAAGCAGGCAATTTCCATCCTTCAAGAAGCAGCAGCGGAAAGCGCCTGTGGTTTTATCGGTACAATTGAACAAAGAAATTGCGCCCAAGTCATTCTGAAGAACAGCTTGGGATGCGATCGGTTATTACAACGGTTACCAGGGGAACAACTACCGAGAATTTGCTAAGGATTTTATTGGCAGAATATTCATAGAATTAATCAGTTCCTCTCACCTTCAAGATCCTAACCTTTATTTAGTCTTGGATATTGCTGACCCATTTGGCCTGCGATTAATAAGACCCACAAGCCTTTTAACCGTTGATTTTTCCGCTGTAGCGGTAAGTAGTAGGGCAGGGAATATACATGAGAGCCACCGCATATTTTGCAATTTCGTTACTTTTAACCTCCACAATCCCAATTTTCGCTAACGCTCAATGGGCAATACCAGAAGTTGGGCCTCAAGGTCATCCAGACAAAAGGTGCAAACGGGTTAAGCCGCGTTTTGACAAACTATTTAAAGCACCGATCGACGAGTGCTTTAACGGTATTGGCCAACCCTACCCGGAATTGGTCGATGGGGTATGTTCTGCGGGGGAGCCTAAACGCAATAGTGCACAGATCTGGGGAATGGCTGAATCTCCCAAGTTTTTGTATTGGGGAACAGGTGCCAACGTTCCTTGTACCGCACAAGCGGCCCCGGATGCAGTTTTGACTCCAATATTTGCGCCAAACCAGGGATGGGTATGCGAATTCAATCAAGGGATACTGGCCCAGGAAAACCCCAACCTTAAAAACCTTGGCGATTGGCGGGCACCGACAGCTTACCGCATGGACACTTGTACCCTGGAAGTAACAGAAATAACCCCCACTTATGACCCACTTCTTCAAGACACATTGGGGTTCCGCTCGGGTGGCTATGCTGACGATGTTATTTTTCTTGCGGGACCCGGCGGTGTCCAAGAAGGTATAGCCGGCGAGGGCGGCGGTAACAGCATCATTATGATGGCTTGGCAGGCAAGTACCGGGCAGTACTTGGGATCGAAAAGATTCCCTGAGTATTCAAACATCCGTAAGTTTTTAAATTACAAAGGTGTGTTGTACACAGGCGTTCGATTACAAGAAGACCTGGGTGGATCAGGCCAAGTCCTTCGCTGGATGGGCGATCTGCATGATCCATTCAAGTTTGAAGCAGTGGGAACCATGGAAAGCACCCCTGCAAACCTGACTGTACATAGAGGGCGTATATTTTCCTCCACCTGGCCCAATGTTAATACTCAAACTGGAGAAGTTCTGGCCTATTCGGGAATTGTAATGAGCCCCAGGATACCTCCCGGAGGCTTTAAGCCCAGTGATGTTGAAGAGTGGGAAGAGGTCTGGAACATCACTGAGTACGAACCAGACCTCATCAGTGCTCGGGCCTATGCGGGCGGAGACATTACATCATGGCAAGGAAAGCTCTACTGGGGCACGATTAACTTTCCATTAGGTGGTTTCAGAAGCCATGTTCAAGCCTATGGCGAAACCTGGGATACGCCTATTGGTGAATTGGGAACCATAATCGCAACTCATCGTGCAACCACTGTGTTCAGTGGTGACCGATTCACCAGAAAAAGTAAGAGAGATAAAGGGAAGAAGAAACCGAGGGTTAATGTCCTATATGGGTATCAAAGTGTCCAGGTTTGGGACCCAGATAGTAATGAGTTTGTGGATACTCAGACACTGGCTGGAGCCCCGAAGCTAGGCAGAGCCGGATTGGGTTGGCCATTTAATGTATACACTTGGCGCCTGGGAGTAACTGGAGACAATATGTACCTGGGTACCCTAGATGTCAGTAAGCAATTTGCAGCTCTAATAGAGAGTGGAACTGACCCCGCAGGTGAACTTCCAGCAGAACTACTTATGCTACTGGAAAACGCACTATCCAACCCGGTAACATCTGGCGCAAAGCTCTATCGATTCCTCTCGCCAAATCAGCGCGCTATTCCTGCAACTATAAATGGTGTGGGCAATTCAGCTAACTTCGGTTTTAGAACGATGATTAATCACCCAACCTTCATGTGGCTTGGAACAGCGAACCCCTTTAATCTCAACCCCGATGGCGGTTGGGAGCTATATCGATTCGCTCCTATCGCCCCCAAGAAACCGAAATGGGTTAATGGTATGCAACAGGATTAATTCATCGCCATATCTATCTGACTAGCTGGGTCTGCTCCCCATTTTGGGGAGCAGACCCAATTAGGTTGCGTTCAATATTTGAACATATAGAATCAATACTCAAAATAGTTAAAAATCACTGAGTACCTCATGACAATCTCCACATCCTTAGCTCTGTTCATTTCAATGCTAGTTCTAGCACTGATACCTGGGCCGGGAGTATTAGCTGTTGTTTCCCGGTCAGTGACACTCGGCTTGCGCCAGGGATTAATTACAGTAGTGGGAATTGTTGTAGGTGATTATTTCTTTATTTTGTTAGCTCTGCTTGGCCTAGCAACGCTAGCCGAAACCTTGGGGAGCTTATTCATCGTTATTAAATATGCTGGAGCAGCCTATCTTATCTGGCTGGGAATGAATATCTTTCTCTCAGCAAAGAAAAGACAAGTCGACCAAAACCAAATAGCAACAAGCCACTCCCATAGCAGCTTTTCAAGTTTTCTACTGGGCTTAGTCACCACGCTGGGTAACCCGAAAGCTATTCTTTTCTACGTAAGCTTCTTTCCAGCATTCCTCGATCTAACTCGTGTTGCTTCTTTGGACATTGCAATTATATTTGCAATTGCAACGCTAGCCGTAGGCAGTGTGATGGCCGGTTATGCGTACCTTGCCTGCAAGGCACGGTCAACAATCAGTCAATCAGGAAAGACCCCGGCTCTAAAATACGGCTCTGGGGCTTTACTTATAGGAAGTGGTGTTTTTATTGCGGCAAAGAGTTAGTGCCTCCACTAGATGCAGAAGTAATAGACCTAAGGAGCCTCTGAGTAACTCCGTAATGCCTCTGCGGGTCTTGAAGGCTGCAGATGTTAGGCGCAGCTCGCCGCGAATGGCCGTAGCCCTTTGCAAGAGCTGCAACGCAGCAGCTGTGGCCTTCAAGGCCCGCCCTTCGGGGCTTGCAGAGCGATTCACACTCCGCGTTGCGACTTCTTGAAAGGTCTAGACATTCCTGCGAAGCCGCGCCTTGATTGTGAACCGCTCTGCATGCCAGAGGTATCACGGAGTTACTCAGAGGCTCCCTAATTACTGCTCTCTGTTAGTTAGTCAAAGGAGGACGACCGTTTTACTTAACTCCAAAGCTACTCACTCATATCAGCCTGCTAATGCTACTTTTAGTGCCTTCCTGATTATTTTTGCATCATCCAGTGCTCGATGAACTGTGAATTTGTCAGAGTCCTCCAGCTTTTCGCGCTCATTAATGAATGCTCTTAAGTGATTTTCAGAGCCACCTATTAGCTCCTGAATATCCCTGAGTTCAAACTCCTGATGAATGCCAGTATCAGAAAAAAGGGCATTGCACCAAAAACTATCCCAGAGCAGGGCATCACAATAGACAATTTGACCTGAAAGAATCCTGTTTGGGCTATAAGCCACTGTAGTTGAATCTATACCCTCGGATTCTAGCTTTGATCGGGAAATGTTATGTATCGATTCAGCATCATCGGACCAATAAGACCAGTGTGGCACTGGTTTTATTAGCGCCTGGTATTCCACTGTTTCAGAGCAGAGGACAACTTCTATAGGGTAGCTCTGCTTGGATAAGCCACTGGCTTCGAAGTCAATAATCCACATGATAAGAACGATAAGATATGGAAGAAAGGTAAAAGAACTTAGACCTCTTCCTTGCTACCTTCCAGTCTGCCTGCATTTTCAAGCCAATTGAACAAACATGTATCTTAAGATAGACTACAACTGATAATGATTATTATTTGTGACTTAAATTTAAACCCAGTAGATCGCTAAATACAAAGCTTCCCAGTATTGAAGGCAATATTTGCAACTACGAAACTCCATTTCTGTAAAGAATAAGCGCAATGTTCAAAAAATCCGCGACCTCTAAGCAAAGAAGGCTGGAAAACTTCAATGTCTAACCTGGTGGCTTTCCTACTTACTTATTTGGCTGTACTACTTATTTTTGTAACCAGACATAAAGATCTACAGCTCAGTAGTATTAAGCGCTTACAAAGAATTGCCTGGTGGGTGCTTCCGGTGAGTTCAATTCCTTATGGATTCCTATATGGTTGGGAGGTAGGGATACCCATCTGGCTTTGTGTCGCGATGTTCTGCGCTTTATTACAAGCACTGCTCGCCCCAATCAAACCTAATTGGCTGCTTCGCCATTTTCCGCTGTCAGTAGTGGGCTTGTTGGTATTAGAGCAGGCTCTTCTGACTATCGGATAACTCTATGGCTGCTTCAATAAAAATCAGTTGGCAACAGGTCGCCCTGACCATTGTGCTGAGCATTATCTTGATGTTTTCCAGCACGGTGATGCTATCGATTTACTGGCCGTCCGCCGAGCCAACAGAACGGATGGCAGCGGGATCTATGTTATCGACTCTTTTATGGGTCGGGTATATGAGTATGGGGTTACTCGCCGCCTCCACTTGGCGCGCAGCGGCATACCTACTGTCCCTGTTGCTGGTCGTGCTCGGACTAAGCGCTCTTTCTTTTTTATAATTTTCGGTCTAGCCAATTTAAATGCAACAGCGTAGCAATATCCTTTTTTACGAAATTCACTCCTGGATTGGGGTGTTATTTTCTATTCTGCTATTCGTAATTTCCTTTTCCGGCGTGGTCGCACTATTTGGCCACGAGCTGACCCAATGGGAACGACCCGAGCATCGTATTGCCTTCGATGCTGAAGCGCCTGTGGATGTAGATCGACTGGTCGCTCCGGTGCTCGCCGAGGCAAATATCGGTGAGGACAGCTTTTTTATGATCTCAATGCCAGACTACTACCATCCTATGCTGGAAGTGCTCTGGACTGATGCTGAAAGTGAGGAAACCGAGGTACGCCATATAAACCCCAATACCGGTGAAGTGCTGCCGCCCAGCGGCTCTGATTTCGCTGAGCTATTGACGTATATGCACACTGACCTACTGTTTCCCAGGCCTTTCGGACGCTACCTGGTTGGACTGATGGGCTTGGTGATGCTGCTCTCCATATTAAGTGGCATCATCATTCACAAGAAAATTTTTAAAGAGATGTTTAAATTCCGTGTGGATCGCAGCAGGCGGCTCAAATGGACAGACCTGCACAAAGTATTAGGGGTCTGGCCGCTACCGTTCCATATAGTGATTGCTTTTACCGGCGCAATACTTGGCCTGAATGGCATTATGATTCAGGTTGCTGCATTTTCTGCTTTTGAAGGTAATGTGGAAGCAGCAGTCGCCTCGGTAGTGGGGGAACATCCTGAGATAACTGGCGAGCCTTTGGAATCCAGTAGCTATAACCAAATACTGCTGCGCTACCAGGACCAAGTGCCTAATGCGAAACCCAAAGCCATTTATGTGGAGGCCTACGGGGATCGCAATCAGGTTGTCCAAGTCTCGGGCCAAACAAACGAGGCGCTGGTGCGCTTTGTTGATGTCAAATACCGCAGTGAAGATGGCGAAGTAGTTAACATCAATAACCCAGTGCAGGACTCAGGTCCGTTTATGCGGGCGTATTTTTCACTGACTCCACTTCACTACGCACTCTACGGTGGCTTCCTGATAAAAGCCCTGTACTTTGTGTTGGGATTGGCATTGTGTTTGATGATGGTAACGGGCACCGTTATCTGGCAGGTTCGCAAGGCACAGAGACAGAAGCTTCCCTCTGGTGATATTAATACCCGAGGTTCCGGCTGGTTCCTCAGTTTGCTCACGGTAGGGGTTTGTGCCGGTTTGGTTGTCGCCACCGCGGCTACTTTCTATGCCAATAAGCTGTTACCTCCCGGTGGTGGTGGCGATCAGCGCTTTCACTGGATTGAAATGGTGTATCTCTCTGTATGGGGAGTGGCCATAGCCTGGGCGATGTTGCGCCGCCAGATAAAACCTGCATTAGCAGATCTCTCACTTTGTGCAGGCTTGCTACTGTGCGGCATCCCGCTGCTGAATGCGCTGGTAACTGGGAATGGTCTGCTGGTCCCCTGGAAGTCCATCACTTTGCCAGTAGTCTTCACTGACCTGGGCGCCCTGGTAATGGGTGTCATTTGCCTCTATTCGAGCAGATATATCTATAGGCAGGTATCCCAGTCAAAGCAGTCTGCAGATATACCCCAAGCTGTTGCCGCCCAATAACGGGCTATTTCCTGCGAGATGGCGAATGCCATCTCGTAACCTCAATAGAATCTGTACAGCACTGGAATAGGGCGCTGCAACCTATCCCAACTACACACTTTACCTTCCACTCAATTACTCTCGAAGAGAGTGGTATTTGCTTTCAAGCATTCAGAGGACGCTACTTTTTTCACAACTTACATATGGGATGAGTGTGTCGTTGGGATGGATAAACCCAGAACATTCTTGCCCCCTCCCGAACCGAGATTTTCCCTAACTCCCGTCACCAGGTATGGAAATATCAAAACCATTTAAAATGGCAGAGACCTGATGATAGCCAGCCACGAGAAAGACCAGTTCGGCGGCGCCCTCGTTACCGAAAGCACTCACGGCCATCTCCCAAGTAGCCTTTGGCAGGCGGCCTCCAGCTGCAAGTGATGCGGCGACATCATAAGCAGCGGCTTCCTCAAAAGTTAGGTCTATCGGACGCTGGCCCGCTGCGATAGTGGCAATTTTGCTCCTTGCCAACTCACTTTTCTCACCAATAACCGTATGGGAGTACAACTCATAACCCGCTTTAAAATGAGCTGCGGTGATTAGAATCGCAACCTCCCGAGCAGCCTTAGGAAGCGTGGGTTTGTCCGCAATAGCCTTGATATTGTCCCACCAGGGCTTTCCAAACCTGGGATATTGCAGTGCTGGTGCCCAGGGCCCCAGTAAAGCGCCATCCTTGCGCTTCTTGATGAAACCTGTGAAATACCCCTTCATCTCATTACTCATATCTTCGTAAAGAGGTTTCTGTTCTTCGCTGAGCTCTTCTGGTGGGATGGCAGGGATACGCAACTGACACCTCTCTTGTCCAATTGGCGATTCAGATTTATCACACACAAAGATTCTAGCCCGACAGAACGCAAGAATAGGGATGCCTATTTGAAGAGTTGCAATTAAGAGCTAGTTAACTGCCGAACTTTGGCTCAGGAAGCCCCTGAACTCCAAGCCCGTGAACGGCTAAGATACAGCCCGGTTGAGGATGTCGAGCCAGTTCCCCTTTAGTGAGGAATGACTGCTGAGATGTGACAAACAGTGTCTCATAATTATTACCGCCAAAAGCGATACAGGTAGGGCTGCGAATCGGCAGGTCGATCTCTCTATCAAGCCTTCCTTTGGGATCCACTCGCAATATTTTGCTCCCAAGATTCAACGCAAACCAGTAAAACCCCTCCGTATCTACCGTTGCACCGTCGACAATTCCTGGTTGTCGGTCTTCAATGGAGAAGAAAGGGCGCCGGTTACTAATCCGGCCGTCACTGATATCCAGATCGAATACGTAAACCATATGTCCAAAGGTATCCCCGAAATACATTCGCGTATCTTCAGGGTCAAAAGCAATGCCGTTGGCTACAACAAAGCGAAAATCCTTATCGGCCTTTCGGTAAGTTAAATCGGGCTCCAAACAATAGAGATAGGAAGATTTGTCTTTAAAACGCACATCCATACTACCGCACCAGAAACGTCCATAGCGGTCCACTTTGCCATCATTCAAACGACTGTGGGGCCTACCGGGTTCAGGATTAACGATTGTATCGACACGCCTGTTTTCCAAGTCGATCGCAAAGAAACCGGAGCATCCACCTCCGATCATTCCGCCTCCACGGCGGAAGCCAAAGGAGCCTATTTGTTCAGGCATCTCCCAGGTCTTGCGTTCGCCTGTTTCGATATTGAAACTTCTTATGGATGGAGGCCGGGCGTCAGTGGGGTCAGATTCGGGGTTAACGTGATCAGCCCAATAGATAGACTTGTCTTCCGCTGACCAAATCGGTGTCTCGCCCAATCCATCATTGCACTCCCATAGACACTCGATTTCTACCACCGTAAATCCTCCAATATGAAAAGTGCGCATTCACACCGATGAAGGGAGCGAGTACCTAATGAGTCGTAAGGCTAATTTTGTGATTCCAAGTTAAGAAGGCCGAATAAGAATACCCGGCCCGTAAAAGCCAATATGGCTTGGCTTACCACTAAAAGACCATCAAAAACTGAAAGTCCACCCAGGAATCCAATTCAAAGCCCAGGCTTCCATTACTTTATCAAGCCCACTCAAGACCAGTATCCCGAGTAGTAATAGTATAAGACCTAGTACTGTTTTGCCTCCAATCGCGAAAGCCCCAACTGATGGTGACAGTCGAGTATAAATCTGCCTCGATAGCCCCCCAGCCACTAAAAGCGCTGTACCGGTACCTAGTCCGAAAGCAAACATCACCATAAATGACTGCCCCAATTGTTGGCCCATGGAAGCCAGTGCTATAGCGGCACCCAGGGTAGGGCCAACACATGGCAGCCAGATGATTCCGGTAAGGAAGCCAATACCAAACTGCCCAGCCCAAGCCCCATCACCGGTAATGCTCGCCCCTACAGTGATTTTTGATAAGCGCAAGGTAAGCCAATCGGAAAGTGGTTTGATCAACAAGACGAGTGCAACCGCCACTAACATTATCGCGGCAATATAGCGGAAGAGTTCTGGGTCTAATCCTAAGGAGACCAATAGAAAGCTCAGCACAGTACCTGCCAATGCAAAGGACAAGCTTAGCCCAACCGCCAACGCGTACGGCCCCCAGCGCCCGGCGCTATTAGATGCACCAACAACCATTGGCACCAATGGCCAAACGCAGGGGAGAGAATACTGAGAGTACCCGCGATCAAAGCCAGGGGGATGGCGCTAAGCTCAAGCATTGTCAGTGCAAGCCTTAACTGAATCGAAGATATTCTCCTGAATTACATCGGCACGAGTTTCGGCAACACTGAACCACACCTGTTGCTCCCCATTAAACAGTAGTAGCGTTGATTGCCGAGGAGCACGGAAGTGCTTAACCCACTTTTTCTGGGAGTCGAAATCCACATTCAGGATCGTAAGGCCACACTGGGCATTGTCCCTCTGAAACTGCGCCAGAATCTCGCCCTGCTTTTTACAGGTTGGGCACCAATCTGCTCTCACATCGATCAAAATGGGTCGTTTGGCGGCTTGTAACTCCTTGAATCGTTCTTCGGAAAATGGCTCTGATGCTAGAGCGAATGGCATAGAAAAAACTAATGTAGCGGCGATCAAGGTGCGAAGAGCTAAGCGGATAAATTTCATATAATCCATATCCTTAGTGGCAGGGTATAAGCCCTAATTTGAAGACAATCTGTTTAGATACCCATCTTGGTCGTACTGGAGTGCAAATTCTTACAGTAAGGCTACGAGGATTTGTTCGACTAGGAACTCCTAGGCCGACTCTCTGTGTATTCAGGAGCGAAGAAGGCTAGGCATCGAGATGGAGAAGGGTGATGGCCTCACTGTCATAAAGTAACAACCAGGTGAAGTTGGAGCCTCCAAAGAACTTATAAGATCTGTGGGAGTCCTACCTGTTATCGCACTAATCACAGAGTTTTTCGGAAAAGGATTTTGGCCAGGTCTATTGAGATATGGTCTACGAAGTAGATGGATTTTAATACGACGACGCCTTCACTCTCCAACATCAAAACTACCCAAAATTGGCGCTTTGCAGTCTCAGTACTGATTGCTATTGGAACCCATATAGCACTGATAGTTGTTCCAGTATCAATTCCAACTCCTAGGACCAAAACGTCGCTAGAAGTCAAATTACTGGCCCCAATTACTCCTCTGCCTTCTACGTCTCCGCCAACTGCTGAAGAACCGAGCGTAGTATCAGAGCAGGATACCGCTCCGACAGATGCAGTAACCGTTACTAGCCCGCCAATACCTGATAGTTTGAATAAGGTGAAGCCAGCCAAAATAGAAGAGCCACCACCCAAATTGGAAGGAGCATTAGAGGCAAGGCCCCATTCCGGGGATTTCCCAACTGTACCAAGGTCAGGGCGACAACCGTCTGTATTCAATCCCGTTCTCGAGAGAAAAATAACCAGGGAACGCAACAAAGTCCGTCGATATCAGCCTACAGAAAACAGATACCAGACCTCGACAGGAACCTTTGTTCAAGTTGGAGACCGCTGTTTTGATGTTAAAGAGCTACCTGCTACAAATACAGACAGTGATCTAAACCCATGGTTTGGTGTGAAGTGTCCAGATAATTCCAGATCACAAGCAGAAATCGATCGATTGGCTGAGAAATATGGGATTCCATGAAGCTGCTGGAGTAACTTTTTATAAATGAAAGGGTACCCAACCTTCACCAGTTGTCTTGAAACATGTAGTAATCAACTCAACTGGTGAAAGTCTTACACCTTTACTTTCTTCGCTTAAAGGTTAGTGAGCCTTACCACCTGAACGTTCAAATCCAGCGTAAGGGTGGTATAGAGTTGATTGCAGGCCTGAGTGACGCTCCCGAAGATCTTGTGGCATATCTCCCAGGTGGACTAAGCGAGTCGGTTCAGCAGCAGCTATCCAACGATCGGCAAAGTTGTCCCACGAGTCAATATGCTTATGAGCAGATTTGGAATCCTTGAAATGCTCGTAAATAAGCACGTTTCCATCATCGGTTACGTAATACTGGTAGTTCAGGGTTCCACCTTCTTTCTTAGTTGCTGCGACCATCTCATTCACAACAGCTTTGAACTCCGCTTCATGTCCCTTTCTTATCTTTCCCTCGATAATCCAACCTACGTTGTTAAACATGCTTGCTACCTCACTACCGAAAGTATCGTTTAACCATATACACCGGAAGTTAATGTATTACCCACGGCGCTTAAGTGGTGTGTTGAATTGTAGATGGTTTTTGGGGAAGCACATTCAATCACAGGTATGAAGAAACTCTAATAAGCTAAGGCAGACGGGTCTCTGGTCAGAACGTGACAGTCAACTAAGTAGCACTACAATATATCAAAAAAGATCCGCATACCTGGTAACTGTGTATTGCCCATGGCTTATCCTGGATAACCTAAAGTTAATAGTATATTTATGGCCGTGAATAAGTGAGCGGGCAGGGTCTATTACAACTTATTCAGGTTAAGAAAGATAATGGATAACCCCTTTGCTAATCTCATACAGAATATATTCTAATTTCACTCGGCTCAAAATCTGGCAGCCACACTAACTAATTCGAATTAAGGCTGTAATAGAGATACTATGATAAAGCCAATAACTACAAAACTCGGAAATTGTCTTGTCAGTCTCTTCAGAGGAATTAGCCAGGTCATCCTACAAAGAAACGCCTTGAGTGGCTTTCTATTCATACTCGGAGTAACAGTTAACTCTATTACCATGGCTATAGGGGTCGCAATTGGGGTTATCACCTCAACTGCCTGTGCAAATATTTTTAATTATCCCGTGAAACAAATTGAGGATGGACTATTTGGGTACAATGGAGCTTTGATCGGTGTAGTCATATTCTTATTATATGCTCCATCCCTAATGACTTTTTTATTGATTGTCGGTGGAAGTGCTTTAGCAGTCATAATCATGCGCTTTATGCTGCTTCATTTTATCCTTCCGCCTTATACTGCACCCTACATTCTGGTGATATGGGCTATATGGATATTGGCTCCAGCACTAGATCTAGCGCCAACTGTAGCATTCGTTAACGAAAACACCTCAACCTGGGGGATATTCGAAGGTATTGGTCAAATCATTTTTCAGAACAATGCCATTACAGGTATTTGTTTTTTAATTGGGATTTTTATCTCGAATAAATCTCATGCGCTTTGGAGTATTATTGGTGGAATGCTGGCCACATCACTGGCCATGCTCCTGGCCTTATCACCCACATTAATTCTTGCTGGGCTCTTCGGTTACAATGCACCTTTGAGCGCTATTGCATTATCAAATGGTCGTAAGCGATGGCTAGCCCCAATTGCAGGGAGCATATTAACCGTTCCAATCGCAATGGCTTTTATGAGCGCTAATATTATTGTATTGACCGCACCATTTGTTATCGCTAGCTGGATTATATTGTTGATCCAAAGAAAACTTACATTAACTCATTAATCCAGCCCATTAGAGAAAACACTAGCTCGTGAAAGATTCGGTAAGTACAGCTTCCATTTGACGAATTGATTGAGTCCAACTGACTTTTGCCAGTTTTGCGTAGTCAGTGTTGAGAAGCGTATGTGTCAGAGTAACGATGGTACCAAGCTCAGAGCCCCTGAATGCAACTTCAACCAAAGATGCATTTTCTTGCGGCTCGGTGTTGTTTGGCAGATTAAGATTGCAATGCTCGTGGACTTCAAAAACTAATCGCTTCGGCCTGTCAACGCTGTGATACACACCAGACATAACGCAGGAACTGCCGTTTGGAGCAGTCATCTCAAAAGCAAAGCACCCACCAACCTTGGCAGTGAGGTTGAGTACACGTGTCGTGAAATCGTCAGGTCCCCACCATTTTTCAACCATGTTGGGTATGATCCAGGCATCAAAGACCGTCTCTGGCATTGCCCGGACTGTATAAGAGATCGGTTCAGTTCGAACATCCTTTTGATAAATAAAATCGATCACTGTTGCACCTTATTCTTTTAAGTAAGTGGTTTCCCGTGGTCTGTCAACACTGAAACAGTTTATTACTGTTGTCCAACACCATTCAATCAACCCCAGCGGCTTCTATGATCAAAGTAGGGACCAGAACTAGCGCTTGGAGACCATCTGAAGCATATCTATTATCGTTGAGGTGGCAAGGCTAATCGAATGACTGAACAAGCGGTTTCCGAGTAACCTTAAGTTGCTTTTAATACGTAGCTACACCCGGCAGCCATTGCCTAACAATATTTCACCGATATACTTATTCAGATGGAAGAAAATCACGACAACCTGAATACTGTTTTCCAAGCTCTGGCTGATCCAACACGACGCGCTGTCATTCAGCATTTGATAAGCGGACCAGCGTCGGTCACCGAGCTCGCAGAACCATTTGAGATGGCACTCCCTTCGTTCATGAAGCATATTGGTGTTCTGGAGGATGCAGGCTTGATTCGCTCCAAGAAAACCGGTCGCGTGCGAACCTGTGAGATAAAACCCAAGCAACTGACAGCGGCACAAAAATGGATCAATACACAAACGGCCATGTGGGAAGGCAGGATGGCTCGGATGGCGAGCTATGTCGAAACGCTCGATGCAGAAGAGCAGGATGACTTAGTACAAAAGGGGTAGATGCCCCAACAATACGGATCCCATAGGCATAAGCCAATTTCTCGACCTCCATCCCGCCTAGAGTTGAAGTTTTAACTGCACGGAGCCATTCGCCGGTTATCCATTGACCTAACAATTACTGTTAACTATAGTTATCCAAAAAGCTAACTATCGTTATTTTTTGCACTCGGGCTGTTCACGCTTTGCAAACATCGCAGAGGGATTCGCATGAGCCAAGATTTATCCCACGACACCATATCGATCAGTAGAAGGATCAAAGCACCGAGAGAGTGGGTATTTTCCGCATGGGAAGACCCGCAAGCCCGCTCTATATGGGGGCCTCCCTCAGAAGATGAAACAATCGAATTTCTCGAAAATGACTTTCGCGAAGGAGGCATTGACGTACATCGATGCGGTCAAAGTAATGATCTGCGATTCCGGGTTGAAACACACTATTACGAAATCAGAAAGCCACATCGGCTGCTGTTCACCGAACGTGTAACTACGGATGGCTCTCCACTGAGTATCTCTTTGATTAGCGTGGAGATCGGCAAAAGTGAAAGAGTGACAGAACTCAAGGTAACGATACAAATCGCCTCCCTGGCCGGCTCGGGAATTATCGAGGGAACTCGCAATGGATGGCAGCGCGCTCTTTCTAATCTGACTGCATACTTGGAAGCAAGAAAAGTAGAAGCCGAATAGAGAAAGGCAATATTGTTTCTCTTCGGGCTTCAATAGCCATTGAGTAACAGTCCAAGTACAACCCGCAGCATCATTTGGACCAATAGAACCAACAGGGAAGAACTTGTGCGAAAAATAATTGTAAACACGTTTATTAGCCTGGATGGTGTGATGCAGGCCCCTGGCGGCCCGGAAGAGGACTCTTCAGGGGGCTTTGAGCTTGGTGGATGGGTAGCTTCCTATTTTGATGAAGGTGTTGGTGAATTCATGGGCAATGTGTTCGCAGCGCCATTTGAGTTACTACTTGGCCATCGGACTCACAATATTTTCGCTGCGCATTGGCCAAAAGTTGCTGCTGACCCTCCGCCTGAGGGTGTTGATGAAAGTGAAATCCAGCTGGCCAAAAAAATCGACGGTACAACACGATACGTGGCTTCTCGCACGAAACCTGAGTTTACTTGGGAAGGCAGCGAGTGGCTGGGGAATGACCCAATCTCGAGGCTTCGTGCAATCAAGGCTAGCAATGGCCCTGATTTGTTGGTTCCAGGCAGTGCTGACTTTATTCAAACTCTACTCAAAGCGGACTTAATTGATCAGTTTAAATTACTGCTTTTTCCTTTGGTCCTGGGTAACGGGAAACATCTTTTCGGTTCAGGTGTGATCCCTACAGCGTTCCATGTACAGCAAGCCATAACGACAAATAGCGGTGTAATTTGTGTGACCTATGTTCGAGGCGGAAGTATCACGACTGGCGATTTCTCCCTGCAACGAGAGTAGGGCCGGCAGTCTAAGCGCAATTTGGGATAGATAAGCAGAGATAGGAACTCGAAAGTTATGGAGCCCATCACTGACTTGGTATTCAAGGAAAGCTGCGCACATTATGCCGATACGCTCAGCAGTAAGATCAGATCTGGAACGCCCACCAGATGTCCCGACATAACTATCAATGCCAGAGCCTTTCAGCAGAGTAAGTATTCGACCCGTTTAAATCCCAAGGAGATATCAAAATGACAGAACTCGTTACCTGTCTTTGGTTCGACTACGGCGAAGCAAAGAAAGCGGCGGAATTCTACGCAGCAACTTTTCCCAACAGTCATGTCGACCGTGTTAATACGGCTGCCGCTGACTACCCCGGCGGCCATGAGGGCAGTGAGCTAACTGTTGAATTGACTGTCCTCGGGCGCAAGTTTATAGGACTGAATGGCGGCCCAAATTTTACTCCGAATGAATCGGTCAGTTTTATGGTTATTACCGAAAACCAGGAAGAAACTGACCGTTACTGGAATGCGATTGTGGATAACGGTGGGCAAGAGAGCGCCTGCGGTTGGTGTAAGGATCGCTGGGGCCATTCGTGGCAAATTACGCCAAAACTGTTACTCGATCTTACAACGAACCCCGACCGTAACAAGGCAAAACGCGCCTTTACCGCGATGATGACCATGAGAAAGATCGATATTGCGACAATTCAAGCTGCGACAAATTCGGTTTGAAGTAACAGATAGATATCGCGAAAGAATATTTGAACTACGCATGGCCAAACCGCCTCGGAAGCCCAGAGCTACTAGCGCAAGGCCTTAACAAGCTGAGTGACACTGCCCTCATCAAGCTCAGTCCCAACAGACAATACAAGAGACAAATACATGAGGATCAGATTGTGAGACGGTTAGTGGTTTGGAATGTGATGTCGTTGGACGGCTGCTTTGAAGGTACCGCTCCGTGGTCATTGGACCATCACGCAACAGTGTGGGGCGACGAATTAGAAGCCTTCTCTCTTCGACAGGGTGATGAAATCGGCACCTTGCTATTCGGATGTCGCACCTATAAAGGGATGGCCGATTATTGGCAAAACGAAACTGGGGCGATTGCGGACATGATGAACTCGCTTGAAAAAGCCGTCATCTCTCGCACGCTAGAAACCGCCAATTGGTCAAATACTCGTCTACTGAAAGGCGAGGCGGCCGAACATGTTCGCGCGCTGAAAAAAGAGACCGGGAAGAGGGATATCTTCGTATTTGGTAGTTCGAATCTTGTAGCTACTCTGCTCAGAGAGGGTCTAGTAGACGAGTACCGGATATGCCTAGCACCTATCGTACTTGGAGCTGGTTCACCTCTCTTCAAGCCTGACGGCATCCAGAAAAATTTTGAGCTGATGCGGGCAGATACCCTTGAAATGGGCGGAGTGGTCCTTCGCTACAAGTGCCTATAAAAGGGCGGAGTGTTATTGCAACCAGGTTCTAGGCATGGTTTGTATCATTAACCTAAAAGAGTCTATGGGAAGAGGGTCATGATGAAGTTCCAACTTCTTCGATTGCCACTTGATCCGGATAAAAGGCAATACGCCCGTTGATCACCCCGGCAAAGTCAAAAGCAGCTTCATAGGCCCATGCAATAGCCTCTCCGCTATCATCGATTGAGAAGTAGCTGGCATCGCCTTTCAGTGGGCAATAGCTTGTCTTTCCCTCTATAAGGGAGAGGGGAGCAAGAACATCTTCTTTTGGGAAATAGAATACGGGGTCGAGCATATCTTTTGCGAGTTCTGTAACTCTCAAAGCATTACTACTCTCGGCAATCACCTTGCCACCACGACGCACACGCACTGTCCTAGGCACAATCTTGGCGCGCATAAGGTGTCGGGGTTCTTTCGGGTTGTGGATTGTGTTACTAGACATCGTAACTTCTGGATAGAGCATTGATCTTTCCTTTCAAGGTATTAGCGATTAGCGGGCCGCATTTATCCAAATAGAGATACACACTTATAAGAGTAAGCGAACAGCGAGCCTTCATGTCCCCTCACTTGGCCTCAATAGTTAGCGCTGATACGACCTTCGATGCATAAATTGTGGACGATTGCCGCCGAATTACGAACTTTCCAAATCCCGTTGAAACAATAGGGTTGGCATGGTCACGACTGATTTTGATGGTAACAACTGCATCGCACGCGTTAGCCAACTCCCTAAAGTACCTCTCCAATTCCAGCGATAAAATCCTAGGTAGTAACAGTGTAAATTGTTACCGTGTACTCGGCGTACGGGAAGTGGTGACCAATATCAACCAATCCTTCACCAATCACGGACTTGCCAGAGCATCTACACCCCAAACATAGAAACCCTTGGGTCCCGGGGACAGTTCTCTGATTTCGGGATAGGACCCCAAATTGCAGGAAACGTAATCGTCTCTATTAATTCGACTGCCCCCTGGGTTTTCCTTTAATGATTAAGTAGGCTTGGGTGTACTTTTCGTTTACCTACCATTCCTGTTATAACTCTCCCAACTTCCTGCTCAGAGGGTAATTGTGCTACGTCATACGCAAACCATGCCACTGAGTCCGCATTTTCCACCGCTTTCACCTCAGTGAGCTCTGCCATAAGAGTTGCCGCTGCATCTTGTCCGCGTAACTGATTGAATGCCTGCTGTACAACAAGCTTGAATGCTTGTTCATGGGTTTTACCACTGTCCTGATGGAACTTCATCCATATAGCGCCACCTTCACTAATAGCTTTATCCAATTTATCCGCGATGCCTTCATCATTGAAATATTTATGATCCACGGTTTGCGCATATTTATGTGTTCCTTCATGGATCAGAGTAACAATGCAGAATACCTCACCTTTCTCCCAAATTTTACTAAAACTCAAGCAGATAGGGTTTTGATTGGGCTTCATAAAGCTCCCCCCTTAAGTTGCCCTCCACCAGCCCATGACAACTTACAGAAGTTTGAAATTGATCTGCCCCAACTTTCCGTAAAGGGCACAAACACAAACCCGGCCGCATTTTTCGAAGGGTCCTCAATACCAAATGGATATCCTATCGTCGATATGGTAGAGCATTGAACCTTACACAAGGTGGGCATCATTTTTACATCCGCACACTCCACATCACCACTCAAGCCTATCTGGGTTTTACTGAGTTTTTGAAGTATCGCATTTACACAATTTGAATATCTTTGTGGCGGGCAATCCATAGGAAGGCCGAAGTAGTAGGAGACTAAATTTTTAAACTTATCAGGAACCTTATCAGGGTATGTAATCGCTACAGTGCACATATCTATCGCTCGTTTTAAGATAGTCTGTGCTTCATCCAGCCAGTTTTCGAGTGATTTTTTGACCTTCGTTTGAAAAAGTATCGGCGAATTATCCTCTACCAACACGGTAAAACTCACTTCCCGGTTGATACTGCGGCTCACTATTTTTGTCATAATTATTCTCCTGCCTTTTCCTGCTACTTTCAGCGATGGAATCCACTGTTTCTGCTCTGATGCCAAACCAGAGCAAAATAGAATATATAATATTACTTAGCACGACTGTACATTAATATTCTTGAAATCATTCAGGAATAGCACTTCTTAACAATCCACCTCGGATTAAAATTTCCTAATGTGTCTTGCAATAATTCTTCTGGAAATTACTCATAGATTAATATTGCGGAGGGATTGAGGCAGTTCGCAGTATTTTGAGTCACTTTAACTGATTTTTACTGATTTTTAACTGGGCTAGTAATTACTGAACGTCGGCCACTACGAAACCCTGCCTAATCCAGCCCAATTAAGATGTGGTATTGATAAATCAATTTGCAGCAATGATCTAACTGACATAAAAAATCTCAATTTATCAATAAGTTAAACTGTTTCGTCCAATATTCCCCTAGGCTGCACTTACTAAAAAGGGAGAAGGAAAGATACACCGCGCTTCGGACCCTATGAGGCATGGGTGCCGATTAGGAGCTTACAAGGATGTATTCTCAGCGTGTCTCGAGTGCGATGTATTCTTTCCTTCCACCCCAGTAGTAACTAACTGACCATTCAAACTAGGGCAGTCGCTTATAGGAATAAGCTTTTCCACCTTGACGAAGAATAAACGAGCGGGCAGGGCTCGTATCGCCCTCCTCAAACTCTATAGTCAACCCTGGAACCATCTTCGATGCATAGATTGTGGACGATTGCGGTCGAATTACGAATTCTCCATATTCCGCTGAAACTATAAGACCTGTATAGCCGCGGCTGATTTCGACAATATCATCTGTTCCGTGCCCATAGCGCCCGACACCTCTCAAAAGCACCTCCTCTGGTAAAGTGATGAAGTCTGGGACAGGGACAACCTTAGTAGATACTGTCTGCTCGGGGTTCAAGAAGTGATGACCAATATCATCCAGCCCTTCACCGCTGGCAGTATCTGCCAAGGCAACAACACCCGCTCTCCGCACTGGGTTAAAACCCATAAATGTACGCGATCCGTCACTGCTGCCATTGGACCAATAGTAAGTCTCTCCATTGGTGGTTGTCCTGCGCCAACCCAGGGCCATACGAGTGATATCACTGCCTCCCGGCCTATCAATTGACAGCATTAGTCGCGATGCTGCAACCAAATCCTTAGGGCCTCGACCGTTGATAAACAAGTCTAGAAGTGTGAGGAGATCGCTGGCTGTAGATCGTAAACCGCCAGCCGGCGAGAGCACCCCATCGCTTGTTGGGCCGATCGGGCTGAGATAGAAGTCATGGCCTTGAGCTCGCCGAGCAGACTTCTTGGGATCATCCTCTAAAGTGGTATCACTTAGCCCTAAAGGTCCCGTCACACGCTCTCGCAATATCGTTGCAAAAGAGCGGCCTTCCTTCAAAGCAAGTCCTTGACCTAAGAGCCCAAAAGCCAGGTTTGAATAGCTGAATTGAGTACCCGGGCTAGCTTTCAGATGATAGCTTGGCAAGCCACTATAGAGCTGCTCAAAGGAGTAACCAGCGTACTTATTGGGCGCATCGGGCGCCGATGCAGCAAGATTATTTGGTCTTAGAGGAAGAGAGGCAGCATGGGTAGCCAGGTCGGCGAGAGTGATTTGTTGCCCTTCAAAAGTTGGAGCTTTTACACCGGCTGGTACGTAATCCTGGAGAGGATCATCGAGTTGCACTCTCTTATGTACAACTTCAACAGCCAATAGCAAGGCCGTAAATATCTTAGTTAACGACGCAATTTCAAAAATCGTATCGTCCCCTAGTTGATAAGTATCCTTGGCTTCAGGCACTCGGACAGTAAAAATTTTACGATCAGAAAAATTTAGGGTACCTGCAACTGCTGCATGTGCCGCGTGTTGCTTAAGAATACGATGGCGAATGAGACGTTGAAAATCATCATCATCATTCACCGGTTGACTTGATAAAGCATCTAAAGCGATGAGTGGTCGAGGGACAGCAAATATAGAGGTAGCTCCAAGAAATAATTTTGTGAAATCACGTCGTTCCATGGCAATCAGAACCTATCAATAACTTTCCAGAATTCAGTTGGCAAAATTTGACTATCAGAAAGGCATATAAGTTCCTGTGATAGATACGCTGATCACTAACAGAGATAAACGCATTTAGGGCAAACGGAGCCTAATGGAGGATAAGCAGAACTATGGAGCTGGTGGAGCTGGTGGAGCAACCAGTAAAGTTAGAACAGTTAGATTCTCAAAAAGATCTACTGCCAATAACCTGTGATGCTGAATAAAGAGGCTCAGGGGATAACCGAGCTTTTTACACTAGTAAAGCGAGTTTACACTCCTGAAAACCTCGTCCTTATGAGGCTATTCTCCAGCTGGTAACTGTCGTAGATGGAAGATTAGGATGGCCCGAAAAGTTAAGGGCCCGTCTTCTGCGTTATCTATAAATAAAAAAATAGTTTGGAGTGTATGAGGCCACACCAAACATCTATAGCCCTTCCTAACGGCATTATTAAATTTATACGATTATGCCAAGGATGTGGAGGATAAAACGCTGATTAAAAACATTATCCTTTTTTTAATAAAATTTCTATGGTTACTAACGACCGTAGAACTGCTATAGCGATTGATTTAAGAATTTATATCTCTGTGTTGCTACTCAGACAGAGCTGCTTCAGTCTCGAAGTCCTTTGAAAGTGGCATTGAAAAAATGGCCCTTAAATCAGGAAAGGGAAGTACGCGGTTTTACTGCTGGTTACGTAATAACTCGTAATCTTATTTTTCACTCCATTTTATATATTACTGCCTATCAAATTGGTACATTGGACTCACTACTCTCACTGTCAAGCACAACGAAAAAGGAAATTTTGATGTTGAATCTTAAAACTTTACCGAGTCAGAACGGTAATTCTTGCGCCGCTCACTGTACCGAGATCGCAGTGTCAGGATTTGATCTCCGTGCGCCAAGGCCACAGAGTTTTGTGGAAGACACTCTGTGGCGCGCTATCAAATGGCAGAATGGGGACCTACCTCCGATGCCAAACGGTGCCGACCATCCCTTAGTGGCGGCCAACAATAGTTCACCGATGCGTGTGCGAAACTATGTGAATACCCAGTGCCCTGGGCGTACCGGTCGGATTTTATATGACGCGACCCAGAAAGACATGTGCCTTCAATTCGCGCAGCCGGGCAATAGAGTTGATTATAATGCGTTGTTTACAAATCTCATACAGCCAGCTAGTAATGGGGGAATGCCGAGGAACTTGCTTACCGACACCTATTACAATTGCGCTTTTATGATGTTTCGAGGCCCTTCCCCTGGGTCTGCTCATGAAATGGGTTTCCATAATATCCTGGTTGCCAAGGATGGGACCACAGTCAAATATTATAACCCGAATGAAGATCAACCAGTTTGGAGGGCTGATATTGGATGGCGAACGTTGCGCCATCAAAACGCTGGAAGGCATAGTTACGTTTGGAGTGGTATTGCAATCGAAATCACCTAGCAGTTAATGTTTGATGATGCGATCATTAGTATGGATCATGGGGTTTATCCTTAGTTTTGCTTTTAGGTTTAGGCACTTTCATCAAAACCGGTAAACCCTTCTTATTCAAGACGAACTGTCAGATCATGGTCTGATCTTGTCTACATCTTTACACCTTCTTCCAGCTTACTAGCTCCTTTATTTGTTAAGAAATACTAAATTCCTGCTAGAACTGAGTGTAAGTTACTCATGCCAGCCACAACTAATAGATCGATAAAATAAATTCAATTGTATCCGTTTTCGCAACATTGTTTCTCTATTCGAACTGATTATTGAGTCAATGTGATGTACTAGGATAGATCGCAAGTTTTGGACATTAACCCAACGCTTCAGGAGCTTGAAATGAAAGCAAAACTTATTTTACCAATGATTCTATTAAACATGCTTGGCGGAGTAGGGTCCGGCATCATGGTCTATATATCTGGTGGCAATCCGGTTTGGGTCGGCGCGCTTTTAGCGACCCTGCCTTTACCATTTTTCTTGATGGTCTTAACAAATGTGTTCAGCATTTCAAGAACGTCAGAAAGATTACCAGTTATTCAAGCCGTTAACTTTATAGGAGTTGCACTGGTTGCTTATTCAACTTATTCGAACCAGGCTCCAATATCCTTGCCTCAGTACATTCCTATTGCAGCTGCTGCCCTGGGCTTCATATCCCTTCACTGGTATATCTGGTCATTCTCCGTCTACAACCGTAAAAAGAGTAAAGCTATATCAAAAGGCCAAAAACTGCCTGAAATGAACTTTAATCGATTAGATAAAACAAGTGTGTCTTCCACCTCTTTTGACGAATCTAAAACACTATTAGTGTTCTTTAGAGCCAACTGGTGCCCATTTTGTATGAACCAATTAAAAGAAGTGAAGAAGTATGCTGAGACACTTAAGCAATATGATGTGAAGGTAAAGTTTATCTCTAACCAAGGCTACGACAACTCAAGGAAGTTAGCCGACAAGCTTGACCTGCCTGGTCATTTTGAAATTCTTCAAGATGACAACCTAATGGGTGCTAAAGCCTTAGGCATTGAAGACATTGGCGGTTCCCCTGCAGGAATGCCTGGGTACCCTAAGGATACCGTTATGGCCACGGTGATAGCACTGGATGAAGGTGGCAAAGTTCTATTCGGGGATGAGACCGACAATTATCGCAGACGTCCAAATCCTACGACTTTCCTGCATGTTTTTGCTGACTCAGCACCACAGCTAGAAAAGGACAAACCAACCTTTAAAAGTATTGCTTAGCGAAAGACCTAAACTTAGCAAGCAGAAGGTTTTCGTCTACCAATCTCCCCCTTTCTAGAACTAGAGAGGGGGTTCTCTTGGTGAAATTATTTTGCGATTTCACCTGACACCCTAAATCCTAATCCAGCACGCTTTGTAGAAAATCGATAAAAACTCTCGTTTTCGCAGGCATCGCTCTACCACTGGGAATCAGTGCACTAACCGGTGGACCGGGTACTACTTTCTCAGGAAACAACTCAATAACTTCGCCAGTCTGAATAGAAGAACCGAGAGCAGTATCATATACCTGAGCAATACCCATACCAGCGACTACTGCATCTATCAGTGTTCGTCCATCTCTAAAAATTGCCAGCGGGGAAGGGGAGAATTCAGTAATTGAGTCATCATTTTCTCGAAATGACCAGGCTCTTACTTTTCCTGTAGGCGCTCTGAAAACAAGAGCATCATGCTCTCTCAGCTCCTCCAAATTCTTAGGTTTACCTTTCTGGGAAAGGTATTCAGGCGAAGCACACAAAATACGTCTAGATCCGCATAATGTTTTTGCGATAAAAGAGCTATCCTCTAGTTCGCCAATTCTAACAACGACATCCCATTCACCTTTAATAGCGTCCTCCAGGCTATCTGAAAGAGAGACCTCGACCGTAACCTTGGGATGCAACTGCGTGAACCCCTTTAAAGCACTGACAATATTTCGGCCTATGCCTATTGGCAAATTGATACGCAATCGTCCGGCAGGCTCATCCTTCCTGGCATGCAGTAAAAGCCTGGCCTCATTGATTGTTTCTAACGCATGTTTTGCGGCATCTAGAAATATTTTGCCTTCTTCTGTCAGCCTGATACTTCGTGTGGTTCTGTTGAATAGCTTAAGACCCAACTCCTCCTCAAGCTTCTTAACTGCCTTACCAGCGCCTGATTTGGTTGAGTTCAATGATGCCGCCGCCTTTGTAAAGCTTCCGTGTTCGGCTACGGCAATAAATACGACTATTTCGTTCAAATGGGCTTGTTGAAACACAGATTGTGTCCCTAATGGATACAATGAGTTTCAAAATAGCATGTTTATAGCGCAAATCAAAGTAACTAATCTTCCCAATAGTGGTTTGGCGTAAGTACCTGCATAAAGGCCAATTGGAGAGTTAAGCACGTCGCCTCTTGGCCCATCGAAGGCTTACCCAAAGCTCGCGCTTCCAAACTTTAAACCATTAGAGGAATAGGTTATGTCTCTTCAAGACAAACTAGATGCTTTCAAAGAAGTATTTAAACAACAGGCCCCGGAAGGAGCATTTGAAGCCTTTGCCAGATCATCCAGGGAATTGGCTGCTAGTGGCCAAGTTGAACGTTCGATTAAAGTAGGGGAGAAAGTCCCATACTTTACATTGCCAGATTCAGAAGGTAACGACCTTGTCCTGGAAGAACTCCTTGCCAAAGGGCCCGTTATTCTAACGTTCTATCGAGGCGTGTGGTGCCCGTACTGCAATATTGAGCTGCAAGCGTTAGAAGAAGTTGCTGCAGAGATCAAAGCGCGTGGCGCAACCCTGGTTGCTATTTCCATGCAAGGGCCCGCTGAAAGCCGCAAATCCCAGAGAGATAACAAGCTAAGCTTCCCAATTCTGACTGATCAAAGTGGAAAGCTTGCTGAAGAGTTTGGTATCCGCTGGACATTACAACCTTATGTAATTGAGTTCCACAAGGTGTTCAAAGTCGAACTCCCGACCATCCATCGTGACGGCGCGTGGAACTTACCTATGCCTGCAAGATATGTCATAGATACCGATGGAACAATCGCATATGCGGAGGTGAATCCTGACTATACACGTCGCCCCGAACCCAGCGACTTATTTCCCGTACTTGAAAAGCTCAGTCAGTCTACAACTGCATAGTATGTAAACACCTCCACCTCTTTAGCGCTGACTAGCGCCAAAGAGGTGGAAGCACTCAATGTAAATCGATATCGAGCACCGTAAAACCCAACTTATATGGTAAGACTCATGGTCAATTTTACACGTTACACAATTGAAACAGCACCAGAAGCCTCTAAGCCCACTCTAGAAGCCGCTAAAAAGAAAATGGGATTTGTACCCAATCTAATGGCAACCATGGCCGAATCACCTGTAATGGTAGAGAGCTACCTAACACTTATGGGATTATTCGATAAATCTCGCTTGAGCGAAACGGAGCGAGAGATAATCCTGATGACAAACAGCCGTCTAAACGGTTGCACCTACTGCATGGCTGCGCATACCGCCGTTTGCAAAATGGCCGGTGTAGATGAAAATGTAATCAAGGCTCTGCGTAGCGGTAAAACACTCGATGACCCTAAACTCGAAGCACTCCGAGCATTCAGTGTCATTATCAATGAGAAACGTGGATGGGCTACAGAAGAGGAAGTTGAGGCGTTTCTTGCAGCAGGTTATACGAAAGAGACGGTTCTAGAGGTGATAGTTGGAACTAGCCTAAAAGTACTCTCGAATTACTCTACCCACAATCTGAATGTCAGTCTCGATGATGCGTTTTTGCCAATGGCTTGGAGTAAGAATATGGATTCGAATGGTTGAGCGTAACAGCAAATAAACAACATGTATCCGATTCATGCGTCTAATAAAAACTGGGCCTTGGGAAGAGGGCGGCTGTCCAGATCATAAAAGTGACGATAAGAACCCCACTGATTCACCAAAATAGCTAGGCCCATATAGCCACTATGGGCCTCTACTACATTGTCCGAGATATATTCGTGGTATCTAAGCCCCTAAACAATATATTCTCTTAAATACAGCCTTCTTTTGGCTTGTCGCAATTACTCCATTTCGCTACGAACAATGCCGGGTGTTTTGGCTTGTCCCCGTACTCGGTCAGGATGATCGCGCTCGTTAAAGCGTCTCAAGCCTTCGGATAGCTCTGCTCTGGATTCAGAGTCGCTGAATAATCGGTTAAAGCACTCAGCCTCAATTCGTAGGCCTTCATCAAGATCCTTTCCATAACCACGAATGGCGGCTTCTTTATCAGAGTGAATCGCTGGCTGGGGAAGGGTAGAGATATACTGTGCTAACTCAACGGCACGACCTAATGCGGCTCCCTTTGGCACCACTTCGTTGGCCAACCCAATGCGATAAGCTTCTTCAGCATTAATAACTTTTCCCGTGATGATTAACTCCAGCGCTCGTCCCATACCAACAATACGCGGCAAACGCTGAGTACCACCATCGGCTAAGCCGATATTCCAACGACGACAAGTCATTCCAAAGGATGCGTGTTCTTCTACAATCCGCATATCGGCAAAACATGCCCACTCAAAGCCACCCGCATAAGCAATTCCGTTCACAGCCGCAATGATAGGCTTATAAATATCGGTCCAGCGGGATGGGCCTATAATGCCTGGAGCTTCTCCTCGGTTATGCCGGGCAATATCAGCGGGCTCTACAGGACATAAAACAGCCACGTCAGGATCGGGGTGATTAGTGGGTTCGGTTGCAGCAAGATTGCTTTTCAAATCACCCCCTGCACAAAATGCAGAATCGCCAGCACCGGTGATTACCGCAACTTTAGCTCCGTCATCGGTACGAAAGCGATCGAATGCATCCACCAGCTCACGGTGAGCGCGAGTACCAATACAGTTCTTAACCTCTGGACGGTTAAAAGTAACGATGGCTACAGGGCCAATTTGCTCGTATTTAATATGATGATATTCCATGTCATAAGACCTTTATCATGTGGCGTCGAAGTAATATTTAAAATCCACCCTGATACATCAAATGAGAATTTAATCCCGGTGCCGATTAATATTTTATCAACATATACCGCAATAAATTAGTACAAATGAACCCTTTACAGTTAATAAAACTTTATTTGCTAATGCAATGAAATCCTGAGCTTTTCCTCCTGCAATGATTAGATTCAGCACCTGTATCAAACTTGGAAACCTTACAAATTTCTGAGGAATGGGAATTATTGCGCCGCCAATAGGGTTGTCAACCTAGATACGTGACGAGCTAGTATATAAAATCCAGCCAGATATCAATACAAAGCCTGATGAAGCATTAAGTGTTGCGCTAAAGTACCTAGAGGACAATCGACTGTGACACAGTGTCAAATAGCTCATAACGAAATAGGGATGGCACGACTCACCCAAACGCATGAGACTCAACGGCAAAGTGGCTCATTCGAATTTAAGCGTGCATTGGAAAGGGCAATTAATTGAGGATAATAAATGGGTCCTGTTATTAGATTTCCTGTGGTGTGCTTTTTAAATGGAAAAATTACAGTGCACACAAAGAGTAGCTTCAAAGCATTAGGGGCTCGTTTTTTGGACGAGCAGACATTTGTCACTCTGGAGAATCGGCGATCAAAAGCAAAAGATGGTTGGATACTTGACTCTAGCGGGAAGTTTGTACCTTTATCTTATAGCGGCAATTTGCGAGAATGGGCTCGTCCTATTTCCTTCCTCTGGAATGCCGTGCTGACTAAGTACCAAGCTAATATCGAAGGGGCTGTGAAGGTAGGCTTTGTACTGAAAGACTTAGATTCGATGTCCAAATCCTCGCCGGGAAAGCTTGGGATGGATTTCAAAAGATTTCTAAGTAAGTATGAGCCTGGCCAGTATATTACCAGTGATATACTGAAGGAATGGCCCCTTTAATTTGACATTTCCTTGTGAGCCTCACACGCCAAATATACTCTATTAATATATTTTGACCCTCTCCAATGAAGTTCTCTCTAAAGTTAGCAATATCGAAATGATTCAAATCAAGACTAAATATGTATAGTTGAAACATTTAGGAGAATTTTTTTAACTGTGTTGACTCCCAAATACGATTAAATATAGAGGCTAATCATCTCTAACAACTTGGAGATGCCCCGATTGCTGACCGTTTTTTAACGGCTATTTTCTGATCTCCATCAATTGTGTCAGGCAAACTAGAGGCGCATAATGTCGCTTGGACTCCACCACGGACCAAGGCGAAATGATACACAAACGGCACAGCAAAAGCGGTTTTTCAACCCCTCAATCCAACCAACTCTTTCACCCCGCGGAAGCGCCAGTGTTAGCCTTTCCGATTCAGTTCGTACTCATTGAATGGGATTACACAGCGGTCAATCAGGTAGTAGGACCGAAAAGCCCTGGTAGTAGCGACCTCCATGCGGCTTGCATTGATATGGCTCATTAAATGAACTGCCACTGCGGCAGTATTTGATCGAACCGCGGTTGCGGTATAACAATAAGTTATTAGCAAAATATTCTGAAAGAAAAGTTCTGACATGAATTCTACGAATACGGATGAACCAATGGCATCTGAGCCCGCCGTTCAGTTAAAGATAGATCAATTATCCACCTTCTCATTGGCCGCACAACAAAATGCGTATCCAATATTCAGGTCAATTAGCTTGTACGCGCCAACCGCGCCCGAAGAGCCAGTGGACAATGCACCAGTCGCACTATTAAAGAACTTGGTTGTCACGCTACGTTCGGATCCCGAAATCTTCGCTCCAGAAGAATGGTCTATCGATGAAATTCGTCCAGGACAAGCGATCTCGCTTCAAAAACGCCCGCTCAACGTGCCGCATGACTTGTTGTTTAATTTAACAGAAGAAATGAAGGTTTCCGTTTCACTTTCAGTCAATTTACGAGACAACACTGATGAGGCCTTAACGACTTCTAGATTTATCATTGAGGTCCTTCCCGCTAACTTTTGGGGCGGGGAGAGTAGACAGCCAGACCTGTTGGCTGCCTTCGTGAAACCCAACGGGCTGTATGTTGAATCTTTATTACGGCAAGTGGCGGAAATGCTGGAAAACGGTGGCCACGGAAGAAGCATCGATGGCTACCAATCTAATACTCGTGAAA